>CAZPTQ010000070.1:0-24490 GCA_964589365.1 uncultured Saprospiraceae bacterium
GAGGTCGGTGAATTCTTCGGGGGTGAGTTTTTGGGAGTAGGGTTTGGAGATTTTTCGTTTTTCGTATTCCCCGTTAAATTCTATTGTAAAATTGAACTTGTCAAAATGGACATTTAAAGAATTGCGACAACTAAAAGGATCATCAATTTTTCGAAAATCTATCCATTTATATTCATAATTAAAAGCAGATAACTTTATGCCATAATTCTTAAAGCCATTTCCATACAACCAATTGGCCTTTATAGCTTCCCAATCTTTGGTAACTAATGTCAAATTAGGTTCTTTTCCTTCGGTTCCGAAATGGATATTATCTTTTGTGTGAAAAAATAAATCATTCAGTTTTTTACATTGTTTTTGCATCTCATGAAAAAGCGGAAAAAATGTTGCTGATAATAGATCATGAACTATTTCTTTATTTTTAGGCACAACTTCCTCCTTCTCCAAACTCCCCTTCAACAACGCAATCTCCTTATCCAAATCATCCGGTTCTTCCATAGACTCATTTCGCGCGCCCTTGAGCTGAATATCCAGTGAGTGCAATAAATTTTCCCCAATGTATTCGATAAACGCCCCCAGTTCTCCAGCATCCGCTTGGCGCAGCGCGTAGTAGTAAGCTTGGCAGTCTTGCTGTTTGATAACCACGGGTGGGTAGCCATACTGCATGAACATAAGATTCATCAATAAGCGCGACATACGTCCGTTGCCATCGTCGAAGGGGTGAATGGCGACAAAACGATGATGGAAAGTCGCGGCGAGTAGAAGCGGATGCAGGTCGTTTTTTGTCTGGTGATTGCGCAGCCAATCTACGAGATCAGTCATCTTGGCGGGTGTCTCTTCGGGCGTGGCATAGTAGTGGGTTTCGCCCGTGGGAGTTTTGACGTGGTTGGGCATGGTCTTGTATGCGCCCAAAGTCACGCGCTTTTCAACAATTTGTCCGTCAAGGGTTTGTGCAGGATTGGTGTAAGATTCTACCAGAATCATTTTGTGCAGTTCACGGATGATCTTTTCGCTCAATTGATCCCGGTTTTTGATAAGATTCATCAAATAGTCAATCCCCTCGTTGTGGCCTTTGATGTCCATGTGGTCTTTGAACGACTTGCCTTTGGCTGTTAGGCCTTCCATCAGGAATGCGATGGTTTCGCCGTAAGTCAGGGAGTTGCCCTCTATGGCATTGGAATGATAGTTCCAGTCGAGCCGGAATTTCTGCATGATTCGACCTTCCTGCTCGGGTGTGAGCGGGCGGAGTGCGTCCACCTCGGCTTTGCGCTGGTCAATTCGTTGCAGTAATTCAGTTAAAGGCGAATTGTTCTCCATGAAGTTCTTGCAAGTCGGAATTTAATTCCACCCTACAGTTTAGTTTGTGCAAAAGTAAAATAGTTTGTTTTAAAAGCCGATACAAATGGAACACCGATTTAACCGAGCACGCCGATACAGCCGAAAAAAAAAGAAAAAATCGGTGGTATCGGCGTACTCGGTTAAATCGGTGTCCTCACTCCCAACTCGCCTCCCCCCAGTCCACCGCCACCCCCGTCTTCTCCTCAATAAACCGCAGCGTCCGGTAAAACGCCGCGCCAAAATCCTTTTTCACTTCGTGCTCCCAAATGCGCAGGTGTCGCCAGCCTGCTGCTTCGAGCAGCGCGTCCACCTCGCGGTCGCGCTGGATGTTGCGCTCTATTTTTGGAATCCAGTAATCTCGGTTGCTTTTGATCGCAAGTCGTTTGTGTTCCCAATCGTAGCCGTGCCAGAAGTCGCCATCAATAAAAACAGCAATTTTCCAGCGCACAAAAGCGATGTCAGGTCTGCCCGGCGCGCCCTTGTAATTGCGGCGATAGCGATGCCCAACGTGCCACAACACTTTGCGGAACGCTACCTCCGGTTGGGTATTGGCCGTGCGGATTTTCTGCATCAGCCGCGACACCTTTTCAGTGGTGTAAAACCCCGCCGATTCCTCGAAACGCGGGACTTTTATTTTTTCCTCGGGCAACAAATACGCCATGCGTCAAAAGTACGCTGGAGACCTCGTAGGTTTTTAAAAACCTACGAGGTCTGACTGACAGTCACCCGGGGAATAAATTCCAAATGCTAAAAAAATCAGTCACGCAATATTTCCAAAGCCGAACGCCTTTTAGTGCGGTTTTAGAACAATCTGCCAATAATATTTCCAATTTCTCCCTATGATTAAAAACTTTCTTCTCGCCCTGCTCCTTTTTGCGGTTTGTCATCCTGAAAGGAACTATGCTCAAACCCCTACTTCCACCGCGTCCATTTTTTTCGAAACGGACCAATCCGAACTCTCCGCCGAAGCGCGCAAAACGCTCGACGCGCTTGCGCCAACACTCCTTCAAGCCCCTGATTACCAAGTCAACATCGAAGCATTCACCGACGACCGTGGCACAGAGCAGCACAATCTCCGGCTCGCCGCGGATCGAGCTGCTTCTGTAAAAAACTACCTCGCATCCAAGGGCTTGATCGCGGACAAAACCTCGGTGCAAAACTGGGGCGAACGAAAAGCAGCTGGCCCTACCGAGATTGGCCGGCAAAAAAGCCGCCGGGTAGATGTGGCGGTCAATGCCTTCTTTTTCAACGATTTCGATGCGTTGCGAGACCGACTTTCAGCCAATACCGAACAGGTTTTGAAAATCCAGTCTGGTCTGGAACAGAGGGTCACTGCCTCCAAAGGCACCCTCGTAATTATTCCTGCCAACGCCTTCATTTTTGAAGATGGCACTACGCCTTCGGGTGAAGTGGACCTATTGGTGCAAGAGGCTTACGACCCATCAGATTTTGTGTTGCATAACCTCACGACCATGAGCGATGGGCGCATTTTGCAGACAGGCGGTATGGTGAGCATTACAGCCCAATCGAGCGGTCGCGATCTTCGACTGGCTGAAGGCGCGGCACTTACAGTGTCCATTCCAAACGGCGGCAATTTCGACCCCAGCATGGAATTGTTTTACGCCCAACCGGTGGCAAACGGAACGGTGGATTGGAAGCCCGCAGGACAAAAATTCCGTAAAACCTTGCGCCCCAGTCGCGTGGAACTCAGTATTGACCCGGAACTGGGCAAACGCATCGCAGCTATCAAGGTCGCGGAATATCCCAAACCTAGTTTGCCCGTATTTACGGGCCAAATGCCGCCCGAACCAAAAAGGTCAACAGCACCCTACAAACCGCGCCCGCCCAAAAAACCAGCATGGAACAATGCGCAGCGGATGTTCGGGGGCGGAAGCGGTGAGATGACCCGAATGAGCCGCAAGGAATTGAAAAAAGCCAAAAAGTATTTCGATCAGCAGATGGATAATTATGAGCGCGATTCGGCCAAGTACGTTCAACTCGCCGAACGCTACCAGCGCAATGTAGAAGGCCATGAAAAAGCCAAGGTTCGCTACGCACAGGAACTCCGCACTTGGGAGAAGGAACTACAAGTTCGGCTTCAAGCCATCTTGCTATATCAGCGCGAGATGCGCTTGCACCTTTATTCCAAAAGTTTGGCTAAAACCCTGAAAATGAAAGCAAAAACCATTCAGGACTACGAAACATACAGCAGCCTCTATTGGGCGGTGGACAATGCCGCTGACGAACAAACCCAATTGATGTTGATGGGAGCCGGATTTTCTGACGATGCAAAGAAGAGCATCAAAGAAACTGGCAACTTGTATGAGAGCATCATCGGGACGAAGGTTATGGACACATACAAAGACTTTAAGCATGCCCGTTCGCTAGCATATAACTCGATAGCTAGTGACACCTCCAACCGTGTTCTATCTCGAATGCTTTCTGCGACGGGCATCAAAGCCATTTCAGATAGCCTGCAAACCGAAATCAAGGAAAGAACTTTGCTTACCTCTAAATCGCCGGAGCAACTCGACTATGCCCTCAAGGGCTACGTTGCCACAGTCAGCAAACTCGGCTGGATAAACTGTGACCGCTTCTATAACGACCCCGCCGAAAAGATGGAGGTGCTGATACAGGAAGCAGAAGACGCAACGCTGTACGCCATTTGCAAGGACATCAATGCCATGCTGCCATTTCATCGAAATTCGGAAGGAACCTACGCCGCAAACGGTTTGCCAAAGGGCAAAAAAATTACCATCATTGCCATCAAAATCAAAGACGGAATGCCGCAGTTTGCTCAGCAAGACATGAAAGTGGGCGATGCAACATTGTCCAACATGGCTTACAAAAGTCTTCCCCTGCGCGAATTGAAAGAGGAATTGAGGAAGTTGAATATTTGAGTTTAGCCACCGCCACCCGTCTTGCGGCTTCGCTGAATAAACAAGCGCCGCTTCGGATCATTGTGATCCGAAGCGGCGCTTAAATTCAAACGTCCAACGTCTAGCAGTCCACCGTCCTCCAATTCAATTGACCGAAAACGCTGGCACGAACGCATTGACCGAATTGTAAAAAGTGAGTTCGTTCACATGCACCTTCATATAGCGTGTAAGTGGCAGGCGATGCACCATTTCCATCAGATCGGCCTCAGAATGGGCTGCGAATACAACCCAGAGCTTGGAGTTTTCGAGCGAAAGGGCGTAGTTGAGAATTTTGCCCTCGCTGAGCAAGCGGTTCACCATGCTGCGTTGTTGAGGAATTTTGTTGACAAATTCTTCAGGGAGGTCGGTGGGCAGTGTAAAGTCCACCATGTATTGAATCGGGTTATTGTCCATGTTTTTGTTATAGGAGGGTTTGGAGTTCTTGGGAAAAAAAGAGCGCGTTTGATCTTTTCAAATCTACGTTCAAAAACCGTGCAAGTTTTCTAATTATTTTCCACAACTGCCAAGCCGTCAGGCAAACTTAACTAAAAGAAAACCCTTTTGCTGCTTTCTATGCTACAATATGCTGCGAGCAGCGCCGAAAAAACCCCAACATTTGTTCAGGAAATTCAAAAGCCCTGTGCTGCTTGTGCAGCACAGGGCTTCTTCAATCTGAATATTCCAGTGATGAATTAATAATTCACCCCCAAAGCTTTCAATGTTTCCAAATCGAGGTTGCCCACCGGGAGGTTCTTGTCTTTTTGGAATTTGACAAGTGCAGCCTTCGTGCGGGCGCCCATGATGTTGTCGGTAGGGCCTGGCTCGTAGCCAGCTTTGATAAGCGCGGCTTGTATCTGGCGGATGGTGTAGCCCGTTACTTTTTCGCCGCAGAGCACTTCGCGCCACTCGGTGAAACCGCCGGGTTTTACCAGTTTGCGCTTGGTGATGGTAGCCGTTTCAGCTGGGATGTCTTCGGTGCGGGTGGTGGCAGCTGTTTTTACCACGCGGGTGGTAAGCGACTGCGTTACTGGCGGTATTTCTTCTTCCCGGGTAGCCGCAGGGGATTTAACCACCTGTTTGTTTATGGTAGCATATTCTGCCGGAATTTCTACATCTTGGGTAGTAGCGGGTGTTTTGATTACCTGTTTTTTCACGACAGAGTATTCAGCCGGGATGATTTCCTCACGGGTAGCAGCCGGAGTTTTCACTTTGCGAACCGACATGGTTTTGAATTCGGCGGGTATAAGCTCCTCACGGGTAGTGGCCGGAGTCAGCACTTTGCGGACGGTACGGATGCCCATTTTTGCAGGGACTTCCGTGGTTTTGGTACAACCAGCGTCGGCCATTCCTGAGCCATCACAACCTTTGTTGACGCGCTTGGTAATGGTCTGATATTCAGCAGGTGTTTCGACCAAACACCACACAAGGCAATCATCAGGGTTGGCGCTAAGGCAGTTGGCATCGGCGCGCTTTTTCACCCATTTGGTGGAAGCAGGCTTCGTCTCTACACGTTCGGTGACGTTTTCGTATTTGGGTTGCAACACGTCAATTTTGGTGTAGGCGGGCTCCATCGCATAAGATTCGGTGACGGTTTCGTACACAGCAGGGATTTCTACAAGACGTTTGCCCTCTGCTTTGATTTGTATGCGCTCCTGAACGGTTTCGTACGCTGCGGGAACAGCGATAATGCGCTTGGATTCAGGTTTGATC
The DNA here is from genome assembly GCA_964589365.1 of uncultured Saprospiraceae bacterium. Taxonomy (GTDB): domain Bacteria; phylum Bacteroidota; class Bacteroidia; order Chitinophagales; family Saprospiraceae; genus M3007. The sequence continues at coordinate 5,964 of CAZPTQ010000070.1, forward strand.
TGTACGCGCTCTTCAATGTTCTCGTACACAGCAGCTACGGGAACAATGCGTTTGCTGGCGGCTTTCACCAACACTTGCTCGGTTTCGGCAGCGTACACAGCAGGCACAGCGATAATCCGTTTGCTCCCTGCCTTCACAGTAATGGTTTCGGTCTTGTTTTCGTATGTGGCTGGCACCGCTATGGTGCGCTTGCCGGCAGGTTTAGTGGTCACTTGCTCGGTGACGGTTTCGTATTGGTCGGCGATGAGGCATTTGGCGTAGCACTTACCCGGTTGGGCGTTTGGCGGTGCATCCTGGGCGGAAGCTGCCATTGCAAAACCGATAAGCAGGAAAGAGAGGAGGAAATGTATTTTTCCCATAATGAGAATGAATTGGTTAACTATTAAAAATGTTTGACTTCGTTCGTTTTTGAATGATAAGGCACAAAAGTAAATGGATAAGCCCTGAAATGAAGTGTTTTTACTATGAAATTTTGATCATTGGGTGGATGATCTACATCATATTTTTAGGGTAACAGATATAATGCTTCGTAATCAGTTGAGTGTAAAGGGGTACGTCCGAACATTGGTCAATCGGAAGCACCGCACCGTTTTTAAAAAGAATTTTTATCTGTTCTTTGGAATCGTCGTAAGCGCGGTTGCTTTCTAAGCCAGTATATACAAGGTGCTCAAGTATCGCGTTTTCGCTCATATTGGCTCGCACCTTTTGTTGTATGGATAGAACATAATCGGCAGCGATTGGTTCTGAATGCCATTCCAGTCTAAACAACTGCCGGTCAAGCAAGCCCTTGGACAAGAAAGCGAGCGTGAAGTCTCGCGCTTCCGACCAATACTTGATGGCCGCTGTTATGTCGTGGTCGTCCAAACGGGAAAAATGAGAAAGCAATTCGGCAGGTACAGATGCATCGTTTGGCTTCCAATTGAAAAACCAAGCCAAATGGCGCGGCATTTCGAGTTCTTCTCCGGCAAGTGAGAGCTCTCTTGCACGGCGCAGGGTGTGGATGAGCATTTTTTCAGCAGACACCCCTGTTTTATGCAGATACACCTGCCAATACATCAGCCGCCGTGCTATGAGGAATTTCTCAATGCTGTAAATGCCTTTTTCTTCTACTACCAGTTCGCCCTCGTGTACATCGAGCATCTTGATGATACGATCGTAACTGATTACCCCCTCGCTCACGCCAGTAAAAAAACTGTCGCGGTTGAGGTAGTCCATGCGGTCCATGTCAAGTTGTCCTGACACGAGTTGGTGGAGGAAGTTTTTTGGATACTGGTCTCGGAAGATATTCATCGCCAGTGCCAAACGCCCCTCAAATTGGCGATTGAGGTCTTCCATGAAAAGGCTGGAAAGTTCCTCATGGTGCATATCGGCCAGGGTGTGTTCGAGGGCATGGGAGAAAGGGCCGTGACCAATGTCGTGTAAAAGAATCGCAATACAAGCTCCCTCGGCTTCTTCCGGCGTAATTTCTGTCCCTTTATTGCGCAGGGTTTCTATGGCCTGCTGCATAAGGTGCAAGGCGCCCAAGGCGTGGTGAAACCGCGTGTGCAAAGCCCCTGGGTACACATAAGAGGTAAGGCCGAGCTGTCGAATTCTGCGAAGCCGCTGAAAGTAAGGATGGTCTATCAAATCCAGTAAAATGCCGTGTGGCACTGACACAAAGCCATAAACCGGGTCATTGAAGATTTTTTTGCGGGGGATCATAAAAACTCGGTTTTGATTTACTTTTGTGGAAATTTTAAAAAAATGGTTCAGGCAAAATTCACAATTTCTGCGGAAGAATTCACCGAAGAAATCTTCGAGAAGATCAAATCCTACTTGAAGGGTCAAAACGCTGCCCTGACCATCAGCATTGAAGCAGTCCCGATGGAAGCACCTGGAAAAGAGACTCGTCAAGAATACTTTGACAAGCTGGACAAATCAATTGCCGAGCTTGAGCGAGGCGAAGGCGTCATGTTTTCGTTGGAGGAATTTGAAGGACTTGCAAAAAAATAGATCATGGCTCGGAGCATCCAATTCTCACCAACCGCCTTTGAAGAATAAATAGCATGGCGGAAACTTGACGACGATATAATAGACAAAATCAACACTTTGCTTTTAGACATTGCCCGCGATCCCTTCAAAGGAATTGGCAAACCAGAGCCTCTAAAAGGTGATTATCAAGGCTTTTTGAGCCGAAGAATTACTCAAGCACATCGCCTTATTTATCGGGTCAAAGGTGCTGTTATTGAGGTGGCAAAATGCTACGGTCACTACGACGACTAGTGGCGAGTCCACCAGTTGGCGTATGAATATGCGAAGGCAGATTTTTCACACATTAAGGCGCGAGGAGGGCGAAATGCGGGACATTTTAACCGACGAGCAACGAAGATGAGTGGAAAATATGGCCGCCAGATTCATACGCCAACTGGTGGACTCGGCACTAGTTACACGTTTCTTCCTCACCAAGTCGCGGTATTCCCACCTCTTTAAAACCATTCGCCAGCAAATAATCCCGCCATTTTTCCTGACGGTCAATCGTGCCGTGTACCAGCCAGAGTTTTTTTACGGATTGCTTTTGGCTGGAGATCATTTCGAGCATTTCCACCCGGTCGCCGTGAGCGGAGAACGAATCCATGATTTCTATATCTGCCTTAACCTCAAGGTTTTGCCCAAAGAGAAATACGCTTTCCACTCCTGCGCGAAGTTGTCCGCCGAGGGTGTTGGGCGAACAGTAACCCACAATGAGAATAGTATTTCGTTCGTGCTCAATATTATTCGCGACGTGGTGGCGGATGCGGCCAGCGTTCATCATGCCCGAGGCTGAAATGATGATGCAAGGCTCGGGTGAGTTGTTGAGTTGTTTGGAGGCTTCGGTGTCGCGGATATAAATCAAGCCATTGAAACCGAAAGGATTGTCGTCCTCGGTCATATAGCGGTGGAGATCAGCATCGAAGCACTCTGGGTGATTTACAAAAACCTCGGTTGCATTGACCGAAAGTGGGCTGTCCACATACACAGGCACCTTTGGCAACTCTCCTGCATTTTGGAGCTTGTCAAGCATGTACACGATTTCCTGCGTGCGCCCAACAGAAAAAGCAGGAATTATGACCTTTCCTCGTTTCTCCACGCAGGTACGGCGGATGATATTGACAAAGTGCCCCATTTCGGCCGGTGGCGATTCGTGTTCGCGGTCGCCATAGGTGCTTTCGCAGATGAGATAGTCGAGTTCGGGCATGGGCAAAGGATCGCCCAAGATGGGGCGATGCGGCCGACCAATGTCGCCAGTAAAGCCAAAATGGATGGTTTTTCCGCCTTCCTGAATTTCTAGGGTCACCGTTGCACTGCCAAGGATATGACCTGCGTCGCGGTAAAGCAATCGTACATCGGGATGGATATGGAACCACTGTTCGTAGTTGAAACTTGCAAACTGATGCATTACCTGCTGTACATTTTCCAAGGTGTACAGCGGTTTCTTCTCTGGCTCGGTCTCTTTACGATGCTTTTTATTGAAGTATGCAGCGTCGCTTTCCTGGATTTTGGCACTGTCCAGAAGCATTATGGCACAAAGGTCGCGGGTGGCGTGGGTGGAGTATATTTTTCCCCGGAATCCGTCGCCCACAAGTTTTGGCACACGGCCCGTGTGGTCAATGTGTGCGTGGCTCAGCACCAGGCAATCAATTTCTTTGGGATCGAAATGCCATTTTTCGTTGAAACCCGTGATAGGGTTCTCAGCACCTGCCCGGCCATCGTCGTCGCTACCTTGGTAGAGTCCGCAGTCAAGGAGGATTTTGAAGCCGTTGTCAAGGGTAAGCAGGTGACAGGAGCCGGTGACTTCGCGGGCTGCGCCGCAGAATTTTACTTTCATAATAGTTAAAGCTGCGCAAACCTCGCAAATAGTTTTTGAACTAAGGGTAAATACCAGTACCGCTCAACTCGAGTCGTTCCAGAATTTGCTCTAGTGTGTTGAATTCCAATATTTTAACTGTTGCCTCGCCCAACAAGGTTTTTGACAGAATCTCACCATTGTTTACTTCAAAATGTTCAAGCCAGTCATGCTTGCGCGGTTTAAAAAAGGGAATTGTTGTTTCGTTCCCTTCGAGCACGGTGCCAATATCGGTGCCTTTGTGGGCATTGCAAACAGGGCAGGCATAAGCAAGATTTTCGGAAACAGTGAGTCCGTGATGTTTAATGGCGATGATGTGTTCAACTTGAAACCTGCCCATCGCAATTGCTTCTGGCAAGCGGCAATATTCGCAACGGAAACCTGCCCGTTCCGCTACCTCACGGCGCAGCTCAATAGAGACATAACGGCTCATTTTCTGCCGGCGGTGGGCGAAGGGTTGAGTAATTTTAATGCACGGGCTTTAGCAAGTCGAACAATATGTTCGAATAGAAAATATTTTTCTAACTCGCCCGATTCATCAGGGCTTAGGATGCCTGTCTTTTTTCGCTCTACCAAATATTCTACTCGTTGCTGTACACGCTCTGGGGCGTAATAGGCCAAACCCTTATCCGGTGAAAGCCCTGCGATGAACTCCGCAAAATCGTCGTAAAGGGTTGCTGGTTGTGTGAGCATGAATATATTTTTCTGCAAAATTCACCTTTTTTATCCTTCAAAACAAATCCCTTTTTTGCTTAAGATGCAAGGTAAGGTTATGGTCTTCGGAACTTTCCTGCCAAGCTTTCGTTTCTTAGCGCCGCATTTATGGAACAACAAAAATTTGCCATTGACAAAGATCGCCTCGGGCAGCGCCGCGCCGCGCTCGAGATTCTGCGCCTACGCCTCAAAGAGGATTTTGTGGGCATTGATGAAATTATTGACAGTCTGCTCGACTATATCCAGGTCTGGTACCTGATGCCGGAGGTGCTCACCCGCCCCATCATCGTGTGCCTCTGGGGAATGACCGGGGTGGGCAAAACCGATCTGGTGCGCCGGTTGGTGCAACACCTTGATTTTCAGGAGCGTTTCGCCGAAGTTGAGTTGGGAAATACCGACCAAACAACTTATTTTAGCAGTGTAAATGCCATCTTGAAATCCAACGGATTAGTGGACAGCCGGCCGGCTATTGTGCTCTTCGACGAGATCCAACGCTTCTATACCATCGAGCCGGATGGATCGCCAGTGCAGGTCACCAAGTTCAACGATTTCTGGGAATTGCTCTCCGATGGCCGCCTCGCCAAGCGCGAAAAAGAGGATTTCGACTATTATATTTCCGATTTCATGTTCAACCAACGGCAGCGCAACCGCCGTCCACCTGGAGAGCCTGTACCGCCAGAAGACCCCTCGCAAGACACTATTGGGATCTGGGAGGCCCGGAATTTGAAAAAAATGCTCGAACTGGAGGAAGATGTGCTCGACATCGCAGAGATGAGCAAAAAACAGATGCTCGACATTATCATCGAAGCCAAGAGCCGCCGCCGCGTGTTCGAGCCGATAGATTATTCGCAAATGCTCATCCTCATCAGCGGCAACCTCGATGAGGCGTTTCAAATGGCCACACACACGTCCGACAGTGAGGTAGACGCGGATATTTACCACGCTTTCACAAAAAAAATAACAGCTGTGGACATCAAAAACGCCCTCACGCGCCGCTTTCGCCCGGAGCAGGTAGCGCGTTTTGGCAACATCCACCTTATTTACCCCAGTCTCCGAAAGGCTGATTTCGAGTCGCTTATTCGCAAGGAAGTAGGAAAAATAGTGGGCCGCACGGAAGTGCGTTTCAATGTGAAAATTCACATTTCGGACAACGTTTTTGCCCTCATTTACCGCAATGGCGTATTTCCGGTGCAGGGCGTTCGGCCCGTGTTCAGCAGTGTGACCGATATTTTGGAAACCAATCTAAGCAAGTTTCTTTTTGAATGCCTGAACGATGGAAGCGACTCGTTTTCCATTGATTATGACAACGAAGGGAAAAAAATATCGGCCCAAATTGGCAGCCGAAAAGTTGAGATTCCGTTCGTGGGCCGCATTGACAAAATCCGCCAGGGCAACATTGCCGACGTGGTGGCCAATGTGAGCGTTCACGAGGCGGGCCATGCCGTGGCATACGTTACACTCTTTGGCATCGCGCCCTTACAGCTCAAATCAAAAGTAGCGAGCAGTTATGCTTCTGGTTTCACGTTCCCGCATGAGATATATGAAACGAAGGAAAATTTGCTCAAAAAGATAAAGGTGTTCCTTGCGGGGGGCTTGGCTGAAGAACTTGTTTTTGGCGATGAAAACGCCACGGTGAGTCGTTCAAACGACCGCGAGCATGTGACCATGCTTGCCATGGACTACATCCGCCGCCACGGCTTCGATGAGCGCTATCAGGCCAACTACACCCTGGAATATGGCTTTTCGATGGATAAAAATGCCACCGACAAAGATGTGGAGGCTATGATTTCGGGTATTGTAAAAGACACCCGTGCTTTGCTTGCCAAGCACCTTGATTTCCTACTTGATCTTTCCCGTGTACTCAATGAAAAAGGCAGCATGGACGCAAAAGACGTGGCCGAAGTGGCGGCTCGGTTTAATCTTCCGGCAGCAATAAAGGAGGAAGGATACCTTCATCTGCCGGGCTATCAGGACAAGTTGGGTTGATGGTGGGAGAGCGCATTCCTAAAACAAAAAATTTTTCCTCGCCCCCTCCGCGTCAATCCGCTCAACAATTTTTACTTTTGCAACACTATTTGCCAACGGACGCGTCAGAACAAATTCAACGCGAACCTTTTTTTCACCAAACCATCACATTAATTGGCATTCAAACCTTACCGACCTAAACCCCCCGGCGGCGCACGCCCCCCCGGATCTCGCCCAGGAGGGGGCCGACCTTTCAACCGCGGCCCACGCCCACCAGAGCACAACATCAACAATTTCATCCGCGCCAACGAGGTGCGCCTCATTGGCGACAATCTTGAAGAAATAAGCGCGGCAGCAGGGCAGCCTGTTGAGTCGGGCGTGTACCCCACTTCAAAACTCCAGAAATGGGCCGAAGAACTGGGGCTTGATTTGGTGGAAATAACCCCCAATGCAGTGCCACCCGTGGTGCGTATTGTGGATTACAACAAATTCCTGTACCAAAAGAAAAAACGCGAGAAGGAGCTCAAAGCCAATGCGGTGAAGGTAGAGCTTAAAGAAATCCGCTTTGGCCCTGAAACCGGCGAGCACGATTTTGACTTCAAATTGCGTCACGCTAAAAGTTTTCTCTCCGAAGGCAACAAAGTAAAGGCTTATGTGCAATTCCGCGGCCGCGCCATTGTGTTCAAAGAGCGTGGCGAGCTCCTGCTCCTCCGTTTTATGAAAGAACTGGAAGACCATGGCTCCGCTGACCAATTGCCACGACTCGAAGGCAAACGGATGCACGTCATCCTGTCGCCCAAAAAAGGCCCTGCGAAGAAAAAGGAGTCTTCTTCTTCGCCTGCCAACGACTAAAGAAACGCTGTTTTGCGCTGAGCACTTGCCCAGCATTGATCATATTCTTTGAACCCCGCACGGTTTTTGCCTTGCGGGGTTTTTCGTGTAAGCATGACTGCTGTATCCAATGTGTCTAAATGCCCCCCATGGGGCTCAAGCAATATATTTTGAATGCCAAAATATGAAAAAAATCTCATTTTTACTGGTTTTTGCGTTTCCATTTTCGCTGGCAGCACAGGTAGGGGTGCCACAGTTTAGTATCCCAATCCAAGGGGCGCACTTGCAAGATTATTATTTGGTGAACTATGTGGACTGGAGCTTCGATAGCATCCAGGATTTTAAATGTGGCCATAAAACCTACGATGGACATCAGGGCACAGATTTTACGCTTCGGAACTTTGCCCAAATGGATGCGGGTGTGGACGTGTATGCAGCGAATACCGGGGTAGTTACTTACATTTTGGATACCTTGTTTGATCGAAACAAGACCGCTGTTGCTGGCGGGCTCGGCAATTATGTGGCCATTCGGCATTTCAATGGTTTTTACACCTACTATGGTCATTTGAAAAAGGGTTCTGTGGCCCTTCAGTTGAGTGATACCGTAACGATGGGCCAAAAAATTGCGGAAGTAGGCAGCAGTGGTTATTCCAGCGACCCACACCTGCATTTTGAGGTTTGGTATGACAGCTTGTATTACTGGGACCCATTTTCTGGTTCTTGCGGGAACCCTCAAACCTTGTGGCTGGATACCTTGGCCTATGTTCATGAGTTTGGGCTTATCGATCATGATTTCACCGATTTCATCCCTACGCTCGACACCTTGAAAGAGCGCCTTCCTGGCCAGGAAGTGTTTTCGTCTTCTGACCGGGTGGTTACATTCTGGGTGCAGGGTTACGGCGTTTTTCCAGGCGATATCAGTACGGTGAAATGGTATGACCCACAGGGAGATTTGTGGTTTCAGTTTGATTATGCCCACCCTTACGAATGGTGGTACTACTACGTTTGGACTTACATCAACACCCCTCCTGCCGACAAGGCTGGTATTTGGACCGTAGCATATTTGGTCAACGACGATTTGAAATTAGTCGATTCATTTGAGGTGGCTGGCGCAACGGCAGCCTTCGAGCCTGAAACCGCCTTGGACGCAAAAGCCTTTCAAAATTCGGAGGGCGACCTGGTGCTTGAATGGCAGCAGCACTTTCCGCTCGAAGACGAACTATACATCGTGGACATGATGGGCACGCTGGTGTACCACAGCCCCGTTTCCTCGAACCAGCAAACGCTGACCTTGCCGATTGCACAGGCTTTGAACTCCGGGCTGTATGTGTTATACGGCAAACAAGGCCGGGTGAAACCGCTTCGTTTTGTTTTTGTCCAATAATTTTGAAACTTTCCTTTTGTGCTTTGCCAAGGAATTGTACTTTTGCGCTCCGTTTTTCAAACAGATATTTTTGTCATGCCTAAAATGAAGACCCACTCCAGCGCCAAGAAGCGTTTTTCGGTGACTGGCAAGGGGAAAGTTAAGCGCAACCGCGCTCGAATGCGTCACTTGATGCGCAAAAAATCAACCAAAGCCAAGCGCCACCTGCGCCACGGTGTAGTGGTTGATAAATCCGAGCACGCACGCATCGAGCGAATGCTCGTTATTTAAAACCGTCGTCCGGTTGTACGCTCAACCACTTCGGTAACCACGATTTCCGCAAAGGCGGGAATTTTTTCAATTCACATTTTTTAACGAGGACATTGGTTAAAAGTGTTGATAGGTAAAAGTGGCAAGTTAAAAGTACTTGAAACTCAAAACTAACAACCCCGGTGTCGCACTAGAAAATCTTTTCATGCCAAGAGCAACAAACAACCCGGCCAGCCGCGCCCGCCGGAAAAAAATCATGCTAGCCGCCCGAGGTTTCTTCGGTGCCCGCTCCAAAGTTTACACCGTAGCGAAGAACGCGCTCGAAAAAGGCTGGCAGTACGCCTACCGCGACCGCAAATTCAAAAAGCGCATTTACCGTCGCCTCTGGATCGCTCGTATCAACGCCGCTGTACGCCCCATGGGCATAAATTACAGCAGTTTCATCCACCTGCTCAGCCAAAAGGGCATCGGCTTAAACCGAAAAGCACTGGCGGATCTAGCGCTGAATCACCCCGCGACTTTCAAAGCGGTGGTGGACGCTTCCAAAGCAAAAGGATAATTTGGCTTCGGCCACTCGAAAATATTACGGGGAATCGGCTTTTGGCTGGTTCCCCGTTTTAGTTTTCACTTTATTGCAAAACGACGAATTTGGCACTAAAGGGTAGTTTCCCAGACTCATCATATAAGGAAAGTACATAAACGCCATTAGCCAGGTCGGCAACTGGCATATCAATGACCTCCACATTTTCGACGATGGAAAACACTTGAAGCGTTCGTCCTGAAAGGTCGGAGATCATAGCCATGCCCTTCATAGGTGTTTCCAATTGAATGTGCAATATATCTGAAGCGGGGTTTGGCAAGAGCATAATCTTTTGGCCTCCTTCTTGTGTCGTGACGGTGCTTACAATCTCTACTTCTACCTCTTTGCAGGCTGTATCGCATGTATTCGCATTGCAAACCGTGAGGCAGACAGTGTAATGACCCGGTGCAGAAAAAAGGTGTACAGGGCTGGTGTCCTGGCTCATGTTCGCTGCACCCGAGGCAAGATCGCCAAAATTCCAGAGCCAGGTGGCTGGCTCAAAGTAAGAGAGGTCTGTAAAATTGACCTGCAGCGGGGAGAGGGTGTCTTCCTGCTTCCAACGGAAGTGGGCAACGGGCAGGTTGTCCAAGCCAAAGGTGTCGCAGGGGCTGCCGTCCATGGGACTCAGGCGGAAATTAGGGTAGTTAGGCATTAATATGTCATTTACTGTAGGTAATTCCAAATCATGCTGCCGAAAGTCACAGGCCAAACCTGGTTCGTCTGGTGCATGAATCGTGTGATAGTAGTAAATGCCACTGGTGCAGGACATGTAAATTTTATTGTCTGGGGCGAGCGCCATGGCGTGAAAAGCGCATGAAAATCCCTGCGGGGTAACAAAACCATCGTACTCGGCGATCAATTGTGCGGAGGCTGCAATGTCCGGAGCATACAGGTCATATTGGAACAGTTTGTTTTGGGCTAACTGGAAGTACATGAATCGTGAATGGGGAGAAATGGCCGCCCAGGAAGCATAAACATTGGGGTCAGACATCATTATGACCTGTGGATTGGACAAGTTGCCTGTGCAACGGTCAAAGTCGTAGAGATAAACGCGGTTGAATCGGTTGACCCCGTCTACCCAAGTAAGGGTTACCCGTGCAAACTTTGTCCCATCCGGAGAAATAACCACATTCCATCCCGTTTTTGGGTACATGGAAGCCTCGCTGTCTTCCCAGTCTTGTGTAAAAGGCCCAATGATAGTATCAGGGGTCAGGAGATAGAGGTTATATACATTGACATACTCCTGTGGGATGATGATCCACCAGTCTTGGCCGTTTCCATGCCTTACCGCAGTGAAAGCACCCTCTTGCGTGACAGGCCCCCTCAACAAATGATTTTTCTGGATCACCTTTCCTGTCCCGTTGTTGGCGCTCATATCAACTTCAGTGTAAAGTATTTTCCCGCTGCTAATGTCCATTTCCATGGTATGATGAAAATAGACGTATTGCTGGGGATGCCCCGGCAGGGGCAGTATCATCATGTTTTGATAGGAGTCGTAGCCATAGATGGGCTCGTCGCACTCTATGTTCTGGAAATAACCAGGGCTCAAGTCTTCCCCATTTTCAACGACTTCGTTGTTGTAGTTGACTACTTTACAACCGTTGGCGTAGAATTGAAGATTCCCTTCATCATCAGAGATGCTACAAGGCATGTTGAACCCAAAATGGTATGGCAAGGAAAAATGGGTTAGCGTAGGCTTTACGGTATTAAAATCAATCCTTGTTCCACCACCGTGATTTGCAAGATTTGTGCCATAGCCGGTGACCCATTGAGAATCATTTTTTCCTTGAGCAAATGTTGCGACCGAAAAAAGGAGCAGGACAGTGAATGCTTGAAGTGTTTTACGCATAGTGAACAATGTCAATAGCCCCCCTGCTTGGCTATGCCAAGCAGGGGGGCTGAGTGAAAAGAATTATCGGAGAACGACGAATTTGATGCTCTTAGATGGTTTTCCTAACAAGGTAGAGGATGAAAGGAAATATACACCGTTATTTAACTGCTCAACAGGTATATCCAGCGTTAGCGATTTATCCTGGACATGCAAGTGTTGGACATCCCGGCCAGACAGGTCCGAAATGATTAGATCGCCAATAAATGGAGTATCAAATTGGACGTGCAGTACATCTGAACATGGGTTAGGAGATAGGGATAGAATGATGGTTTGAAAACTTGCATCCCGTTCTATTTGCTGAGGGCAATTGTCAGTATCAGGATTTTCCCGCCAATACTGTGCTCCTTCCGCTGGTGGCAGCATCGCAGCCGCAGCACTTTTGGTACGTCCTGCTACTTGGGTACACTGTTGAGCGATGGCATCCAAGGTGTTTATTTCTGCTTGCTTGCTTTTGATATTTATTTCCAGATTGTCCAAAGTGATATGGGAGCTAGCAGAGGTAGCCGATAAAACATTCATCAAAACCAGAAGATGTTTGCTCAGCACATTCGGTAGGAGTTTGAAGACAATCTGTACCAGGTTTAAACCAATTTTGCATTGGGTTTCTGTCAATGGGAGCCTGATGCGGGTCGTTCAGATTTTCTACTTTAAATTCATTGATTTGAATGGTGCTACCGCTTGGCCCACTCAGGTTATTCCCAAGTAAAATAGCAGTATAGGCATTTGCTAAAGAATAGTCCGTTAAAGCCCAATGGTTTCCCAGACATTCCTGGTCGCCTAAAAATGCATTGTCTGCTCCATGGCCTTGTAGAAATAGGCCTGTGCCACCGACATAGAGGTTTAATGGGTCCAGATTGTGATCATTAATGGTGTTCAGACCAAATGACGATTTGCCACAGTTACCAATAAAATGAAAGCCATGGTAAGTATGGTCGGTAGTATTAGAACAGATACTCCAAGGTCCCGCATTTTCAGCATGGATGGCACAACAGCCACCATCTGGACCTATCCCTAAAATATTGTTGTACCATAAGACATTGCCTTCAGCGGGTGTATTTGCTCCGTTCACCATAAAAATACCCCAGCGATTATTACCGGTTGAGAACGTGTTGGTGCTTCTAATGGTGTTTCGGGTCACTTTGAAATTGTCTGCCCCACTGATGTCAATATCAATGAACTTGGTTTGTCTTCCTGAGTTTCCGCCCGTCATTGCCTCGATGGTGTTGGAGTCAATCCGCATAAAATCGTGGATAGATGCGCCGCCTCTTATGTGCATTCCGCGTCTATTATTGCCAGCAAAATCGTGTATTACAAGATGGTTTCGATCAATGGTATTGCGAAACACATCATCATCCCCAAATTTGGAACGGTCTAGACTAATGCCGAATTTAGAATGTGAGGATGCGGGTTCATTCGTTACATGAATCGTATTGTCACGAATATGTATTTGCTCTTTATTGTTATGGAGCAGGCATGTGATGTTGTTCCATTCACAAGATTAACTGCGTATTTCTGTTTCCTGAATATATTTCTGGCTGTGGGTTCATTGATCGTTAGCCCTATCGCAGAAGAAGGACAGTGGATTAACTGAACCCCGACAAAAGAGCCTAAATTAGTGCCATTCAAAGGAGAGGTGCAATCAAACTGATTGTGTGCCAGTATGGCATTCACAGCAATGCCCTTTGCATTTAAACCTATAATGTTGCGATTGATGTAATTGCCTATCAGCAATACGCTTGCGCTGCTGGTTTTGATATCTACTGCTATGGAGGCATCCTCTATATGGTTGAAGAAAAAAGTACTATTGCCTCCCGTGGCAACAAACCCCGTCCATCGGTTCTCACTACAATGGAAATATTTTGAAAAGAATGATGAAGCGAAGGTGCAGGACTAGGATTCTTATTAGTACCGATAGTTGAGCAGGTTTTTCGAGGTTTTTTTGAAGGAAAAAAGAACTGTTTTTACGCCCAAAAAATTGATTATCAATTCTTTGTATTATTAAAGGATGTTCGCGCCATAGCTGCTGCCAAAGCCGGTTATGGTATCTCTAATGTCAATTCCATAAACAACGCATCGGTCAACAAGCTCAAGACGTAAATACCGGGTACAATGCCTGCTCTCTGGGGAATCCTAAGCAAATGGGTAATGGAACGGGGCAATACAGCGGCATGATCCACCCGAAACCCATCCGACGAGAAAAACTGAGCACGTGTATCCGCCCTCATGCTCTCTAAAGAAAATTCAAACCGCAGGCTTCCAGAACTTGTAACCGATAAGATGGCTTTCAAATGGCGAATATGCCCAGGCTTGAAAACGGTCCATTGCCTCAGAGACAGCACCGCTATAGAACAAATACCAAAATGCGCGCAATGCGCAGCGGGATTGCCGAGTTCGACAGAGGCGAGAATTTTAATAGGGTGTACAGACTTGGGCATGGGAGGATTGAGAAATTAGAATTTTGAGATGTTTATTCGCGGGCAACTTTGAGCGGCACTCGGGTCAAAAGCGGTTCATCGCTGGTGGTTTGGTAGCAGGCTCCAGGTGTGCCGGGTTCGCCGGGCCTATCGTATCGGCAGAAACAGCCGTCCATTTGAAATTTGAAATCGCAGCCACCGCAGCCTTCACCTGTGCAGGCGGTCCAAAAGGAGTCGGCGAAAAAGTTTCCAGCTTTGTCGGGCTTAAGCCGCACAGCAACGAAAACCGATTGTTCCATATCCTCCGAGTGGCGGCCTTCGAGCGTGATCCACCTATAGCCTTCTATTTCCTGGCAATCCACTTTCTCAACGGTTCCTAGTCGGGGAAATTTGGCTGCAACGGATCTCACAAGGACCTCCTCGCTTACCATGTTGCGTAATCGCCCGTTGAGCATGCTGGCTATTGGGTCGCGCTGCGGGTCGAAAAAACCATCGCCAAGCGCCACATCCAGTTGGGCCAGCAAGATTTGGGACCAGAGACATAGATTGAGGAGCAGCATTGTCTTCATGGCGGCTATTCCTTGATGTTTGTTTGGATTTTCATCAAGGGGTTAGGCAAGGAAACGGCGCTGCCTGCGGCATCTGAACAGCAACCGACGCAACTGCCGTCGAGTATGCTGCAATTGTTGCACCCGGGGCTAGAACATACCAAAGCTTGCGCGGAGGCAAAGTAAAGCCGTCCTTGAGCATCGGGATTCAAAGGGATGCCAAGCGTGAATTTTTGTTGGTTTTTAGCCTGATAAACGCCTTCAAAAACAAGGATTTGCGCTCCGCTTGCTGTCTTGTTTTTGTATGTTTTAAGGACTTGGCAGCCTTGCCCCAAGCGCGCTTCGACCGATTTGAAAAGCACATATTCGCTCACCAAAAGCTGTATGGCAGTGTCGCTGCGAAGAGCCACGGGATCGTTTTGCGGGTCAAAAAACTTGACCTGGGGTGTGCTGACCTGTGCGCTCAAGCGGACACAGATAAGGATACAGCAGAGAAGGTATAAGTTTTTCATTGTTTTCTGAATGGATAAAGGGTAAATCATGTCATCAGTGCCTAATCAATAGAGGTGCCGTAGAGCATGTCCTTAAGTTTGGAACCCTGCACTTCTGGCATTTTGTAGGCACTGTTGAATTTGTCGAGTGTTTCGTCAATGTCGTGCTTGAGTTGTTTGAATTGATCGGGCAACACCGTTGAACAGGCTTTTTCATTTTCATAACTGCTCGCTATTTTGGAGAATTTCTTGTAATATTCTCCACCCTGGCCTACGAAATTGCAGTATTTTTCGATAAAAAGTCCCACGCGGTCAATCGAAAACTGGAGGTTGGTGGTAGCGCGGGCGAGTAAACGAGGGTCGGGCGGTTGCCCAGTTTGCAGACTGACCGAAGGGGTGGCCGTGGTTTCGCCCGTGGCTTTGGCTACATAGTTGTCGAGCATGGAATAAAGCCGTTCCCAGTCGTCGCCGTCACGGCAACTGACGAGCGGGACGGTGTAGCCCACTTGTCGGGCGCAGTCGGAAAAAAGGGCCTCGCATTCTTTTTTGAGTGTCAAATTGGCGTCCTGGAGATAGCCCGTTTCGTAGTAAATTATATTGAGGTCGTTGTGCATCCGCACCGTAAAATCAAGCACACAGGCTATTTTGTCAATGTTCTCCTTTTTCTCCTTGTCTTCACCGCCACCGACGGCCAGGCCGACGATTGAAAAGGCTGCGGAGAGAAAAGGGTTGGTCTGGAAAAGCGCGGGCATCTGAAAGTTGAACTTCTTTTTCATGCGTTCTTCGATGCTGCTCTTGGCTTTTTTAAATTCCGGGTAGTTATGCGGATTGGAGAGGTTGGAAAGCCCTTGTTGCGCTTTGAGGCTGCTTAAGTGGTGGTCCATGCTCAGCACTTTTTCATAGAGCATTTTCACGATCTCGATGCTCTTTCGGTATCGGAGTTTGAGCAGTTTGATTTCGTGCTCTTGTTCAAGCCCTTTCAGGGTTTCTTCGAGCTGAATTTTTTCCCAAAGGATTTGGAAGCCGCATTCGGGTTCGCGGTTTCGCGGGTCAGTGAGGGATTTGTCTACATCATAGAGTCGCGTCCGAAGGGGTTCGGTGTGGTCGGAGTACGCACGTTCCAGTTGGTCAATCTCAGCGTATGCCGTTTTGATCCAGGGCTGTATCCATGCAATGGCTGAGTCGCTGGAATTGCCAAAAGGGTTCTTGCTTTCGGCTTGAACAGCTTGCATCTGTAGGCAGAACAGGGCAATGTACAGCCATCCGCTCCGCAGGAACGTTTGAGTTTTCATAGCTTAGAAATTTAGGTTATTGGAGAGGATCAGGATGGTGTCATTAATGTGCTCTGGTATGTGCAAGTGCCAAAATTTCAGGAAACGCGCAACAAATCAATAATCAAATTCAGGTAGTTGGTCTTTAGAGATACCCCATAATTGCTGAAAATCTACACCTATCAAAATCATTCTCAATTTTTGACCGTTCTGATTTTGCTTTTTTGCCAGTTCTTGCCATTCGGATACTTTGCGCTTGGTTACTTTTCCGAGGAATTTAGCCCAATAAACCACCATATATGCATCATAGTCTTGATTTTCCAGTATGAATTTATGCCCTGTCTTTCCTATGACAACGTTTCCCAGATAATGGTCCAATAGTTTACCTTCTATTGGTGGTACCAAATTTATGGAGTCAATTTTTTTTATAAATACCGAAACCATTCCATTACAGTCTTTAATGGAATTTCGATAATCAACGAATTTTTTTTCCTTATTGAAAAATTGAGCCTCAGGCATTCCAATCTTAGATCTGTAAAATGTATACAATGCTTGCGTGTCTTTAAAGCAAAGAATTTCGGAGGTGTCTATTCCATTGGAAAATAGAAATTTTGACAAAGATTGATGGTTTTCCAAGGCGGGTTGTTTAATCCCTTCATGATAAAATAGTAGCCGCTTACAAGATATAGCGAGTACCAAAAAAGCAGTCAATAACAATAAAGTGAAGTGCTTCATTTTAATGAATTTTATACTTGCGGCAGATAGGTTTACCTGCCGCAAGTAAGGTTAATCAGAAAGTGACAGGTAAGCTGTTATCTTCCGTCATTGACTGAGAGATTGTGTATACCCCTGTTTTTATCGTATAAGAGCGAACCCCCAATGCAGCGGAAACATTAGACGGCAGGACAAAATCCTCTTCGAGTTGAAATTTACCACTACCGAAATGAGTCTGGTAGGTAGCGTCGGTCATGGAACTACGATCGAATTCCATTTTCAACCTCCCGTCTTCAATCCAGGCAGTACCTGTTGCGGTGTTTTTGCTAGTAGGCCCTGATTTATTTTCGATACCGTCAAGAGAAATATCACAAATTCCAATTCTTTTGCAGCCTTTCGATTTTCTTCCCAGCTCAATAGTAAGGGTGATTTTAGGGCCAAGACCATCTGATTGAGGAATGGAAGTAGCTTTTGCTGCAAAAGTTGATAGAAGAAAAACAAAAGTCAGCAGTGAAAAAAATAACGTTTTCATAATTCAGAATAAAGCGTGTTTTGCCTACTCTATACGCTTTTCGGCATCCGCGTCCGTACTCTTTTATGGATTTTCCGGAGACCTCCATTTGGTTTGGCTTAAACATTCTTGGCATAGCAGGGCCTGCTTTTGATTTATGGTTGCGGCACATAGTGCCAGGGGCAGCCTGCGGCAAGCGAAGTCGAAGCAGTTTTCTTCCCCGCCACAGTCCCGAAAATTCGGGACTTGGCAGGTCAGGTTTCATTTGGATATGTGGGCGATTGAAGCGTGTTTTGACGCCCTCGGTCGGCTCGCGGGACAAGCCCGCGAGCGACACAAGGGACTATCCTGGTTTGATTATAGCCGTAGTATGTGTTGGGGCCTGAACAGCACTACCCAACTTTCAAGCACAAATACGATGGGATGGCGGCCTGCCGGAATCTCGATGTCGTGGCCGAATACAAAAGCCGGGAGTTTCAAGGGCGAGGCCAACTCGAACCAAGCAGCGCCCAGCAGGCTGCGGATAGTTCCGGATACCATTCCCATTACGGGGAAGGAAGCCATCACCGCACCACTTTCCATGAGCGAAAGTTTGGCATAAGCGCAGCCTGCGGACTCCCCTGGGTTGGATTGTTGCGGCAGTTTCGTTTTTTCCATTACAGTCAGGCTGTACTTGTCCGCGCCCTCGAGCCTGGTTTTTACCCAGGTGGTCGGTGGTGTTTGTATGATGTTTTGCCCGGTCAAGGCTTGTGTGTCGAAGCGTGTCATGGTGTTTTGTTTTTCTGATGAGACAAAGGTGGGGGTGTTGGTTTTTAGAAAGTACCGACAGTTGTGCAGCTCTTTTGAGGTTTTTCAGGAGGGAAAAGTGGGATAATTTTGAGATAAAACATTGGTTTTCAAATTTTTGTGAGGAAACCCTTTGTTCGCGGCAAAATTTGACTTTTTAGCACCTTAAGTACCGATGAAATAACAACCTCACGATTTGGAGGGTCTAATTGGGCGGTCTCGAGCACTCGGGATTGCTCGTCAGTTACGTAGTCCCACTATGTGCCTTCCTCGTGCCTTGTCTGCCACCAAATTACCCTCCTCCAAATCGTGAGGT
>CAZPTQ010000071.1:0-24354 GCA_964589365.1 uncultured Saprospiraceae bacterium
ATGACCAACTCATCTGCCCGCTTTCCTTTCTCTTCGTTTTGGAAGGCAAGTTCTTGGTTGGCAATGACCAACTCATCTGCCCGCTTTCCCTTCTCTTCGTTTTGGAAGGCAAGTTCTTGGTTGGCAATGATCAACTCATCTGCCCGCTTTTCCTTCTCTTCGTTTTGGAAGGCAAGTTTTTGGTTGGCAATGATCAACTCCGTTATATCTCTGTCCAAGGTAGCAATGCCAATTATTCTTCCATTTTCGTCCTTGATAAGCGAGAAGGACAGCCGAACATCAATGACAACACCGTCTTTTCTGATTCTTTTGGCATCGTACATCGGAATGGAATCCCTTTCGATGAGTTGTTTGGTCAGTTCATCCAGATCATTGATTTGATTTGGAGGAACCAGCAGACTGACATTTTTCCCAATCATCTCCGCTGCGGTATATCCATAAATTTTTTCAGCCCCGCGATTCCAGGAAGTGACAATGCCATCCAGCGTTTTGCCTTTAATGGCTAAATCAGAAGATTCAATGATGAGCGTAGACAAGGTTCCCTTCTTGTCGTATTCAACCAGGCGGTCGAAATCTGCTTTCTGTTGCGTTGCTTTTGTTTGCATTGCTTTTAATTGATTGAATGTTCGTTTCCGATCTCCTCAATGGGGCTTCGCTTGCGGTCTTTCAATTGTTTGAAATAAGAAGGGGTGAATCCTGTAATTTTCTTGAACTGATTGGATAAATGCGCCACGCTGCTGTAATTCATCTTCCAGGCAAT
Source organism: uncultured Saprospiraceae bacterium (assembly GCA_964589365.1). Lineage (GTDB taxonomy): Bacteria > Bacteroidota > Bacteroidia > Chitinophagales > Saprospiraceae > M3007. Next base: position 761 of record CAZPTQ010000071.1, read on the forward strand.
TTCCGTCATGTTCAGTTCGCCATAAATGATCAGCTCTTTTATCCGCTCGATTTTATGGACGATGATAAACTGCTGTATGGTGATACCCTTCACTTCCGAAAACATATTGGAGAGATAGGTATAATCATGGCTTATTTTTTTACTGATGTACTCAGAATAATTTACCCTTGGCAATTCATCTAAATGGTGAACCATTTCAATCACGACGTTTTTTATCCGTTCGATTAAAATTGCCTTTTTATCATCCATCAATTCAAGCCCTGAATTCAATAGGGCTGTTTTCAATGCTTCTCGTTGCTGAGCAGAAATGTCTTCCATAATTTCAATTTCCCCTAAATCAACTACAATGAAATGCAGCCCAAGACTTTTGAGGTCTTCTTTCACCATCATTTTGCAACGGGCGCTTACCATGTATTTGATGTATAATTTCATGTTGCCTTTATTTTGATAAGCCTGTAACGTTTACTAAACTGTCAAAGTTTAGTAAACGTTTTTCTGCGTTCTGCCATGCTGAAAACTTGGCGGGATGAGGAATAGTTTTGGGTTTCGATGTGCGGCAGCATTGGTCTGATTACTGGGGAGACTGATTAACAAGGGTTGCTGGCTGAATGACTTCTCAAGCGCCAACCTGGCCATCAAGTAACTCACCGTTGACTCTGCACCCTGGTTCATATTCACCTGCGTTTCTTCCAATCCATCGTAACAACCGCCCGTACAGGGGTTGTAAATGATCTGCTGCAGGTGATTTTGCCCTAAAAACCAATTGAACGCGATTACTATCTTTTTCCGGTAACGCTCGTCGCCGAAAACTTCGTAAAAAAGTTGGAGCGCTAAAATCGTGTAAGCCACATCAATGGGCTGCTCGCCATAATGCGCTCTTGCGCTTCCTTTTAGCATCCAGCCATCGTTTGGGACGACTTTTATCCCTGCTTCGGTGAAGGTGTTTTGGAGCAAAAAATCGAATGACTGGTGGGCGATGTTTTTATAAACAGGGTTTCCTGTGGACAACCACGCACACAGCATGGCCTCCGGCAAGGTACTGTTTCCGTAGGTAAGGTACGGCTCAAACCAATGCCAATCAACAGAATCTTCGTGGCGGAACATTTGCACGAGTCGGTTGGCGAGGGTTTCCAACAACAGCCGTTTTTGAGCCGAAGGATTGGCGCTGAGGCTATAGTGCAAACCTTTGATAGCGAATGCCATAGCGCGTGTGGAGTGGATCGTTTCGAGGTGGGGCAATGCCTGCTCAAGGAGCATTTTTGCCTGCAACACCAGACTTTCCGGCAGGATGTTTTGCTTGGAAATCAGATGCCCCAAGGCCCATACGGCCCGCCCATAGGCATCGTCCAGATTGACTTCTTGATTTTGTACAGTAAATGCTTCCTCCGGTTTGGGCAATACGGTGTGGAAAGCCAGGATGAGCGGTTTCTTGATCTGATGCAAAAAATACAGGAACTCCTGTTCGGGTATTGATCCGAAAAAGCCAAACTCGTGCTGGAGCAGCACGAGTTTTATCGAAGGGTCTAAGTTGATTGCATCTGCCACTTCATGGTAGGATGGTGACTCAGCGGTGTGCAACACATAGCGCACTTCCGGAGGGTACTGATGTTTCTCCTCCGCTGCTTCCAAAGCACACACGCTCACGGAAAATGATTTACGGAACTTATGGTGCAATGCCGTTCGCAAATCATGTGAAAAAGTGGCAATGCCACATTCTCTGGGCGGATAAGAGCTGACGAGCAAGATTTCTGGGATTGGTTGAGGGGTATTGTTCGTCATAGTTGAAGTTTTGTGATAAAACCCGTCCCAGGGCTTAGGCCACAGGACGGGTTTCAAAAGATTAAAAATTCGGAGCTCATTAGGTCATTGGGTCATTTTTACCCGCCGAAGCCTTCCTGCCCGCCGAGTTTTGGCAGGCGGGGGCGTAGGAGGGGGGTCATAATTGACGTAAAAACGCGACCAGGTCTTTTTTTTCTTGCTCATTCAACCTGACCCCTTCTATCAGGTTGAAAAATTCTACCACGTCTTCTAAAGTCAACAGGCGACCATCGTGCAGGTAGGGAGGCGAATCCTTGATGCCGCGCAGGGAGAAGGTCTTGATGGGGCCTTCGGGCCGGATGAATTGACCGTTGATGACCTGGGATTTATAAAATCGCTCTACCTGGAGGTCGTGCATGTCGTTGTCGGTATAATTCGGCGGTGCGTGGCAACCTGCACACTTGGCTTTGCCAAAAAAGAGTACTTCACCCCGCAGCTCGGATTCCGTGGCTTTTTTGGAGTCCAGGTGCCCATATATATTGAGTTTGGGAGCGGGTGGGAAATCGAGCAATGCCTGAAATTCGGCCATGAAATGTACCTGACTGGCTCTTTCCAATACATTAACCCCTTTTTTAGCCGCCGTCAGATGGTCGCCGTCAAAATAAGCGGCACGCTGCTCGAACTCGGTGAAATCCTCCACGGTTTTGAGGGCGCGTTGCGAACCGAAAAGCCGCTGCACATTGAGGCCGCGCAAGGAAGGCGTTTCGATCCGGTTGCGGTTGGCCTGCGGGCGAATATCGCCCACCAGGTGAGCAGCCCCCGATGTGTGGCCGTTTACATGGCAGTCGAAACAAGTCACCCCCAAACTGGGCGTCACCGTTTTGCGGTCAGCGGTCGGATTGAATTGTTGTTGCGGAAATTGCGACACGAGCAGGCGCAATCCTTCCAATTGTTTGGGATTCAACAAACCATTGAACAAATCATAGTAATTGTCAATGGTGATCATGTTGCCTTGCGACATATCGCCCCGGTCTTTATGGGTGGTCAAAAAGATAGCGGGCGGGAATTCCGGCAGGAAATGTTCTGGCAAATCGAAATCAAGGTCAAAACGCTCCAATCGGGCCAATTGCTTGATTTCCATCTGTGGAAAAATCATACCGCCTACCGGATGGTTGGGGTGCGGCAGGGGAAGGTATGGGAATATGCCTTTTTCTTTGATTTCCTCGGGACTTAGGGCTGCCAATTGATCCCAGGTTATGCCTTTTAACCTGGCGGTAGGGCCTACAGGCAGCGGTTTCCCCCGCGACATGGTGACATCGCTGCTGAGTTTTTGGGAAAGATCGTATCGCTCATTGAGTAAATCCATCTGCCGCTTCATGATGCCAGCCTTTTGGGCTTTGTCCTTGGCCATTACTTTGTCCAAAGATTCTTCGACAACACCGGTATAGCTGGAGGTTCTCTTTTCCTCCTGTTTGAGTGATATCTGGGAAGTAAAAATGGCTACCACTACGATGAGGAACGATACGAGTTTAATAAACCCGGGTTTGTACAAATATTTCATGTTTTACGACTTAAATTAGTTTGAAGCACTAGTGCCGCAGTAGATGTAGAGCTCATCGCCAAATAAGGCGGTGCCTGTTGGGAAGCACACGTTGTTGACTTCCCCGCGTGTTTCATAATCGTGTTCGGGAGAAAAAAGCGCGTAGGGTAAGCGGGCAATCTCTTTCCCGGGGTTTCCCAAATCCAATAAGGCCGCACAGGCCACATATTTGTATCCGATTGCCTTCTTGTACAATCGCCGGATTTAAAACCCCCGCATTTTCAAATCCTGCATCGGTTTTGTTCAGGATGACCCCTTTTTTGGCAACTTTTATCATAGGTTTTTGCAGGATTTGACTTTATTGAAGCGGTAGGTTGTCTAACCTAGAGAGACCTCGCAGGTTTTTAAGCCTACGAGGTCTGCTACACGAAAATGTTCAGTGGGACAGTCAGGATGATGGTAGTGTTTGTTTCTCGCTGCAATGGATTCACGCCACTGCCCGTTCAAAAAAGCGTGTTTTGATTTTCGCTGTTTCTGTTTATTTATGGCTTGCCTGCCTTGAGGGCTGGTTTTGAGGCAGATGTTTCAATAGCCGACTGTTTGCCTTGGCCGCTTTTGCTTTCAGATTTGTAGGCGGATACCGCTTTTCCCTTGCCCAATGATCTGTCCGCAGGTGCTTTTTTGATATTCTTGATTCCTTTATCCTTGCTCATGTTTGTTTGAATTTAATGGCATGATTCACAGGTAATGGTAGGTTTCCTATTCAATTACATTGACCTAGCGCCATGTAAATGATTATAAAAACGATGATAGTGCCAAGGCATCCGCCGCCAAATTTCGCTGCGCCAGCCCCGGCTATAATAGATTTAAAAAAAGCATTCATGATTTTGATTTTAGTTTTATGCTTCGCATCGCTATGTTTGGAGGATGAGGGGAGCATTGAATTGTTACCCCTCAAAGGTGGTGCTCCATTCAAAAAAATGTGTTACACGATTCTTTAATTAAATTACATTATTCACAGTTTCGGAGGTATTGTTCAATGTTCATTGCTTTGCAGACCGGCTTTTCAATTCTTTTACTTGTTCTTTCAATTCGTCTACCACTTTACTAGTGGCTTCTTCAAACGTCTCGCATTGTTTTTTGACGAACAAATCGTAGCCGGGTATTTCGAGCCTTACTTCGCAAACCTTGTTTTCTCTTGTGTCGGATTTTTCCAATTTCAAAAAAACCTTGGCGCCTTCAATTTTATCGTGATAACGTGAAAGTTTTCGAACCTCTTCGGTTACAAAATCATGCAAGGCTTGGGTTTCTGAGAAGTGTACGGATTGAATGGTAACGTTCATTGGATATATTTTTAGTGAAAGTGGAGCAGGTAGAGGGCTTGACTTTGATACTATTGGGCAGTGTACCCACTGTCAATCGTATAGTATGAGTTTGTTGTTCTTTACGAATGATTTAATTGTGTTGTGTCAGTACCAGTTTGTTGATATCCAGTCATTTGCTTTTTGAAAAATAGTCGCGTACAAATGCCTGTTCCTGGTTTTCCGTCATTTTATCGGCGGGCAATAGAAATACGGCTACCTCCTTGAAAAGCGGGTTGTCTTTGAAAGTATTGTAGAGCTCGTCTTTTGCATTGGTCGGGCCAAAAAGAAGGACCTGGTCATAGTCCCTGATGGTTTCACTTAGGCTTTTGTAATAAGCCGCCTGTGCGTGCTGCTCCTTATTGTGCATCCCTTTTTCACTTTTGCTGAGGCTATCCAATTTTTCCTGATGCGTGAATTTGGAGTCAAGGACTGTTGTTTCAATGGTATCGTTTGCGAATTCCATGAGATGGGCGCTTGAATTGTCCATCCAAATGCCCAATGTTTTTTTTCCTGTTGTCATGATGTTGTATTTTTAATAATGAAGAAAAAGTTGGTTTCCCCTTTGTCTGTTCATGCCGAAAGGGTGGCTATTGCGAAAGAAATGTATTCTAAAAAAAAGAGTACCCAGACAAACAAGTAATAGCGCCGGATAGAATCGGGGTTCTCCAATTGAACGCGGAAGATGGCTATCCATAAAAACGCGAGGATCAGCAGCTGTTCTACGGCAAACACCCTTCTGTTCAGGGAAAAATCAACAGTAAAAGGCAATAAGATCAGGCACACCGAAACGGCTGTCAGCAATAGATTGCCTATTCTAAAAACACTCCGGGCACCCCAATGAAGGCTGAGCGTGCGGATTTGGAAGCGGCTGTCGCCTTCCATGTCTGGGATGTCTTTGAACCATGCGATCACGATACTGTAGACAAACATGGCGCCCGTCAGCAACCAGATAATTGACGGAATATGCTGCGAGTCGTTCATCAGAAAATGGAAGTGCAAGAACAGCAGCAGGTTGACAATAAGGCTCCGCACGGCAATAATGCAAAACGCCGCCCAGAAATAAAAACGCTTCAGCCGGAGCGGCGGCAGGGAATAGGCCGTTCCGATGCAAAGGCTCAACACCACCGTTAAGAACAAATACCGTCCCAGAAAGCCAGCAATAATCAAAGAAATCAGGATCGAAATCGAGACCAGCCAATAGCCGGTGCGTAAGGAAAAAGCACCAGATGCCAACGGAAGCCAGGGTTTGTTGATGCGGTCAATCTTTATATCCGTAATCTGGTTCAGCCCGACGATGTAAATGTTGGCACCCAGACAGCTGACCAAAGTAAGGGCCAATATGCCGAGATGCAATTCCCTGTTATCGGAAAAAGACATGGCCAGCAGATACAGCACCACGATGCTCAAGCTGGTGCCAATCACCGTATGAGGGCGGGAAAACCGGATCAGGTTTCGGATCAATTCCATGGTGGCTATCCTGTCTCGGATATCTTTTGATGGGTGATCGTACTGACGGGGCAAATTGCCTCGCAGGCCATGCAGGCGATGTCGCAAGCTGTATTCACGGCAATCGTGTCGAACGCAGTGATGAAACCTGGTTTTTGCGGACAAACCGCTACGCAGGCGCCGCAATGGATGCAGGCGTTCCATCCTATTTGAAAGAGGACAGATTTCTTTTTAGACATAATGTAATAAAATTTGAGCGGGTTGAAGCTGCAATCAGATTTTTTTGTAGACTGAATGCGGACTGAAATAATCCGACATGGTTTTATAGAGCAAATCGTCTCGCTGGGCGATGTCCTTGTTTTTAAAAATGGCCGTTTTTTCGTGGTACAATTTCCACATCAAATGGCCGCTTGCTTCCAGCCATTGATCTTGATATCCTTTCAGGTTTTGTTTGTTTGGCTTTTGACCGCTGCCGAGCAGTTCGGTCAGAAAACGGGCCGCGATTTGTCCGCTTTGCATGGCGGTATGGATACCGCCGCCGGTAATTGGGTTGACGTGCCGGGCTGCATCTCCCACCAAAATGAGGTTGTCAGCGTATTGTGTTTTCAATGGGGCCGCCAATGGCACGCCGCCGCCCTGAATTTCCAGGATACGCGCATTTTGGAAGCGATCTTTAAAAAAGGAATGCCCCATGAATTGCTCCAAATGCCAGCGGGCATCATGCGGGGTCATGGTCCGGGCCACTCCAAGACCAATTTCTGCATAGCCGTGGCCCTTCGGAAAAACCCATGCATACCCCCCCGGCGCCCAGTGCTGTCCGGTGATGATTTCGAGCAGGCCCTCGGTTTGCACCCCATCGACTACATATTGCAGGCAACTGGCCAGTTCTTTCAGTTTGATATGTGTTTGCAAGCCAGCCCATTTGCCTACTTGCGATTGCAGACCATCGGCACCGACCAATACCCGGGTTTTGACTCGAACGGGTTGGTTCAAGTGCTGGAGATGCACTTCGCAGTTGCCGTCTTCCAGGGGGTGATATCCAATCCCTTCTGTTTTTAACCACACCTCGACCCCGGCACGTTCGGCCTGGGTCATCAGGTAGCGGTCGAATCGGCGGCGGTCTACCACATAGCCCAAGGGGAGCAGGTCTTTGCCAGACCCGTATTCGTCGGGCTTGATTTGACGATAATCAATGGTTGTTTTTTCACCCAGCTGGTTGTAGATGCCAAACCCGTAGATGCTTTCCAGCACGAACTCATCGTCCGCTTGGACGCCTACCTCCTCTAAGGCATGTCGGCTCACTGCGCCGGAGCATTGAATGGGCGCTCCCAACTCTTGCCGCTTATCCACCATCAATACTTTCAAGCCCAATTGTGTGGCCACCCGCGCGGTTGTAGTGCCAGCAGGACCAGAGCCTATGACTACAATATCGTATGTCGGTGTTGACATTAGTTACCTGTTATTTAGAGTATCTTCGGAGTGTCCAAGCGATGGTTTCATGCCCTTGCATCAGCCCGGTAAGAAAATCTGCCGTCCCTGCATCCTTGTATTTTTCGGCGCATTGGTCAACGAACTTCCGGAGTTGCACCACCACATTTTCGTGGTCTTCCAATAGCTCTGCTATCATCTCTTTGGATGAAGGGTACTTGCCGGGGTGTTCTTTAATAGCCGCTAATTTCGCAAATTCGGCCATTGTACCAATGGTTTTGCTGCCCAATTTGTTGATGCGCTCGGCCACCTCATCAATGGCTTCTTCCAGTTGCTTATACTGGCCTTCGAAAAGTTTGTGGAGTTCCATGAAACTTTCGCCGCTCACGTTCCAGTGAAATTTTCTTGTTTTGGTGTACAGGGTCACGCTGTCTGCGAGTACAGCCGACAGTAATTCAGTAACTGCGCTCAGGTTTTTTTCTGAAATTCCGATGTTAGGTTTCATATTTTGTCTTCTTAAAAAATTGAATTGATGCGCATCTCCTCGAAAAAGGGTGTCTTTTTTTCTTCGACGCATGTAGCGGCATATAGAAAAAGCGCTGCGCTCCAGGTTTGCCAATCCTGTCCCATTGCTTTGCCGTCTTGATCTTTTATCCACTCGTTGAGTCCAAAATCAAGTGCTTTGGTGTTTGAAGTTTTTACCAGGCGAGCAAGGGAAAGCAGTTTCTCATTCGCCAGTGCATACCGTTTCGCAGCAACCAGGGCTGCTATATAAAACCCGCATACAAAAGGCCAAATGCCGCCGTTGTGATACTCCCCCGGATTGTTGTAGTGGGCGTATCGGCTGTGCCAATCCTCGTGTTCTGGTTTGATATAAGGGAAAAAATTGGGCGGCAGGTCAATCGCCAATTCTCCGCATTCTTTCATGGCTGCGCAGGCTTCTTCTATCCACGACACCATTTCATTGGCCCGCGTGGGGCTTGCTATTCCAGAAAGGATGGCCAGGCTATTGCCAAGCAGGTCGAAGCGTTGGCTGCTAAAAATCGTGTAGGACCATAAGGCATAATAAGGTTTGTGTTTCACTACAAGACCTTCCTGCGTGTGATGGTAAATCTGCCCATATCGTGGCGAACCATTTCGGCCCTGTCGTACTGCCCCAAGAGCTTCAGATAGCAATACACCAAGGTGTTCACAAACAGGCCATATCCGAGTACCCACTGTTCGTCCCGCCAATCACTGGTGGGTTGCTGCGCCACAAGATACCGGTTTGAAGGGCTGTGGCTTGCATGTTGTGTTAGTTTTTGAAAAGGCGTGAATGTTATTCGTTGTTTTCTTCGAGGTCGTTGTGATTGTCGCCCCCCAGGCTGTAGTAGTTGTTCTCTTCGTCTTCGCTTCCAACATTCTCCTGCTCGTCATCCAGCTCGGCGCCGGGCACATCCAGGTCGCTACCGTCCATATCGTCTTCAAAGGACCTTTCGTTTGACCCCTGAGAGGCTTCGTTGGGTTCTTTGATTTCAGCGAAATTTTCAGGGTTGAGGTCGGTCACTTCCCTGCCTCTGTTGTAAATGTCTTCGCTGGGTGGGTAAATTGGATAAGCGGGGAAGGCTTTGTCCCAAGATTCCTTGCCTTGATGATTTTGTGTGTTCATTGCTGCTGTTAATGAGATGGGTAAAGTATCTGTTGACATAATGCAGTGTTTGTCTATTGTTCCTAGAAAAAAAGAATGCCTGTAACCATCAAATCAACACTGAGGCTTTCTTTGGCCGATATATCTAGCGCCAACGGGTCAAGAAGGGTATTCAACAGGCTGACCTGTAATTCGCCTTTGGCGTACAATCTTCCATCGGCCTCGACTTGATAGGAAATAAAATGAAGCTCGTACAGGCCGCTTTCAAGCAGTGAAAGGTGATAGTTGCCATTGCCCTCGACCGCTGAACTGGCGACAGCATTTTTGAACTGGACTTGAGAGGCACCTTGTGGAAATTTTTCAATATTAATATCGAAAGTAGCCTTTTTGTAGGCATAAACCACCACTTTATCGCTGCTGGAAACGCCGTCAGTACAGTCTCCGCTTATTGTCCCAGTCGAAGACTTGTCCAAAAGACGTATAGCGGAAGCCAATTCCGGGTCGCTTACAAACTTGTATTCATTGGTGGTTCCGACCTGATAGACAATGGATTTGCGCAGATCCATATCAATAATGACCCGGGTAGTATCTCCGGCTTTTGGCTCAAAACTGCCTTTCACTTTTATAACCATCTGACTCCCACCATTCAGTTTTCTTTTACTGCCGGTGCTATCCCTGACATAGCAGCCAGGGCTGTTGCCATTGGCATCCGCCTCGGTATCAAATACCAGTACGATCTCGTCGTAGACTTTAATATCCAAACTTCCTTCGCCCAGGAGTTTTGCCAGTCCATTATGATAGGCCAGGAGGTCGAAAGTGGTCTTCCCGTCAAACCCTGCCCAGGATTTGCCATCCACTTTTACATCCGAGATGGTAAGGAATACGCCGCTTACGTTCGGGTCGTCAATGGGAGCATCCGTTATTTCGATTTGACCGTAACCGACTTTTTCAACCGGAGTAGGTTCAAAATCTTTGAGACAAGCAGTAGAAGACAACAAGAGCGCAAATACTGCTGTGATATTTTTCCAATTTTGGTGAATCATAATTTTTAGTTGCCTTGATTAGATGATGAATTCTGGCCAATAAAATAGAAATGAATGCCAACAACAAAATCCCAGGAAGTGACACGGGTGCGGGCAGACTGGCTTACCCCGTCTACTAAAAAGTCACTTTGGCTAATGCCATAGTTGTATTTTACTTGCGCTTCCAAAGCGACATGCCTATTTGAAAAAATAGAATACCCCGGACCTGCCCCTAGCGTGGAGAGGACTACATGGGCAGTTTGCCTGTCGCCATTTACGACAATCTGCGTTTCAGACTTCCCATATCCATATACTGCGCCGAGAAAGAAAGCCTGGTCGTCGGCGAATGGCAAATAGAGTCGGGTATAGGGACCAAAAAGCAGTTTGGTGTCCGCTATGTTTTGGGCACCATTTGGAGCGGCATCGGTATTCTTTGAAGAATTGACCAAATAATCCATCCCAAGACCTAATACAAAATTGTTTGCTAGAAAATAGCCGATAGAAGGCGTAAGGTGAATTTGGTAAGCCGTGATGCCACCTCTATGTACAGTACCTCCATTGTCAATCTCGATATTGGCCACAGAATTGGTGTAGCCCAGCCCTGAGCCAATTGAAAAGTTGCCTCTGTCAACACATTCATTTTGTGCGTGAAGGGAGGGTAATGAAGATAGTGATGCTACAACAATTAACGCAAGAAATGGTCGAAATTCATTTTTCATAATTGTGTTTTTTGTGAGTGTTCAAGAAAGTGTGGCACACCTCGCCAACCATGTTGATTACCAATACTCTATTTTAGGTGTGCCACACTTTTCTGAACACTCTCTTTTTTATGTTTGTTTGGGTTAGAATCCAAAAGCGACCCCCAGGTTGAGGTTGAGCAGGCGATTGCGCGGCTCATAGGAGCTGTTTCCTTTGACTACAGGCAGAAAACCATGCGTGTAGGCTACATCGAAATTGAGCCAGGTCAGCTCGGCCAGACGGTAATTGAAGCCGGCACCAGCCTGAAGCCCGACATCAAAGGATTCGTAGAAGTCCTTCGAATTAACCTTGACAATATTCTCGCCCACCAGCGTCTGCGTTTCTCCGCCGACTAAAAAGGCGAGCGACGGACCTGCAAATATTTTCGGGCGGAAATCATCTTCCAGTTGTCCGAAATAATAGGTGAATTTGAGCGGTATACGGAGGTAATTGAGCGCGCTTGTAAAAGTTCGGTTGCCGATTTTCGTTTGGGCGCCTTCTTGTGAATAGCGCGCTTCGAAACCAATCCCGGAACTTTGCAGAATACTGTAATTGTAGACGAAGCCGATATTAAAAGACGGACGGGGGTCTGCATTGGCGTTGTCTGACAACCATGCATAGTTGAAACCAAGGGTTGGGCCAATCGAATTGACCTGTGCTTGCAGAAATAGGGCACTGCCAAGCATGACAGTTACAAAAAGAATTTTTTTCATGATGATGTTGATGTTGATTTTGTGAATTGAATTACGGCCTAACAGACGGAGGCCGGGCAATATGGCGGTAGTTGATTGTCAGCACTGCGATGAAAAGTTCATCGTCAGTATGAAGATTGTCGCCAAGCAAAAAGCGATAACTGCCGGATTGAGTGAAAACATATTGGTTTTCCAAAACACCATAGGTGTATGGGTCTGCCTGAAAAGAGGAGGTATTGATAGCCAAAGTACCCAACAGCGAAAAATATTCACTGGGCACGAAGGGCTGTAGTTTTTCTGAGCCGCATTCAGCGGGATAAACGACATAGAAAAAATGACCATCAGGGTCAATTACGCCAAGATACTCACTGTGCGGATGATCAAAATATAATTGAAAGGAATCGCCCTTGTACAGCATGACTTTGTCCGCCCATATTTTGGGTACAGATACTGCCACATGATTTTTATTGGTGGGTAAAAATGCCGGAGAACGATACGATGCTACCTTGTCGGCAGCCAAAAGCCCTGACAAAAGCAAACCAGTAGCAGTGATAGCAAAGATTGCTTTCATGATAAATAGCGATAGTGGTTTGAAGTACGGTTACTAAACTTTGAAAGTTTAGTAACCGTGCAGCCGGAATACGGTTACTAAACTTTGAAAGTTTAGTAACCTTACAGCCGGAACACCGTTACTAAACTTTGAAAGTTTAGTAACCGTACATTATGAAATAGGTTTTCTCCCCTGAATCACATTTAGCAGCACTACAATAATGGCAATGACAAGCAGGATATGGATAAGCCCACCAGCGCCATAGCCTACAAAACCTACTAGCCATCCTATGATCAATATCACGGCCACGATATAAAGCAGATTTCCCATAAGAATTGATTTTTAATTGTAACTGAATTATTACGCTTCAAAGGTGGGTATCTATGTGCCGAAGCGAGTTACACAATTCCGAAGTTAATTTACACGATTCACGGTTTCCCGACATTCAGCTTATTCGTATCCGCTCTTTATCACCGTCAGGATCATTTTGAACCGGCCATTGGGCGTCACAAAATTGGGCGCGTGCGCGGGTATGACGATGGATTGACCCGTTTCTAAGTGGTTGGATTTCCCATTAATGACAATTTCTGCCTTGCCATCAATGATTTGGGCAAAGGTGTCAAAGGGGGATGTTTTTTCTGTCAATCCTTCTCCCGTATCAAAAGACATGACACTTATATTCCCGGTTTATTTTTTTAAAATTGTCTTGATAACCACGGCATTTTGTAAGTATTCGATGATCTCGATAGTGATATATGCTTTTGACTTATCAATTTCGACGGGGTCTGGAGTTTTTAGCTGAGCGACTTTCGAGTGTTCCAGATTTTTTGACTTTGACATTTGTGTTGCGTTAGAACGGACGTGAAACAAGAAAAGGCGGGCAAAAAAGCCCGCCAATCGCAGCGTATGTAGTGGCTTTCAGAATGCCGATTTTAACTAGTTTTTGTTGTTGACCGTCAAATCCCTGAATGCTTTGCCAAATTCATCCATGTCGTGATTGAACTCACGCTTGAATGCTTCCCAATCGCTCCGATTTTTATCGTAGGAATCAATTTTGTTTTTCAGGTCTTTGTTCCTCTGTTCGAGTGTTTCAATGTTTTTGGTGTACACAGCATCGAGGGTCTTGCCAGTCCCTTTCTTCTTCACTTTAATATCAGCAATCATCGCTTCATTGTTTCTGATTTTCGTTTCAGATTCGGTCTTGAATAATTGCCACTCTTCTCTGTTTGCTGCTTTTACAGCTTGTGCGTTTGCATCCTGCTGTACTTCCTTCAAATCTTGTTTGGCTTCCTCTACTTTGGCCTCCGCATTGTCCACTTTTTGGGTGGATGACTGGCAACTACTGAAAACCGTTCCTGCCATAAGTGCTATCGCTCCTGCGACACTAAAAATTGATTTGTTCATTTTGTTTGTATTATTGATTTTGTTTTTTAATAAAAAACATGAGTCATTCCGAATTTTCTCTTGGATTTAGGGAAGACTCATGTTTTATTCTAGCAACAATGAAGGGTTAAAGCCCTGCAATAATCTCGTGTAACTCATCTTTGGACTTGCCCAATTTGATTTGAAGTTTTCCGAGCATTTCGTCTTTTTTGCCTTCTGCAAACATGAGATCGTCGTCGGTCAGATGTGCAAATTTCTGTTTGAGTTTGCCCTTTTGTTCATTCCAGTTGCCTTTTACTTCAGTCGTATTCATTTTTTGAATTTTTAATTGTGAAAGAAATTTCACCATCAAAGGTGTGTGCGATCCTGTTGTACTTCATTACACAATTCCAGACAAGTGTTGTATAATTTACACATTTTCTGAGCTATATTGACACAAAGCACAAAACCGCGACCATCCAAACTGGATGCGTCACGGCCTTGTACAACTGATAGCCGGAAATGCCCATCAGAAACGGTAGGAAGATTTGATAAAGCCCAATGGGAGGCCGGCTTGAAACCTAATGTATGAAACCTAATTATTGCATTGAAGGATTGCTGCCAAATCTGCCCAACAATCGTTTTCATTGGGCAGCCCGGTCGGCAATTGCGGAAATTGACTCCACCTATTTTTTAAAGTAAAAGGATAAGCAGCAATACAATGATAATGATTGCGCCCACTGAAAGATATACCCCTCCGTTATTTAATTGATTTTTTATCGAACGGGTTTCTTTCCGTAATTCTTTTTTTTCAAACCGCCCCATATTCGACTTGTCCATCGCGTTGATTTCATCCAGTCTGGCAAGCAAAACTGTTTCACGATCTGATTGAACAGACCTATTTGGTATTGCTGTAATTGGGTCTGGTTTTGATGTTGCGCTTAATTGGAAGGGAGCGAATGACACCAAAAAAAATGCTGTCACTACATAGATGCTTAGTTTTTTCATTTCAACGGTATAGTTTGAATGATGATTGAATGTTGATTGAATGTTGATTTTCAAGCGAATGTTTGATGGTCTAACAGCGCATTCTTTTAAATACGCATGCGCTGCATCGAATCTAAAAGGCCAAAGGCGTTTAATAACCAGAGTACAACGACCACCACTACCACCACATTAAGGATGTTCTTGATTTTGCGGTCCATTGGAATGTAGTTATTTACAAGCCATAGGAGAACGCCCACCACAATGAGCGTAATTAATAAATTAAATAGCGACATAAGAAAGTTGGTTTGAATGATTGATTGACAAAGGTCTCCTCTTTATACTGACAAGATTTACATAATTTCAGAAAATACTTACATAATTTACATATTACGGTCATGCTTAGCACTACATGCTTTCAAGTCCGCTCCTGCGTTTGACTTTCAGTTTTTTGAAATGAGAGGGGCTTAGTCCAGTTACCTTTTTGAACTGGTTGGAGAAATGGCCTATGCTGCTGTAATTCAGCAGATAGGAGATTTCAGTCAGGTTGAGTTCGTTGTAGGACAATCAACTCCTTGAAGCGCTCTATTTTATGGAAGATGATGAAATGCTCGAGGGTGATGCCATGAGTTCCAGCCCAAATTGGTGCAGGGCTTTTTTGATCTGCTCCCGTTGCGTTATCGAAATATCTTCCAAAATTTCAATCTCACCTAAATCCACATGGACGGAATGAAGCCCCAGTTTTTTCAAGACTGCTTTCACCACCATTTTGCAGCGAATGCTCGCCATGTATTTGATGTACAGTTTCAACATAAAAATATCGCGCCTACCTCTTTCTTCTTCTGTTCGAGTGCTTCAATGTTTAGATTATTGTAGTAATCACGAAGGGTTAAAGCCCTGCAATAATCTCGAGCAACTCTTCTTTGGATTTGCCAAGTTTTATTTGAAGCCTTCCGAGCATTTCAACCTTTTTACCTTTTTCAAAAAGCAGGTCATTGTCGGTCAGCTTTACAAATTGCTGTTTGAGCTTGCTTTTTTGCTCATTCCAGTTTCCTTTTACTTCAATCGTGTTCATGTATAAAATATCGTTTGTGGTAAGTATTACAGTTAGTTTAAGAGGGCTGAACAAAGGTCAGCCCCTCTATTCCGATAAACATTACACAATTGCAGGGAAAACTTACATGAATCACACTTCATCCAGTCCGCGCAGGCGCTTATGCTTTAATCTCTTAAAGTGAGAGGGGCTCAATCCGGTCACTTTTTTGAACTGGTTGGACAAGTGCGCCATGCTACTGTAATTTAATAAATAAGATATCTCGGTAAGATTGAGCTCGTTGTAGACAATCAATTCCTTGACGCGCTCTATTTTGTGCAGGAGGTGTTTTTGGAATAGCATGATCCACCACGCCTCAAAAAGGATATCCAAAAGAAAAATTCCAGTTCAAATTTTCCTTCCGCCAAGTGCGTCTGCCGAAATGCAGGGCATTGCCTGCCCAGCGTTCGCCTACAGGCAGGAATGGCTTTGACAGTGGAAAAGCCACATCGAGCCGCACCACAAAAAAACCCAAATTGACTCGAAGGCCTACGCCCGTACCGACGGCAAGTTCGCGGTAAAACCTGTTCAACCTGAATTTGGAAGCCTCTGTGGCGTCAGCACCTGAAGTAAGCCAAATATTGCCTGCATCCATAAAAACGGCTATTTCAGGGTATCGCCC
The DNA here is from genome assembly GCA_964589365.1 of uncultured Saprospiraceae bacterium. Taxonomy (GTDB): domain Bacteria; phylum Bacteroidota; class Bacteroidia; order Chitinophagales; family Saprospiraceae; genus M3007. The sequence continues at coordinate 16,987 of CAZPTQ010000071.1, forward strand.
CAGCGACATCCGGTACTCGATGCTGCTCTCCACCAACAAATTGCCCGTGTATTTTCCCACCGCAAGCCCGCCGTCACTCGTATTGCGGGGTTCGCTTCCTGGCCCAACCGTGCGTGGGGCAAATGCCCGCACACTGGAGGCCCCACCAATAATATAACGGTCCAGCAATGCGATGGTCCCGTTTCGGCGAAGTGGTATGCCTGCTCCAACAGCCAACCTCGCTGCCAGCACATTATGAGCGTTTGTCTTTTGGTACTGACGGTAATCCGATTCCACAAAAAGGTTGAGCGGACTGGCCAGTTTGTAGTCAGAAGGCAGGTATTTGTTCCCCGCATAGCCGCTGGCCTGACCTGCAAAACGTTGGCGGAAATACCGGCTGAGCCGTCGCGCAGGTTCGAGGCGTTGGTCGAATGTCAGGGTGTAATTGGGTTTATATTCCAGAAATGTAAGCAGGGCGATGGAGCTTCCTGTGGTGTCGCTGGGTATGGCTGCGATGAGTTGCTGCCGGATACCTCGATGATTGATGGTAGAAAATTGCAGCCCAAGGTTCACTGGATTGATTTCCTGCACGAACGACCCACGGCGATTTTTTTTCCACAAATACCCAGCCTCGCCTTGTACCCGCTGGAAACTCAAACGAAATGGGCCAAATTCAGGCAAATCATATTTGAACCAGTTGGTTTCGTGTCGCAAACTGAACTGGGTACTGCTGAAAGCGCGTCGGCTACTTTCTTTCAACCATAAAAAACGGGGCAGCGTCAGCCGCGCAGAAGCATCGCTGACGATGAAATCCTGGAAATCAAAATTGTCTTTGTTGGTGCGCAGGTAGGCCCCATTGAGCGCAATGCGCAACGCTTCCGCTCCCCGAAAAATATTGCGATGGGTATAGGCGACCCCCGTGCGTACTCCGTAGTAGAAACCGGGGGAAAACACCCCGGACAAGGTGCTTTCCACGCGCTCGGGGCGATACGGTGTGAGGTATATACGCGCATCCAGCAGCGAATCGGATAGCGGCGACACATCGAAACGGATGTTGATGAACTTGTAAATATTCAGGTTTAACAGCCGGTAAATCGTGGCCTGATAGTCCTTGTTGGCATAATAACTGCCACAATGGATCGAAATCTGACGGTTTAGCACCTTAGGTTTGGTCAACAGCCTGTGGTACACGTAGTTCAGGCACTTGAAATGCAGGGTGTCGGTACCAGTTTGCTCTTTTGCTTTGCCGGATTGTTTGGCCAAATCGTAGTCCGGGTAAACCGTTACACTGGCGATGCGATATTGTTCCCGTTCCCGTTCTGTCGTTTCTTTTTTTACCCGTAGAGTCAGGTTCACTTCGCCAGCCGGGTGCAGGGTGTCTGCCTCAAAAAGCAGATTATCCGGGGAGAAATAGTACCAGCCGTGGTTGCGCAAGGTGTCCGACAGGCGCTGCCGTTCAGCAATGAGCTCTTCCAGGTGGTAAAACTGGCCGGGCTGCACCAGCGATTCGGGGCGCAGCGCAGCGATTCTGCGCGTCAGGGTAGTAGAATCTGGCGGATAAACCACTTTGTCCAGCTGCTCGCGGGCGGTTCTGACCAACACCCGGTGAATTATTTTCGCCTTGTGTTTGCCCGCCTTTTCTTCTGAGTCAATCGTCACTTTGAAAAACCCGTCATTGGCAGCGCGTTCTGCCAACACCTCGCGGTGCCGATTGGCGATTTTTGGTTCGTACAATACAGGCGCTTCCCCCATTCGGTTGGCGACGAAACTGCCAAAACTCTTTTCACGGCTGTTCTTAAACATATAATAGATCAGCAGCCGGGGCCGCATCCAGAGGATCCTTTTGTTTGGTCGAGGCAGAATGACGGATTTTTTCAGGTCTGTTTTCAGAATCTTGGTCTTCCACTTTTTATCCGTTTTGCTGATCTTGATTTTTGCGCCCGTGTACAGCCGTTCTCCTTCGCTAAGCCGGCCCGTGCCTGTACAGCCCGGCCCGAGGGCGAGGAGGGACAGCAATATAGCAAGTAGGCAAAATCGTGTTTTCATAACATCTATAAGTATTTAACCGCAGAGGCGGAGAGACGCAGAGGATCATTAAAACTTTGCGTCTCTCAGCCTCTGCGGTTAAATGTTTACTGCTTGCCGAACTCCTTCGTAAAAATCAGTCCCGCGCCCGAATTTCGCAGGTTTGCTGACGAGGCATTGAGCAGTTCAAAACCACTTTCCGAGAACACCGTGACCTTGAATTCGCCATTGGGCGTCAAAGCATATTCTATGGAAGCGTTTTCCAAGGCACTGTGAACGTCATCGCCACTGCTCCCTCCTACCGATGTGCCGCCCGAAAGTCGGAACGTCAGCCGATCTTCAAAAAATGATTTTTGTAAACGCAACTGGTAGTTGGTAGAACCTTCGGACTGCGCCGCGCCTTTGTTGGAACTGCCTTCTGTGCTGGACAAATCCACGTCTATCCAGGTCAAATATTGGTCAGCCAAGGCGTTGATCTGGCCGGTCAAAAAACTGGTCAGACCCGTTTGTAGCGGATTGCCCCCACTCGTTGAAATGGCCCCCACGTTTTCGCTGATGAAATTGCGCAACAACAATACGCCGAAAACCTGCCGCGACAACAGGTTTTTGTCCTGATTGACATTGCTCAAAGCACTCTCCACCATGCCGGATTGTTGATTGCCAAAACTGGAACTGAGGGGCCCCTGCGTGTCGGAGGAGGGATAAATAAACAGGAAACTAACGTCCGGCTTCGTCACCGAACCAATCACAGAAGTTTGCAAAAAGAAGGTCTGGGGTTTTCGGTAACTGGCCATTTCATCGGCAGAAGCCTGGGACAACTGGTTGACCACCAAAGGATAAGGTGATGCCTTGAATTTGTAGCGCGCTTTCAAATCCAGTTCAGGTGCGCGTATGTCGCCGGTCCAGGTAATGGTACTTCCTTTGCTCACCTCGAAACTCCGCTTGACTACCGACTGGTAAGAATAATTGTACACGCCGCGCACCAGTTCCACACGCCCGGCCAGCGTCATGGTGCCATTAGCCAAAATATCCAATTGCAATTTGCCACTGGCTCTTCCCCTGAAATCGTCGCCGGTAACCGGGTTGATCACACTGTTGACAGTCAGGCTGGAATCAATTTCGATGCTGGCACTGAGCGTGAAGGGTTGTTTATGGATCGGCGCATCGTAGATCAGCGGACGCACATATTGTCGTGGAGGGGGCAGAAAATACACAATCCCCTCATGTTGCAAGGCCTGGGTCGCTACATCGTACACATAAGTGAAGTTCGATTCCTTGGCGGTTCTGATGGATAATTGCAGGTCTGGCTGACTCAGGGGGCCGCGCACGGTACCATCGAGCGAAACATATAACTCGCCAAAATACACGGGGTTTTGCTGTTTTGAAGAATTCATCACCTGCCAACGGTCTGAGTGCAGCGTCAGATTGGTCTCTATATTGGCCCAATCGGTGGTGCTGAGTTTCCCTTTGATTTCCAAGGTTTTATTGTACGGGTCGCGCAGGCTGAGGCCATCCAGGATAATCCCGGATTCCGTAAATTCGAGGGGTGTTTCGCTCAGTTCGTAGCGAACATTGGTCAATGCAGGTGTAAAAAAAGTCTCGTGCAACTGCATCGCCCCGCGAACCTGCAAGTCATCGGCACGGCCTTTAATTTTCAAATGCACTTCTGCCCAGCCACCCAGCTCGCGTACCACCCCGGCCACAAAAATGTCGAAATTATCATAGTTCAAACGGTCAATGTCCACCGCAAAATCCAACCCTGTTTTGTTGCCCGGTAATTTGCGTGTCGCGCCTTCCACCTGGATGGACTGACCGTTCCCTGTCATGGTCAAGTTGTGCACTTCTACACCTGCTGGCTTGATCCGAATTTCATTTTCGGCATCCACCGACCATGCTTTGAAGTCAATGATCTGGCTTGGAGATAGTGTGACCACGGTTTCTTTGGTCTTGTTGTTCATGGTTGCTTGTGCCGAGAGCAAGAACCGCTCAAGCCCTTTGTCATCGCTGGCCTTGAACGAAACATTGGCGATATTGGCCAAAAACCGCCCGTTTAGTATGGCATTTTCAATAAAATTCTGTTTGTTCCTTTTCACCAGGGGCGTCGTCAAAACAAATAAGGCGGCGGTGTCCCCGGCGTAGGAGCGCACATTCAGCGAATCCACATCCCAATCCATATACACGATACGTGGGGCCTGAATGAGCAGGTTGAAATAATTGCGTTGGGCGATGAGCGATCCTTCCAAATGTACTGGCCCCAGTTCAGTCAGACCGGGCAACAACCCGGTGGTTAAAATATCCGGTTTGAGCAGGTCGAATTGCACGGACACTGAATCTGTACCCACCCGAGGCACGTAGGCCGTGCGATCCACCACGAAATATTGCTCCGCGATGTTGGCAATAGTAACAGGCAAATCAGCCAATGAGAAATACCCTTTAATCTCGCCTTGCAGCCAGTCAGATGCAATTTTCAGATTGTTGTGGTGATTGTCCAATCGGATGTCCAGCGTCATGTCACCAGGCCGAATGTGTACCGTATCATATTGCAAATCAATGGCTTTGATGCTCACTTTTGCAGTCAAGGTATCCAGCGACAAGCCCTCGGAATGGGAAATCAGGTGCATACAAATATTCGTTGGGCGATTGGCCCAGCCGAATTCGCGCAAGTCCAGGCAGTTCAGCGTGATGTCTGCATCCAACAATGGGATGGCTGTGCTAAAGTCGCCTGCTATTCTCGCCACGATGGCTGCCCGTTCGTCTGGCGATACAAGCGTACTCGTAAACCGTTTGCCGTTTATATCAGCCTCCAGCGTGATGTCGCGCAAAATGAGGTTGTCCCAAATCAACGAGTCAAAGGTTCCGGTCAATTGAACTCGGGCAGTTTCCCCAAATTGAAAACCGGTGCCTTGAATCTTGGCCTTTAAACCGATGGTTTTGAGTGGTCTCAACACCGTATCAACGGCCAGCTGGCTGACTAGGATATTTTGAGCGATCAGGTTCATCTGGTAACTGCTGTCGCGCAAGGTTCCGTCCATTAAAATTTGTCCCCAATTGCTCAGGCCGATTTGGGCATTTCCGGCTGCGTCTTTCACTGTTCCATGTGCCTTGCCTTTTACCTGTACAAAATCGGGTAGACGCAGCACTGGACTGAGCACCGAATCCGGCACATAGCCCAGTATTTCCCGCCGGGCCAAGGAAGCATCGAATTGTACGTCGAAACCCAATTGATCGGGGCTGCGCAGGTTTTTCAGCAAGCCAGTGAATGTCAGATGGCTGGTCGCGCCGCCGCGTAAGGCATTGAATTTTAAGTTGGTCTCCAGCACAGACAAAGTTCCCCGAAGCGTGCCGGTGGCTTGCAGCAGATCGGGCAGTTGCAAGCCCTTTGGCTCTAGAAATGCAAAAAAGTTTTGAGGAGCCTCCAGTCGTTGGATTTGGATATCCATGCCCATTTTGTCAGGATCGTTTGCGTCTGTCAGCGTGCCGGCCAAATCAAATTGCAGGGGCGGCCCAGTGACTGGCGGGAAAGCCGAACCCGCTTGCAAAGCGCCTGCTTGGCCTTGCAAACTGAGTTGCAAACTCGACAAAGTGCCATTGAGGGAACCAGAAGCGTTCAAATAGGCAGGAAGCGGTTGCGTCAAAAGACTGTCCATCGGAGTGTCGCCCACCGACATAAAACGAACCAGATCGGCGCGGTTGGTTTCCAGGCGGCTGATCGTCAAGTGCATGCCCAACTTTTTTGGCTCGGTAAGTTGTTGCAGCGAACCAGTGAACTGAGCGAGGGTACCACTGCCTGCGCGGAACGCGATTTTTTCTGTTTGCAGGTTTTCCAACCAGCCGTTCAAGGAGCCGGATACCTCGTAAGGCAGATCACGCAGCTTTGCAAAAGCCGCGTTTTCGGGCGGCGGTAATAGCACGATCAGGTCACCGACCACGCCTTTGACCTGTCGCAATCGCACTTTCATAAACCCATACGTCGCGGAGTCTTTTTTGAGCAGAAGTATATCTCCGTCCACACGGGTTTGGTTCATGCTTGCCAGTGCATCCTTGATTTGGATGCTGCCGGGGGTAACTTGGACGGTTGCCCGCAACGAATGGAGGAGCAGACCGCTTTTATCTTTCCCGTTAAGCGCTTCGGCCTGCACGAAAATCGTGTCGTTTTGGAAAGAAAATTCGGGCAGATCGGCATTCAGTTGGGTCAAACCCAGGTCGCCTGCATTGAGGTGGCCGGGCGTGGGCAGCATTTCCGGGTCATGGTAAGCCAGGGCGCTGTTTTCTATAACGATGCCATTTGCCTGGATAGACATTCCATCGTTAGACGATTGGAGTTGCAGTTGGTCGAGCTGGGTTTTTTCCAAAGTGGCGTCCAAGGCCCGTTCAGGGGTTGAATAAACGAGGTGCGAGCGGGTGATGTCGCCGTCATTCAGCAGCAGGCCGAAGCGTGGAGAAGGCTTGCCATTTTTCACCGATTTCTTTTTTTCGATCAAACGGATCTCAGCATCAGCGAGCCTGAATCCATCCAATTCAAAGTACAGGTTTTTCAGATCGGCTCTGGCGAGCACAGTTTCAGCACTGCCGATCCTGGCCTCGGTCGTACTGGCGGCATCCTCATCAATCAACAGGAAATGAATCTGTTGGAGCAGAACACGTGTCAAGTCCACCTGTAGTTTCCAGGGACTGGCGGTGGTATCCGTCGAAGCAGGCGCGTTCGGGTCGGTAAAGGCTTGCACGATGAAATCGAAATTGTAAATGCTGTCTTTCCGGTGTAGATACACCGAGGCGTTTTCCAGCCTTACTTGCTGCAACTCAATGGTTTGATTCAGCAGTTTCCACATATCTACGGTAACCACGAGACTGCCAACCCGGAGCAGCGTGTCCTGCTGTTTGTCTTCCAACAACAGCCTTTCCAGAGCAATATGGTAAGGAAACTGCAAACCAATAGAGCCTACTTCCACGCGAGTACCGAGTTTTTCCTGTAAAAAACTTTCCACTTTCCGGGTGATGCGTTGCTGCACGGGAGGCAATGTCAGGACATATAAAGCGGCGATTGCCAGCAGGAGCAGGACACAAAACGTGTACAAAACGACACGCAAGAATTTTCGCCAGCGGTTTGCGACGGGCATTATGTGGTTCAACTTGTTATCCCCCTAGAGATTCGACAATTGGATGGAATTTGGCGTTAGTTTGCACGTTTTGAAATTAGCCAGATGAAGTGCAATGCTATACACAGAACAAAAGTAGGCCCATGTAAACGACGGAGCGTTACAAGTATCTTGCAAATAGTTACATTATTGACAGATTTTGGATGCACTTTCTGTCTGGCTGCTCAGGCACTAGTGGCGAGTCCACCAGTTGGCGTATGAATATGCG
>CAZPTQ010000072.1:0-24306 GCA_964589365.1 uncultured Saprospiraceae bacterium
CGTGGGTCATTGGGCAAAACAGGCAGGTGCATCGGACTGTTCAGGTTTCCAGTGTAGTCAATAGTGATTCCCCATTTCATCAATGTATAAGTCACGGTCCAGGTGCCTGAGAATGGTGGGGCATAAAGTTGAGGCAACCGTTCTCCGTTTTCCACCTGGTACACATCCATGGCGGTTGCGCCGGCAATGATTTTTAGTCCATTGAGAAAATTGAAATCAAAGTTGAGTGATACACCTGTGGAGATGCCATAACCATCCAGGTTGGCAAAAATGATTTTGTTTGGGTCCGTGTTGAAGTCAGGCAGAATTTGGTTGCTGAAATAAGTAAAAAACAGCGAGCCGTCCAAGCCAATAAAGCCCGCTCTTTTTGGAAAAAACTTGCGGACGTAGTTCAGGTTAGCATTCCAGGAGCGTTCAGGTAGCAGGTTCTCGGCAATCACAACTTCGCGCGCGCCCGTTAGCGCGGCGTGGTCTTCCGTAAAAATATTCGCCACCCGATAGCCTGAACCTGCCGTCAGTCGCAGGATATGCTGAGCATTCCTGGCCCATTTCCAACTGATGCGCGGGGTCAAAATGTTGCCGTGTACGGAGTTGTAGTCGTAACGCAAGCCGAGCAGCAAGATGTTTTGGGCGTTCAGTTCGATCTCGTCTTGAAGAAACAACCCGGGCAGCCAAACCTTAGAGGGCAGATTTTCAAGCCCATTGATGGAGGAGGTGGCAGGGGTGTTGTCATCGTATTTAGTAAAGCGTAGCGCGACACCGAGCAGTGCATCGTGGCGCGCCCCAAAGGGCAAATCAGTGGTCAGTTGGCCGAAAGCAACCTCCTGTTTACCGAGATAAACGGTTGTGCCATACACGGAGTTTTGATTGTGGAGGTTCCAGGAGCCATCCATCATCACGCGGCGATTTTTGATGGGAATCTGGTATTTCCCCAAAAATTCTATGCGGTTGGTATAAATACTTTCACCGTAAATACTGTCTGTGCCACGCCATTGAGGCGCCCAGTTCATTTCGCCGCCCCAACGATCTTCGTATACATAACGCGCTGCAAGGGAGGCGATTTGGTCGTTTTTACGTTTGAAATTCCACTTGTTGAACACCGAGATTCGATCTTGCTGCGTCACGTCGGTGAAATTGTCGCCATTGATATCCAGGCGGTTGTGGAAGTTGAAATAGTTTATTCCCAGCAAACTATGTGCTTTTCCAACGCGTCCGGCCACTGCCAGATCCACGTTCAACTCCTCGTTCGAGGTTGCAAAGACATCGGCATAAAAACGCGGTGCGGTCAGAGCGCTTTTCGTGATTACGTTGACCATGCCGCCCACAGCCTCTGATCCGTACAGTGTGCTTGCGGGACCTTTTACCACTTCAATTCGTTCCACCAAGCCGTTGGGGATTCCGCTCAGGCCGTACACCGTGGAGAGGCCGCTCACGATGGGCATCCCGTCTATTGTGACCATAGTGTAGGGGCCTTCCATGCCGTTGATGTGGATGTCGCCCGTATTGCAAACGTTACAATTTAGTTGTGGCCGCACCCCGTTTACAACCGTTAGGGCTTCAAAAAAAGTGGGGGTTGCGTTTTTTTGGAAGAAGCGCGGCGTGTAGATTTCTACAGGTATCGGGGATGCGTCTTTGCTTACCTCCTTCATGGTAGCTGTTATGACCACAGCGCCCAGCGCGTTTTCAGAAGGTTCAAGCAAGATGGTTTGCTCGGGTAGTTTGGTGTTAAGTTTGCCTGTCCATGGGTTGTACCCAATGCAGCGCACCTTGATTGTGGCGTGGTTTATGCCTGGTTTTGAAGGAAATCTAAACTGTCCCAATGAATCAGTGTAACTGCCTCCGGTCTGAGTTTCGATGGTCACGGTGGCAGCCATGATGGGTTCGCGGGTGAGGGCATCCAGTACTTTTCCGGTGAATGGATGTTGCGACTGGGCAGCGAATTGCCAAGAAATGCCGTGCAACAATAGGAGAAGGAGAAGTTTTTTCATTGTTAAACCAACCGTATACATTATATTTTAGGCAACCTAATTTAAATGCAAAGGTAGTTTAATTTTATTTTTAGACAAGGCTAAAAATTTGTTTTTGATTTTTTGCCAAAATCTGGCAGTTAAGGAACGTGTGAACAATAACTTGTTACTTTCATCTGATTCCTTTCCGCTCATACTGCCTATCTTTTTGATAAAAGAGCCCCGCTATTCGCACAAAAAGATAGTTGTCTTAGCAAAAAGTAATCTACCTGAAAGTAACAAGTTATTATTCACACGTTCCTAACCCATTTGCGCTCCCTTTGGTGTTGTAAGATAATGAAACCCCGAGTACATCATTTGCCGGACTTGTATCCTGAAAAAAACAAATGCCTGTTGAACCACGAAAAGCACCAAAACCAAGGCCGGCGAAGTCATGCCTGCAAAAGCCTCCAGCATCCAATAAACTAAGAGTAAAGCGATTTGCAAGGCCAGGAAACCAAACATCAAAATCAGAAAACCTCTTTTGTTTTTGCTGAAAATGCCCCATCCATTTTTTACGCATGCTGCTGTCGAAGCACTGGTTTTGATCTTTACAAGACGGCTGATTACCGACCAAATAAACAGCACCGCCAAACCAATCAGGTAAACCAACAACAGGCTCATTGTCAGCCATACTGTGTACTTTTCTGAAGTAAAATATTGAAGCGAAGGTTCTATAAACATTGCCATGGGCAACCAAACTACCAATGTCCAAACTGCCGCCAGCAACAGAAATGTCAAACTGATTTTCAAAAATGGGAAGAAGTACTGGGCGGCGCCCTGCCAGAATGCACGTGCTGTTGATTGCCCCAATTGAACGGAATACAACATTCCGGCATTAATAAACACCGAAAAAATCAACCAAACCAGCAATAACCAGCGCAACTGGCCGATCAAGGGCGTGATAGACGCTCCATGCACTTTCAGAAAATCGGTCAGTACGGTATGATCATATTGGGCGAGCAACTTATTGATTTCCAGAGAATGCCCGATGGAAGATTCCAAAACGCTGTGCGCTTGCATACCCAATGTCAAGGCCAGACACAGTTGAATAAAATAGACTGTTGCCGCAATGCGCCATTGGCGTCGCTCCTTGGAAAAACTACTTGATATGATTTGTAGGCTGTTCATTATTACATCAAAAAACTAGTTGTTTGCATCAGGTTTTGAACCCAAAAAACGGCTTTTGCCGCGTACTTCCAAAGCGAGATTTTTTCTGGTTGAAGCGTCATGCTGTTGTTGTTCAGGTCAATATCCAGCGCAATTTTTTGCTGCGGGTCTATCTGGGCGGAGACGATTTTTAATCCATCTTGAAATTCAAAAACCTTCAAACCCTCTTTGCCGGACCAATGCAAGGTTTGGGTCGTACCGTCCTCAAAAGTCACCAGGAGCTCTACTGGAAAAACCCAATCTCCTTTGCGTTGCACTTCTACTTTGGAAAGGGTAGGAGATTGGCCCTCTCCGTTTTGATAGGTAAATGCCAACTGACTGTTCCCAAATACACCCTGCGAGGCGGGCAATTTTTCGTTGGAAATACGAACGACGGCGTAATCCAACACGACCGCACTGTAAATGCTTTTCTCAAACAAACTATAAACTTGACTGGCAAATACAGAATCCTGGCCAGTGCTCAATCCTTCTTTCAAAACTACCATAAAATCAGCCCCTTTTGGGTGCCGGAATTTCCAGCGTTCAAAATAGGTCTGAATGATTTGATCCATTTTTTCGGTGCCAATTAGCGCCTCCACGGTTCGCAGTGCCGTTGCTGTTTTGCTGTAAATCAAGGCTTTGAAATTCGTGTCCGTAAAATCCCAGCCCGGGCGTGCCACGATGCCTTCGCGGGGATTGGCCATGGTGGTGTATTCCAATCGGGTAAGTTCACGGTTGTCAAAACGATAGCCAAATACATCTACCAGCGACTGTTTTTCACCAAAGGCGGCATCAATTATCCGGTCTTCAAAATAGGTGACAATACCCTCGTCGAGCCAGGCCTCCTCCTTTTCATTGGAGGCTACCATGCCCATAAAATACTGGTGCACAAACTCATGGACCACCAATGATTCGGTGACACGGATGTTCGCGGGCATTCCATAAAAAGTGCCGACGGTAATCAGCGTCGGGTATTCCATCAGACCGGAGCGCAGCCCGTGGAAGGGTGGGTCCACGACCGTGATACTGGGGTATGGGTATGGGCCGACATGTTTTTCCAGATATTCGAGCGCAAATTTTAGCGCGTGAAGGTATCGAGGCCCCACGCAGGCGTGCTCAGGGGCTATTAAAAGTCGGATATGGACGTCATTGCTTTGCCCGTCATTGGCTTGCCGACGACGGGTAAATCGCTCTTCTTGTACCGTGAACCTCGGATACACCGACCATGCAAAATCAATTACATCCTCGACATGAAAATGTCGGGTGGTGGTGCTGTTGCTATTGATTTTTTCGCTGACGAGGCAGCCAGAAGCGCCCATCACAAATTTGCTGTCAGCAGTGATATGCACATCATACACCCCAAAATCTGCATAAAATTCAGTGTGCCGATGAAACTGGTGGCAGTTCCAGCCCCAGTTTCCCGATGTATTTTGTTCAAAAACACCCAATTGCGGAAACCAGTGACAAAACAAATAGAAATCCTTGCTGTATCCGGCTCGGGCAATGGTTTTAGGCATCTGAGCGCGCCATTTCAGGTGAAAAACCCCTGTTTCGCCCGGCAGAATGGGCTTATTGAGGCCTACTTCCAGCACGGATTGGTCGGCAGTATTTCCATCATCCGGCTGTACGAAGCGCATTTGGCCGCTCAAATCGGTGCCGTCTTCCCTTTCAATCTTTTCGATGTCTACCCAGCCCCATTCATTTTGGTTGCGGTTGAGAAAACTCTGCCCAAAAATTTGACCTGTGCCCTTTAAAAAAGTGGATTCCGTGTTTTTGAACGCATTGAGGTACAGGTACATTCGCAATTCGCGCACCGGCACGGGCGATTGATTGATGAAGCGGATGGTTTGTGTGGCATCAATGGTTTTGCTGTGGTCGTCAAGTGTCACATAAATCTCATAATTCGCTGTGCGAGGGCTGAGAGGCTTGGGGAAAAACGGGTCGCACTGGGCAAACCCGGTTTTTGGAGAGAAAAACAGAAGAAAAAAGAGTAGAAAACCTCGAAAAACGCCGTCCATGCTGCTGTAAATTGATTGTCCACAAAGAAAGGGAGAATTGTGGCTTTTTGCATCAAATGGGAATCAAGAGTTAGGTGAAAAGGTTTTTAATATCGGATAGATTACTTTTGTCAATTTACCGATTCTAAGTTTTACCTTTGTTGTATGGAATGGAAAAACTATCCCTACCAATTCGATGGTCTGGATCAATATTTAGCCAGAATTCAGGCAAAAAAATCCAAGTTAGACGCATTGCGCCCGCTACCTGCTGCGGCTGTCCAAAATATTAAAAACAGCCTTACACTTGAATGGACGTACCATTCCAACAGCATTGAAGGCAATACCCTTACGCTTCAGGAAACCAAAATGGTCATTGAGGATGGATTGACCATTCGAGGAAAATCGTTGCGGGAACACTTTGAAGCTGTTAATCATCAAGAAGCGATTGAATTCATCGAAACACTGGTGTCGGAGCAGTACGTTTTGAAGGCAGCTGATATTTTGAGCGTACATGCATTGGTGCTGCAAAAAATCGAAAAGGAATTTGCAGGCAGGTATCGAAACGCGGGCGTACGCATTTCCGGGGCCAATTTTGCGCCGCCCAATGCGCTCAAAGTAGATGCATTGATGGAAGAACTGATTGATTGGGGCAATGATGGATCAAGCCCATTGGATACGGTGATTAAAGCAAGCATCTTTCATCATCGCTTTGTGTGGGTACACCCTTTTTTTGACGGGAACGGGCGAACGACTCGCCTGTTATTCAACCTGCTGTTGATGAAGGAAGGCTATCCACCAGCCATCATCCTGAAGAACGACCAGAAAAAATACTACGACGCACTTAACAAAGCCAACCAAGGTGATTACGGCAAAATATTGCTGCTGGTGCTTCAGGCTTTAGAGCGGTCCTTGGATATTTATTTGAGCAATTTTACCAATACCTACGAGGACTATCAATCCATAACGGACATCGCAAGCGAGCCAGACTTTCCGTACAATCAGGAATACGTTAGTTTGCTGGCAAGACGGGGTAAGATTGACGCTTTTAAGGAAGGGAGAAACTGGCTGACTTCCAAAGAGGCGGTTTTGGAGTACATGGAATTGCGGCAGCGAAAAAGAGTGCAAAAAAGATAGCGGGTTAACGCGCTACTTTTGCCATTAAATTTTTACGATAACCTAGAAGGCAAATTTATCTCACGCGACGACGCATTTGTTTCACGCGACGACGCATTTGTTTCACGCGACGACGCATTTGTTTCACGCGACGACGCAACGACGCAACGTTTATATTTCACGCAACGACGCAACGTTTATATTTCACGCAACGACGCAACGGCGCAACGTTTTGAGAGTCGGGCAATTAAAACGTTGCGTCGTTGCGTGAAACAAATGCGTCGTTGCGTCGTCGCGTGAAATAAATTTTTCCTCGTAATTACATTCAAAAATCATGAAAAAAACACTTTTGACCATTGTTGCCTTATTAGCCACCAGCCTCGTCTTTGCCCAAGAAGCGGATGTCAACAACTGGATGATATCCGATGGCTCGCTCGAAGGCTTTGTAGTGGGTAAGCAATACTTTTCGATGGTTTCGGATGCCAATTTGCGCGAAGGGTCCAACACACAATCCAGCGTCATTACCAAACTTGCCATTGCTACCCCTGTCGAGATCATCAGTGTCAGCACAGACTCGCTGACCTTGCGCGGTGTAAAATTGCCCTGGGTACAGGTACGCACAAAAGCCATGGGCAAGCCCGAACAAACAGGCTATCTCTGGGGCGGGTTCCTCGCGTTGGCAAGCATTCAAACCCCCAATGAGGAATACACGCCCAATGCCGGGGTTCAATACCTGACCGGGGTGGCTGCCTACAACGAAGAAAAGCATCAGATTACGGTGCAGGTGCGCGCCGCCAAAGATGGGAAGGAACTCGCTAAATGCGAATTCACCACCAATGGCGACCTTTCCTATTACCCGAGTTTTGAAGTGATATTTGAGTCATTCCCAAAGGTAAAAGCGGTATTGTCTGTCAATTATTATTACCCGGCTTGTGGCTATCCTTCGGGCAACAATCTCTTGTTTTGGCTGGAAAACAACCAGCTGACCAAGGTGCTCGAAACTTCCTCGGTCAGTGATGGCGGAGTGTTTTATGATTCAGAAGAATTTATCCTGCCCAGTCAGCGTGGTGGCATCGGCGATCATATCATCGTGACACATGACCACTCCGAATTTGAAGAAAAAGGCAATGATCTTGTAAGGAGCAGACAGTCTTACGGCATCAGCTTGCACAAATGGAACGGTGCTAAATTGTTGAAAGTGAAGGAGATCAAATAGTCTTTCTCACTGAATCTTCACCAAAAATATCACATCTAAATCAATTTCCCCGCCAGGATCAGTAGCCGTTTTATCCGTAGGCTCATGGTGGAGTTTGATCTGTACGGAGCCGTTGGAAACATCGCCGGCATCCCAGAGGGTTTCCAGATTGAAGGGTTTGCCACTGGCATCCGTGTCATTGGGTTTGATCGCCAGGTCTGCCCCCGAAACCTTGAAAGTAAAGAGGTGTACATTGCTTTCAGCGTCAATTTCTTCCGTCAAATCCACGACAGGGCTTTGCGTTTCATCATATACGTGGATATGGCAGGTAATATCTCCCGTGAGTGTAGGAAGTATGATTTCGTCAATGGAATCCCAAACCCCGTCGCCGTTGGTTTCTTTGGCTTCAAACTCCTGATCGAAGCCGGGAGCCGTAAAGTGCAATACTATTTTGGTGATATTTTCTGCCTCCGTTTTGTCGTCCTTTTTGCAGCTGAAGAAAGTTAGTGTAGCGATTAAGATTACAAGAAAAATGCTTGTGTGTTTCATTTTTAGCTATGTTTAAAATTGTGAATGATTGAAAGTCCTTGTTTTTGAGTTGCCACGAATTGCACGAATTGGTGGAAATTCGTGCAATTCGTGCAATACCCTTACCCACCAAATGTCGCCTTAACCCGAAGTCCCACATTCACCCCGGTTTCATCCGTAAAATAGCGGAAAAAATTGAGGTATTCTCGGTATCGGATGTTGGTCAGGTTTTGTACTGTTAGACCAATTTCCAGCGGGATTTTTTCTTTCGCGAAAGATAGGTTAAAGGTATGTCCTGCCTCCAGGTGTAGTATGGTGAATGCGGCTGGGGCCATTTTTAATAAACCTTCAGCAGGTACCCGCGTTTGGCGGAATGACGTTGAAGCCTGCAGGCTCAAAAACGTTGAAGCTTGGCTAATGGCTTTTGATTCTGGATCGTTCACTGCCCATTTCAGCCCATATTGTACCCTATCTACCGGCATGAGCGGCAACCAGTCTCGCGTGCGCTCATTTTCCGAATTTCTCCAGCCGCGTAGTAGGGATAATCGGCTTTCAAACGAAATATTTTGAAAAACTGGAAGTTCAAAGTCGGCATCAATACCTTGAATGACAACATTTTGCGCTTGCGCATACTGATAAAACGGGAACGGCCCGCGCACGGTAACGATGATTGAATCCAGCGATTGGATGAAGATGAAATCTTGGATTTGATTGCGGAAAAAAGTCAAAGATGCTGCAGTTTTCCCTTGGCGATACTGGAATGTCAGGTTGGAATTCCAAGATTTTTCAGGGAGCAGCGTCGAATCGCCACGCTCGTAGGTGGCTGCGCCGTGGTGGACACCCCGTGCAAAAAGTTCGTTCACATGCGGAGGTCGCCAGGCAAGCCCGGTGTGGAGCGTAGCCGACAGGGTTTTCCCAAAATGATAAATCCCTCCAAGCGACCCGGATACGTTGTGATAAATCAGGGTTTTGTCCAAATTCTGATTTCCATTACCCTCGGTCGTCACATGCGCATGACGAAAATCATAGCGAAGTCCCGCCTCAAACTCCCAGGGAACAGGGTATCGCCGCCAACGTTCCATCGCCCAAAGTGAGCCGCCCAACAACTGATAATCGGGCAGAGAACCGCCTTTCCCAACAAAATTGAGTTGCTGAATTGCCTGAATGCCCACTCCGCCCTGATAGTGATGGATCGGCAAATGTTCTAGCGCAATGTCCAGTGTATTTGACCAGATTCGGAACGACTGCTGGGGCTTTTTTTCCAAATCCTGCGGGTCGCTTTTGGGTGGGTGCGCATCGAATTCACGCCGGTTATTGTACTGCCAGGAGTATTGCGCGGAGAGTTTCCATTTTTCAGAAAATCGAAAAACAGTCTTGTATTTCAACAGGTTATGCTGAATATCCTGATAAGGTCGGCCAATGATCCAGCTGAAACGGTTGTCGTTTTGAAGCGGCACCTCGCTGCGAATCGCTTCACGCAAACGCGCGGTGTCGCTGATATGAGAAGCCCGGAGGATGCCAATTTTTTGCGCAAAACGTGAAGCGCTCAATTCATGTTCCCAGCGTCCGGTGCGCCAGCCCGCCATAGTCGAAAAGTTGAGTTCAGATGCCCCTGTATTGCCAAGAAAATAATCAGGCGCTCGAAGGTTGCCACTGCGTTTGCCAGTGCCTTGTACACGAATGGTCAGCGATTTTCCGGGCAAATGCCAATCCAATGCACCCGCTGCCACCGCTCCCCAGCCATTGGAAAAACCACCGAGATTAAGCCAGCCGCCAATGCCATCGGCTTGCCGCAGCGGCGCAGGTTCCAAAATGACTGCGCCGCCCATTGCACCCACGCCATAACGCAGTCCGGCGGCGCCTTTCAGCACCGAAATTTTGCCCGCAGTATAGGGATCAATCTCCGGGGCGTGTTCGCTGCCCCATTGTTGGCCTTCGAGCGCTACGCCATTCGTTACAATGGCGATGCGGTTGGAGTGGAGGCCCTGGATGACGGGTTTGGCAATGGTTGCGCCCGTGTTTAGCGAGCTCACGCCGGGGAGTTTTTTGAGCGTTTCGGCGAGACTGATTCCTTTACCAGATTCTAAATCTATCTGATTTACAACACTTTCTGCTTGCGCGACGGGTGGAGCAAGGGCTTTTTCTTTGATCACCACTTCGTTCAAAATTGCGTCGTGTGTCAGATGAAAATCCATTTGGGTGTTCTCCGTAAGTTGCACGATCTGGGTGTAGTGGGCACACTCAATGTGGCGAATTTCGATGGTATAGGACGTCTTCTCACACAAATTTGGAATGGCAAACCAGCCATTTTCGTCTGTTACCGTGGATCTGCCAAGCTCTTTGACAAATACACTTGCAAATGCTAAAGGGTCATTGTTTGCCAATTCGGTGACCTGACCGCGAAGGGCAAGGTGACAGTCCTGAGCATTTAGCCCAATACTGCCAAGCAGCGTGCAAAAGCCCAGCAATGTGGCCTTGCTTTTCAACATGAGTTGGAAAATTAAATAATTGGAAATCCCCGAATTAGAAAATCCGGGAGTGCGCCAAACGTTTGATCCCCAAAATATTGAGAATCAAACACAAGAGTTGAAACCAGTCAACCAATCACCAAAGAGGGTGGCCCTCGGCGCATAAAAGAATCGCTGGCCCTTTTGGCAAAAACGGGCGAGTTATAGAAAACGGGCGATTCCGAATCAGGAAGCTTGGAAAGAAAAACGGGCGGCGAAGGCAAATAAAAAGGCTCGGATACCGAAACAACAAAGGCGCAAAGGGAACAATCTTCAACACCCCACCGCTCGTCGTGGATGTGTGCGCTTTTTGGATCGTGGGAGGTTTCGCAAACCGGGTGTTCTGCTTGGTGATGATGATGGGACAACAGGACGTGGGCTGTCTTAACCGACCATAAGGCCGTGAAAAGCAGCATCAATGACCATGCGCCAAAGCGCCGATATGTCCAGTTTTGTAGCAAAATGCGAATATTCCAAAGGTAAATGTAACGCGTGGTTTGAACTTTAGTTCGTCATTTTTTTCTGGCACAGATTCTTGAACAGTCTCTTTTTTTCAGATTATTAAAATGCTTCCCAGTTTTCGCCCAGTTCGCTGGGATGCCAAAAATGTACTTTGAAATCTAACACACAATCGTTTTCAACCTTAATGCCTTCGTTTTCAAGGAGTTCCTGCATGCGTGTTGGGGTAGCAAAGTGGTGTCGTCCGCTCAGTTCGCCTTTGCGGTTCACGACGCGGTGGGCGGGCACTCCGTCCATTTGATGGCAATTGTTCAATGCCCAGCCGACCATGCGCGAGGAGCCAAGGGCGATAAAATCGGCGATGGCGCCATAGTTGGTTACGCGGCCGCGGGGCACTTGGCGCACAACTGCATAAACAAGATCGTAATAGGAGGGCGAAGGCCTTTGCTCAACGGCGGCAGGCATACTCAAAGTGTTTCTTTCTTAAAGAATTCGTTGATTTCGATCTCAAAACCGGCCAATAGCGCAGAGCTGGCTTTTTCCCCCGCTTCAAAGATGCCGTGGGTGGCGAAGGCGTTTTCCCGCATCATATAGATCTCCACCGCGCGGTTATTAGGATCCACAATCCAGTATTCTTTAACGGCAAAGCGTTCATAAATATCTTTTTTTTCGCCGCGATCATATCGGAGTGAGCCAGGTGAAAGGATTTTTATGATCAGGTCGGGAGCTCCCATTATTCCTTCGTTGAGGTCATCAAGAAGGCCCTTTCTGTGCCCAAAAAGCAGATATCTGGTTGAACTGTGTTGTAGTCGTCCAGAAAAACATCCACGGGGGCATGGCAAAATTGCCCCAATTGTTTTTCCTTTAAAAAATTTGCCAACACGAACTCAATGCGCTGCGAAAGCAGTTGATGCAGTGGTTTGGGTGCAGATTTTTTCACGAGTTGGCCGTTTATGAGTTCATAGGTAAATAGGTCGTCGTCCGGGAATTCGAGCTCCCGAAAGGCTGCCGAAGTCATTTTGGCTGGCTTGGCCTCGTGTTCAAGGATAGCAGTCATTTTTTTTGAATTTTGCTCAAAGATACGTTGTTTGTCAATTGAACATATTCCTCCCAACTCAGGGTTTCGGGGCGTTTTTCAAAATAGGGGTCTTCCATCAATAATTCATGGGCAAAGAAGGGCTTAAGCGTATTTCTCAACATTTTCCTGCGCTGGCCAAAGGCTGTTTTGACAATGGTTTTAAAAAGTTTCTCATCGCAGCCCAGTTCAAAACCTTCCTTTCGGGTAAGACGGATGACTGCGGACACCACCTTAGGTGGAGGGTTGAAAGCGGATGGCTCAACTGTGAAAAGGTATTCGGTTTTAAAAAATGCCTGTGCCAGCACACTTGTGATGCCATAGACTCTGGAGCCGGGCGGCGATACAATGCGATCCGCTACTTCTTTTTGGAACATACCGACCATTTCCGGGATATGTGCCCGCCAATCAAGGAGCCGGAAAAGAATTTGAGTAGAGATGTTGTAGGGATAGTTTCCGATCAGGCAAAACAGTCGTTCTCCAAAAAAACCGGGCGCATCGAAGTCAAGAAAGTCCTTGGGAATCAAGTGCTTTTGCGCGAATTCCGGGAAGTTTTTCCCCAAATATTCCACCATGTCGCGGTCAGCTTCTACGGCAAAAGTCTCGTATTCTGGGTGGGCGAGCAGGTATTTGGTGAGCATGCCCATGCCTGGGCCGACTTCGAGAACACAACCTGTTTGGGCCGCTTGAAGAAGGCTTTCGGCGATGCGCTCAGCGATACTTTCGTCTTTTAAGAAATGCTGCCCGAAGGATTTTTTTGCGTACATGATAATAGTTCAACGAATGCGAAGCCGTCCATTTTGAAACACGCAAAACTTGCCTTCGATTTGGTCAGCAAACGCTTGGAGGATTTGCTTCATGATTTCTGCTTTCTCATCGCCTGTAGCATCCTCCAAGCGAAGCAAGAGTACGCCATTGTGCTTTCGTCCAGAGCGGTAAACCAATTCTCCAAAGTCTTTGTCCATTGTTACCACCATTCTTTCTTCATTTTCTGCAGTAGAAAGTATATCGGAGTCATCCATAGACGATTCAATTTTTAAAATTGAAACAACGTCAAACCCCTCATTTCTGAGCAGTTAGAGCGTTTTGTTGCCTACCCCTACATCAAGAACGAACTTCAACATGGTTAGACCGGAAGCGCGTAAACACGCTCGTTTTCAACAAGTTGCGTGGCACATAAAATACAGGCTTGAATATCTTCAGGTTCAAGAAAAGGAAAATCCTCGTGCAACTGTTCGTATGTAAGTCCATGACCCGTTGCCTTTAGGATATGTTCCACAGACAAGCGAGTGCCCCTAATAGTCGGCTTGCCCAGCATAACCCTTGGGTTAATGGTGATGCGGGTCAAAAGTTGTTCGGTATCATCGTGGTATTGCATGTGTTGCTTTTTATCGCAAATTTACAAAAGGGGTTTCATTCCTGCCCATTTTCCTTGCCATGGCTTTAAAAACCACAATGAATAAAACAGAAACCAGGACACCCCAATCGCGTTTTCAATTGTACACTCAATGAGAAACGAGGCGAATGCCATGACTTGGAATGCCAAGAACAGAAAGTTATTGCGACCATAATAAATTGGCCAAAAAAATGCCAAAAGACTCAGCACAAGTCCTAAAAGCCCCGTGCTGGCCATAATGAAAATGAACTGATTGTGGGGCAAGCCCGGCTCTTGGGCATAGCTGGGGAACATTTCCGCAGTATTGCGTTTGGTCTCGCTGAGAAGGTCGCCAGCACCTGTGCCGAGCATGGGGTTTTGCTGCCACAAACTCCAACCAGACTGGAGTGTTATCCAGCGGACTGCATCGGAATAGAGGTGTCCGTCATCCTTGGTATTGAAGCGCTCCCAGTCGTATTTCATGTAAGCGATCCGCATTTTCAGACTTGGGACGGTCTCGGAGGCAACCCATAATCCTCCAACGAGGATGCCCAATGCAGTCAATCCTGCGAGCCATTTCTTACTAATCCAAACATAGCGCAGCAACGCAAAAAGCAAGGCGGCATAAAGCGAAAAAAGCCCACTGCGAACAGAGAGGACGTGCAGAAAAACAAACAAAAAAATGGTGGCAGCCAACAAGGCTTTCCGCTCCCAAGCCCAACGCAGCCAAAAACCTTGTTGCCAAAGCCATCCTCCAACGATGATTGCAGTGGCCAGTATAAGGCTAAACCGAACGTGCGAGCGAGGGACGGGTACTGGATTTCCCTGTCCCAGCCCTTCGATGATGGCATCAAAATGCCAAATAAAATTTATTCCAATCGAGATACACATACCCACCATGAACCAAACCAAAAGGTAAAGCACTGATTTCCATTGCCGTTCTGAAAGGGAAGGCAGGTTGGCAAACGCCCATGGAAGCACCAAAAACGGGAGCCGTGTCTGCACCAATCGCAACCAGTAAGTTTTGTCATCAGACCAAAAATAACTGATAGCAGGAGCCAACAGAAGTAGCAGCAGCACAAGCAGTTCGCTCCGTTGAAAAAGCCTGCCAAATGACACTTTCAACACTTCCCACCAAGTATTTGGGGAGCGCAAAGAGGCGCCCACTTTCTGAGCATTCGAACCCACAGGCAAGGTTTCAGCAGTGTGCCACCAAGCGGCGAACACCAGGAACCACATACTAATTGAAAGCAAAAATGGAGAGACCACCATGCTCACCACAAGCAGGTTTGCGGACCAAAAAGCCAGTCCGGATGGGGTGGAAATTGGTTTAAGTATGGATTTGATCAAGATTCAATATTTCTCCAGCAAGGCGTTGTTCGCTTTGAAACCTATAAGGTTTTTAAAACCTTATAGGTTTTGCTGTCCCGCAAAGATAGAAGCCTCCTGCTCGTTTTTTCGGTCGTCAAAACTTTCCAGCTTGTCAACTTTTCAAAACCGTTCGACGCGGACTTCCTACATTTGTCGCTATTCCGCTCCACGCACCCGACACACCCGACACATGAGGCACATTGCTACTTTCCTCTTCTTATTTGCTTCTTTTTTTTCGTGTAAAAACGAACCTCGCTCTAGTAGCGACGCCCCTTCGCTTTTCCAGGAAAAACCTACTGCCGCTACCACGGTTTCTGAGCCACTGCAGCTTCCCAAAACTGGGGCAGGGAATTTTGAAAGTCTTGTGGCGGACTTTGAAGACAAGGATCGGGGAATTTGGCAAAAACCAGAATTGGTTATTTCTTTCCTCGGTGACATAAAAAACAAAACGGTGGTCGACATCGGAGCTGGAACGGGCTATTTTACATTCCGATTGGTGCCAAAAGCAAAAAAAGTGATCGGTATTGATATTGACCCGCGTTTTATCAATTTTCTCGACAGCGTGAAAGTGCGCCTTCCTGCCGTGTACCGAGATCGTTTTGAAAGCCGCCTTGCCGAGTACGATGATCCGCTTCTCCAACCCGAAGAAGCCGACGATGTGGTCATTGTGAACACCTACGGCTATATTGAAAACCGTGTGGAATACCTCAAAGTCCTCTACAAAGGCATTGCCCCTGGAGGCCAATTGCTCATCATTGATTTTAAGAAAAACAATCTGCCGGTAGGCCCTCCCGACGAGTATAAAGTGTCCCTCCCCCAAGTGGAGCGAGAACTGAGCGCTGCGGGATTTAAGATTAAAAAAGTTGACAAAGACATGCTGGACTATCAATACATCATTCTTGCAACAAAGCCAGACAAGCCTGCCGCAATAAATTAACCCTCTTTTTCGGCCAAAGCTACATGCCCCTTCAGCCTTGGCAACCAAAGGCTTAGCTGGCCGCTCACGACTCTCACCCTCTCACGTCTCTCACCTCAATGCGCGGATCTTTAAAAATTTTTACTTGGCTTGGTATCCCGGTTTTTTTGCACTGGACCTTCGGGCTGATTTTCCTCTACATCCTTTGGCACGCCCAAAGCGTAGGGCTTGGAACGGTCGAAACGGTATGGCTGACTGCCCTTTTCATGTCCCTGTTCCTGTGTGTTTTGCTCCATGAGTATGGTCATGCCATTGCCGCACGTCGTTATGGGGTGAAAACCCGTGATATTGTGCTAATGCCAATTGGGGGAGTTGCGCGGCTGGAACGGATGCCTGAAAAACCTTTTCAAGAATTTGTGGTCGCGATAGCCGGCCCAGCGGTGAACGTGGTCATTGCAGTGCTGTTGTTTTTGGTTATAGGTTTTACGGTCGAAGAAGGAAGTTTTGGAGAGATGTTGCTCTCGGCTGTTCAGACAAGGGATATTGGGCCAGAAATCGCAACAGAGTCTGGGTACCTGATGTCTCCGACGGTACATTTTTTCATCTACTTGGCATTTACCAATGTTGTGCTGGTCATTTTCAACATGATTCCAGCATTCCCGATGGATGGTGGCCGGGTATTCAGGGCATTGCTTTCCATGTGGTTGGGGCGACCCAAAGCCACGAAGATTGCAGCATGGTTGGGACAAGCGATCGCCCTAATGCTTGTGGCAGCTGGGCTTTGGAGCAGCGATTTCATGCTCAGTATTCTGGGTATTTTCGTAATTTATGCGGCGCGCGCAGAGAACACCAACGTGCAGACCGAGGACCTGCTTTCGCGATACAAAGCACGGGATGTGATGCGCCCAAATTTTACGCATTTGCGTTCCAACGATTGGATGCTCACTGCTATCGAAACACTTCGTCACGGCCTTGAACGCCATTTCCTCGTGTTCGATGTGAACGACCGTTTGGTAGGAATGCTCGAAGAAGACGACATCGTTCGAGCCATGCGAAAGCCAGATGTTACTACCGAAATAAGTCAATATGCCCAACGGGCCGAAATTGTGTACTTGGAGGATTCGCTCGTGAAGGTCAGCAGCTTGATTCGTCAGCGAGGCTTTGGAATCGTGGGGGTGACCGACGAATCGGGCGCATTGCTTGGGGTAATTGACGAAGCAGGACTGGTATATTTTGTGCGCATGGAGGAAGGGAAGTAACCATTTGCATTTTTGGTAAAGATGTCAAAAAAAAATCGCCCGGTTGCTGAGACCGGGCGATTTTTTTGTTTGAAAATCGGCGACATGCTTTTAGTTGCCAGCAGCTGAACGGGCACCTCCAAACATTAAGTTTACGCCAAACATGAAGCCAGTGTTGAACTTTAAGAATTGTGGCTCATCATTCTCAAAATAGAAGAGGGGGGCTAAATCAATGCCATTGTTGTTGGCGCTAAACCCAATCTCAGATGTAGTCACTTTGTAGTCAGAATCCTCGGCATCTTCAACCGTGGTTTGAGAGAATCCCAAACGTCCAAAAGATGCTTCAAAAGACAATTTTTCGCTGATGTAAAAAATCACCCCTGGGCGTAAGCCGATGTTGATGCCAGCATACTTCGCGAGATCGTCCCCATCTGATTCGCTTTTCCCAAAGGAAAACCCGGCTTGTCCTTCTACCCAAACCCCAAAGTGTTCGTTGGGCTTTTTGATGTAGCGGATGAATGGGCTTACACTGACCACACTTGATTTGAAATCAAAATCGTTTTCTGGCCCTACGACCTTGAGGGAAGATATTCCCACATCCAAACCAGCCCAAAAATCGCCAAAAGCATAGCCAAAACGAGGGATTAGCGTCAAATTGGTAAGTTTAATTTCTTCCTCGTCGCCGCCAGAGTCAAAGGTTTCTTTTTGAGCGGAAAAGCCGATGTTTCCGCCCAGTATGAACTGGGCTTGGACAAAGGCACTGAAGCTGAAGAGACAGAGTACAATGAGAGTGTAAGTCTTTTTCATAACAATAAAATTTTGGTAAGTGAGTGAAAGATGTTGCAAACATAACTTTCGCAAACAAATTCGCAGGTATATTTTCGAGGGAAAAAATGCCTAAAACCAAATTTGCCTTTCGTAAAAAACAGGAGCGAAGCCGGGCTGCGTCAATTATATCGCCCGAAAAAAATTAAGTCGCTTGGAGAGCTGGCCCAGCGTTTTACTTTTGCACTGAAAAAACTCGTTTCCCATTGAGTCCAGCTTTCTTCGTCGACCTTTCTGTTGGTTCTGTTTTGGCACTCGTGATGTTCGGCGTGGGCTTATCACTCACTTTTGCTGACTTCATGCGTGTAGTGCGTCATCCCCGCGCTTTCTTTACCGCGTTGACGGTTCAGATGCTTGCGCTGCCTACCATCGCGTTCATCATAACCTTGCTGCTTCCCATCCCGGCAGAAATAAAAGTAGGGTTTATCATCCTTGCTGCCAGTCCGGGCGGAGCCACTTCCGGCTTTCTCACCTACCTGTGGCGTGGAAATGTGGCACTCTCACTTTCGCTCACGGCTGTCAACAGCCTCCTCACGCTATTCTCCATTCCGATTGTGGTCAATATGGGCCTTCGCATTTTCCTTGGCAAATCTTCTGAACTTCATTTGCCTTTTTGGGATACAGTGGGCCATATCTTTTTCATCACTATTATCCCCGCTTTTTTGGGGATTTTGCTCCGAAAGGTGCGCCCCCGCTTCGCCGAACGGATCAGCAAGCCCGCGAAATATGTCATGTTGGGCTTGCTCGCCATTGTGTTTGCCGTAAAACTTTTCGGGAGTGAAAGCGTAGGCGGTACCGGACTCACCGGCAACGACATCCTGCTCATTTTACCCGTTGCGTTTTTGCAAAATTCAGCCTGTTTGTTCACGGGCTATTTTGCCCTCCGATATATGGGAATGCCCCATCCCTCACGACTTACGGCTGCGATGGAAAGCGGGGTGCAAAACACCACGCTTGCATTCCTGATTGCAGGGAATATGCTTCAAAACCCGGAAATGGTAAAACCTGCGCTTATTTATTCCATGTTCTCCTTCTGGACGGCTTGTATTTTTGCTTGGACAACAAACAAAATGGCTGGGAGGGACACCTCTTTGAGGCATTGATGTAGGGCGAAATTCATTTCGATATGCTAATATTGCCGCACGTTAATTCAATCAGCACCGCTATGTACTTGCGTTCCACACCTATCTGCTTTTTTCTGCTTACTTTTTTCTACTCATTTTCTGCCCAAAACCCCACACCAGCCCCCGCACAAAGCGGTGCCATCCTCATCATGGGCGCAACGGCGCACTTGGGCAACGGCTCGGTTATCGCCAACAGTGCTATTGGTTTTGAAGGCGGCAAACTGACCCTGGTGGCCGATGCGACCACCATCCGTATTGACCGTTCGAAGTACGCTACTGTGTACGACGCTTCAGGAAAGCATGTTTATCCAGGCTTTATCGCGCCGATTACCAACCTTGGTCTTGCGGAAATCGAAGCCGCCCGTGCCACCGTTGACTTCGCCGATATAGGCCAATACAACCCCAACCTTCGTTCGTTGGTGGCTTACAACACCGATTCGGAGGTGATCCCAACTGTTCGCTCCAACGGTGTGCTGCTTGCGCAGGTGACACCCAGTGGCGGCACTATTTCTGGTTCATCCTCCGTGGTGCAGCTCGATGCCTGGAACTGGGAAGACGCCAGCTACCGGGCAGATGAGGGCATCCATCTTAACTGGCCTCAAATGAGTGCCTTTGGCGGCTTTGGAACGAGCAACCCCGAAGTAAAGAAAAATGAGCAGTACGACAAAGACGTGCTGGCGCTCCGCCGTTTTTTTGAAGAAGCTGGGGCTTATGCCCAGCAAGCAACGCCAGCAGTAAAAAACCTTAGATTTGAGGCGATGCGTGGTCTTTTTGATCAAAAATCAACGCTTTATATACACACGGATAATGCCAAAACCATTCAGGAATCAGTGCTTTTTGCCGAAAGTTTTGGCATCAGAAAGGTAATCGTTGGCGCGAACGACGCTTGGCTTATACCAGATTTTTTGAAGGCGCACAACGTACCCGTCATCTTGGGCAAAACGCAGAGCCTGCCCGCCCGCGAGGACGAAGATGTGGATCAACCGTTTAAAACTGCCGCACTTTTGCATGAGAAGGGTGTACTTTTTGCCTTCTCGAACGATGGTTTTTGGCAACAACGAAACTTGTCGTTCCAAGCCGGGCAGTCTGTGGGCTTTGGCCTTCCTATGGAGGCTGCGATCAGCGCTCTGACCTTGAACACCGCCCAAATTCTGGGAATTGACAAAACCTGTGGCTCGCTCGAAACCGGCAAAGACGCCACGCTTTTTATCTCCGAAGGCGATGCGTTGGATATGCGGACCTGCCAGGTCACGGCGGCTTTTATCCAAGGCCGTACGATCAATTTGGACAATAAGCACAAGCAACTTAACCAGCGGTTTGAGAAGAAATACCGGCAGTAGAATTTTGGATTTGCGATTTTGGGTTTGCGATTTTTCACGTTGCTTCCAATGACTCACGATGAACATTGAGCAATTCCGCGAATATTGCCTGGCCAAAAAAGCCAGTTCAGAGGATTTTCCTTTTGGGCCGGAAACGCTTGTGTTGAAAGTGGGCGGGAAGATTTTTGCCATCACAGGACTTGACAGTGCGCAGTTCACAGTCAATCTGAAATGTGACCCCGACCGCGCCGTGGAACTCAGAGAGCAATATCCCGAAATTCAGCCCGGTTGGCACATGAATAAAAAACACTGGAATACGGTGGACTTTGAAGGTAGTCTGGATGGCCGGACGCTCCGTGAATTGATTGACCACTCTTACGATCTGGTGGCGCAATCCTTGAAAAAAGCGGAACGGGAGGTTTTGGGGCTGTAGCGTCCAAACCTCGTAGGTTTTCAGAAACCTACAAGGTTTAGAAGTTCAGGTTATCGCCAATACCCATCAAAATCAGTTTTACTGATTTAAATACATCATCTTCACTTCGTACACTCCATTGACAACCACTTTTTCGCTCTCTTCAATTCCTTTTAAAATTAAGGTTCGTGTCCCATCGTCTTCACCCGTTTGAACGTAAGCCAGTTCAAACTCCTCTGGAGCGTGTTTAAGAAAAACCGCCGTTTTTCCGTTGATCTCTGTCAAGGCTGAATTAGGAACGGTGATTTCGCGTGTAGTGCTGTTGTTCAATGCTTTGACTGTCACGAATTCACCTATCTTAAACTCGCCACGCGGGTTGTCCATTTCAAAAAGTACCCGTTGGCTCTGGTTGCCGGTATTCATTGTTTGGGCCTGCGAAATGAGCCGCACCTCGGCGCTCTTGTGGTCGTCTGTGCTGCACGTCACTAAAAACTTGTTGCCTGAACGAATCACGGGCACATCGCGGTCATACACTTGGGCTTCTACATACACCTTATTTAGGTTGGTCACAGACAACAAAGTTTGTCCAGCCACCACCTCCGCTCCTGGGGTAAGCGTGAAAGTGCCTACTATGCCACTTATAGGCGCTATGAGCGCAACCGTGCGGCTATTGGCTGCTGTGTTGGCGCCAATAGCCTTATTTTCAAGCGTTTGCAGTTCGAAAAAAGCCTGATTGTAATTCGCTTCAGCCGCTTGCACGTCGCGCCCGGCGGCTATGTCTTCGATTTTTTTCAGGCGATCCAGTTCACGCTTGGTAGCAGCCACTCGGGTTTTTGCAAGCTCGATTTGTACAGCCAACCCGCTGTTGTTGGTGGCAATGCCCACTTGCTCGGATGTCCCAATATTTTGCTGCAAAACTGCCAGCGTTTGCCCGGCGCGCACCGTTTGGCCAACGGCAACATTCAACCGCGTAATGCGTCCTCCATGGGGGGCTACCACTACACCCAAACCACCCGAAGCGGGCACTACTGTGCCAAACATGGTGGTGGCAGACTGGTAATCCCCCACTGCGATTGGCTGTGTCAGGATTTCAAACAAAAACTGGGGTTCCTTCGGTGCGAATACCGTTTTCCCATAACCGCTACCCCCTGAGCCAGGGCCGTGTGGCTCATCGCCGTGCGCGAAAGCAGGGCTCCAGTTGGGCGTTGAAAACCAAGCACTTGCCAACAATAACAAAGCGGTCAATACCCGGTTTCGGCGGCGACTGACCATCCACATGCCGATCGTGCCCAATACCAAGCCACCCAGAAACCAGATCCAACTGGAAGTTTGAGGATTTTTCTCGACAACTGCTGCTTCGGCGATCAGTTTTTGACCTACTGCTACCCCTTTCAGTCCGATGAGATCAGCCCCGTTGGGGTGGTTCATTTGCACATTGAGGGTGTAGGTTTTGTTCTCCGGAAAAGTGCTGTGCAGTTCATATACACCCGGCGAAAGCATCA
This sequence comes from uncultured Saprospiraceae bacterium, assembly GCA_964589365.1. Taxonomy (GTDB): domain Bacteria; phylum Bacteroidota; class Bacteroidia; order Chitinophagales; family Saprospiraceae; genus M3007. The sequence continues at coordinate 22,112 of CAZPTQ010000072.1, forward strand.
TTACCTCGAACGCGATTTGTGGATTTTCGATCGTGCTGATTTTCAATTCAGCTTTTTCTATTGGGCGGTTGCTCTGGTAATCGGCCACGAAAAGCGTCAAATGTGCCTCTTGCCCTGCCATAAGCTCGGGGTAATACAGCGTCAGTTCGTATTTGTCCGACACGCCGTACACCGTGAAATGGTCAGCCCCAGGTTTGGCAGCAGTTGTGGCGGCTTCATCGCCATGAGCAGCGTGGGTTGTGCCATCGGCGTGGGTGTGTGCTTCTTGTGCTGACATGACAAAAGGCAGCAGTGTAGATAGGATAAACAACAAATATTTCATGTTCTTAAAATTTGAATTTTTTGATAAACCCTTGATTGTCAATTTTTTGAAGCCTAAGATTTGATAGATTTGAATCTTGTAAAATCTAGTTGCCCGACAAGTATCGAAGGTGCAATTGCGCGACATTCAAGGCATGCAATTGGTCAGCGAATTCCTGCTGAATGGTATAGGACTCATCCAATGTTCGCAGGAAAGTTATATAATCCACTTGTCCGGCTTCTCGCATTCGCGTCGCTGCTGAGATGAGCGAGCGGCTGCGGGGCAAGGCTTCCTGTTCGTAGTAGCGTATGTTTGTCAATGCGGTAGCTGCTTCCGATTGAGCGAGGCTGCGTTCCAATTCGAAGGCCAGGTTTTGCGCTTCAACACGGGCTGCTGCCGCATTCCTTTCGGCTTTGGCAACATTTGTTCCAGCGCGGTATTGTCCGGCCCACAAAGGAACACCCATGCTGGCCCGAAAACGGTAATCAATCGGAGTGCTGCGCGGCCCTTGGTTCAGATAGCCGAGCGAGAAATTGGGCAAGGCTCTGTTTTTTGCCAGATTGATTTGCCTTTCAGCCACTTGCACGGCCTGTTGATTGTAGGCGATTGAAGGGTTTTCGGAAATACCGGGCAAGGCTTCAAGCCCACTCGTGTCCACGCCAAGCGGCATCAACGAAACCAAATTGCTCAATCCAGTAAGCGTCACCAATTGTTGGCGCAACACAGCCGCTTTTTGTTCAGCAGCCAAATGTTCTTGATGCACTTTGCCTGTTTCATTTTCTGCCAGTGTCTTTTGTAAAAAATCAATCTCCCCGGCGGCGAATTGTCGAGCGGCAGCAATGCCAATGACTTCGTACATACTGTCTCGTATTGCCCAAAAACGGCTTTGGTACGCTGCGACTTGTGCTTCCAAATAAAGGGAGCGCACCGCATATCGCATATCGTTTTCGCTTACGCGCTGCCCTGCTTGGGCCAAGGCGGTTTCTGCTTTTGCAACTTGCATCTGCCGGGCATAAACTGTCGGGAACTCGAAGGATTGCAATACACCGACGGCGTAAAATTCTCCTGTTGGGCTTTCAGCGTTTATTTCCGGATTGGGCAGGTTGAGTGCTGCCTTTTCACCAAACTTTTTAGCCTTGAGTTCAAAAGCGGCAGCTTTGGCGAGCGGGTGGTTTTGGAGGGCGGCAGCAATCGCGGCCTCGGGGCTGAGGATGTTTTGCGCAAAAGTGGTATTTGCAAAACAAAAAAGAATCAGTATTTTTATTGTAAACCTCATAATCGTTGTTGCTTTATTCACACCAAAACAAAAGTTTTTTTGGCTTTGGAGTATGCTAAATTATTCACCTTCATTTGATTTTTTATGGAAAACTTGCTTAAAACATCTGAACAAGGTTTTGAAATGAACGAAAATGAACTCGCTGCAATCGTCATCGAAATCGGCTTCCAAATCCATCGAAAATGGGGACCGGGTCTCCTTGAAAGCGTGTATGAGGAACTTGTGGTCTATCATTTAAGAAAAAATGGGTTTTTTGTAGAACAACAAAAGGAAATACCATTTCAAGAAGAGGGAGTTAATTTGACAATTGGGTTTAGAGCAGATATCATCGTTGCTAAAAAACTTGTTGTCGAGTTAAAATCAATCGAAAGACTTGCGCCAGTACATAGTAAAATACTCCTCACTTATTTGCGACTTAGCAATTTGAAGTTGGGATTACTGATGAATTTCGGAGAAGCCTTGCTTAGAGATGGTATCAAACGAGTGATTCGTGGTAATATCTGATTATAGGGTGTTTCACACAACGGCACAACGCGAGGGGTGTTTTCACACGACGCCGCAAAGGCACAACGCGAGGGGTGTTTTCACACGACGCCGCAACGGCACAACGCGAGGGGT
>CAZPTQ010000073.1:0-24096 GCA_964589365.1 uncultured Saprospiraceae bacterium
CTAACGCCAAAATAATTGGCCTGAAATTGGAAAGTTATTTTGACACCGTTCCTTACCCGTTCGGAAAAATTTTTCCCAAATAAAAATCTTCGCGCTCGCGCATCACGCGCTCGGCTTCTTCAGTTTTGTCCAAGTAGCCTGCCAAATGCAGCACTCCATGCACCAGCACACGACACAGTTCCTGCTCGAAGGTCACGCCCAGCGACTGGGCATTGTCGGCAACCCGCTCAGCGCTGATAAAAACATCGCCGTGTATAGCATTCTCCGTGTAAGGGAACGTGATGACATCCGTATAATAATCGTGGTCGAGGAATTCCACATTCATCTCGCGCAACCGTTCATCGGAACAAAAAATGTAGTTGAGTTCCACAAACGCCTTGCCCTCCGAATCAGCTACGCCAAGCAACCAATCTGTCAGCATTTGTGCTTCGGGAAGCTCAACGTCAACGTCTTCAAAATGAAAGGAAACGAGAGATTCCTGTTCGTCGTCAGGCAGCTCAGGGAATTGCATATTTTTAGGCGTGGGCATTTTATTTAAGTGCAAGGAATAACGCGCACTGTAATAGAAGTGGTGAGCCTGCATCCTCCTTTTGTGGTTACCGTCACCTCATATATCCCCTCTTCACGCACCCGCAGAAACCGATCTTTCACACCCGTATTCCATTCAAAGCTTTCGTAATCACCTTCTGCTTTCAGGATGGTCTCGCCGCCTTTGCAGATAGTGGTTGGCCCGGAAATGTTCACCCCTGCCGGCCCGGAAATGGTGATGCCTTTCGGTTTGGGCTGCGTTTGTTCTGATGCTGGCGCGGGGGTATCTTCGGTTTGTGCCCGAAGCACGAAAGCCATGGCTGAAAAAACAAAAATCAGTGCGAAGCGGGAAAGGATATGTTTCATAAACATTGTATTGTGGCGGGTTTAGTGTTTCTTCGTCTTGACTGCCAAATGTCTGCATTAGTTGCTTGTCCAACAAATTGAAATGTTGACATCTATCAAAAACATCTTCTTGCCAAATTTCGTTTTGCCTTAAAACAGACCATGCGTTTCCTTATTTTAGCCCAGTTCCTGCTCTTGTTTTGTCATCCAGAAGGGAATTCCCAAACTTACACTACCTCCAAAACGACTACCGAAAAAGCACGTACTGCCTACAACGCAGGGCTGTCTGAAGCCGAGCGAGGCGAGGCCGCCATTGCACAGGGCTATTTTGAACAAGCGCTGAAAGCCGACCCAAAATTTATAGATGCCAAACTCTCCCACGCCAGCAACTACGCCGACCTCCGCGATTTTTTCAAATCAAAAAAATATTTTGAGGAAGCCATCGCACTCGACAGCCTGTATGCGCCAGCGGCGTTTTTCTTTTTAGCGAAAGCCGAATGGGAGTTGGAAGAATACGCCGAGTGCGCCACACACTTGGCGAGTTATCTGCGCAACAAACCCAAAAGTGAGCGAAATCGCCGTGCTGCAGAACGCCTGCTTTCGTCGGCCAGTTTTGCGGCGACGGCAGTGAAAAACCCCGTGGCGTTCGAGCCAAAATCTGTCGGCGATTCCATCAATACCCGGTGGAGCGAATATTTCCCTTCGTTGACCGCTGATGGCGAATCCCTGATTTTTACCCGCCGCGATCATGGCAACGACGAGAATTTTTACCGCAGCGAACGCAAGGACGGCCTTTGGCAAAAACCCGCGCCGCTTGAAGGCGTGAATACCTCCGACAACGAAGGCGCACAGGCCATTAGCCCTGATGGCTCTTGGTTGGTTTTCACGGGCTGCAACCGGGAGGAGGAGGGTTTCCAAGGGGCTTGCGATCTCTATTGGTCGCAACTAAAAAGCACGGGTTGGAGCAAGCCTGTACCGTTCAGCCCAGTCATCAATTCGCCCGATTGGGACGCTCAGCCAAGTATTGGTGCCGACAACAAAACCCTGATTTTCAGCAGCAGTCGCCCCGGTACTCGCGGCAGCATGGATCTCTGGCAATGCACCCGACAGCCAGGGGGAAAGTGGGCCAACCCTGAAAACCTGGGACCTAACATCAACACCGCTGGCAAAGACCACACTCCCTTTCTCCATCCCGACGGACAAACCCTCTATTTTGCTTCCGACAGCTTGCCAGGCATGGGCGGTAGCGATATCTTTTTTGCCCGAAAGGAAGCAGATGGCACTTGGGGCAAGCCACAAAACATAGGCTATCCGATCAATACAAAAGGGGAGGAAGGCATGTTGGTTGTGAGCCTCGATGGGCGTACGGCCTATTTTGCCAGCGACCGGCCAGGTGGCAAAGGTGGTCTCGATATTTATACTTTTGAACTGCCTGCCTTTGCGCGTCCACAGCCCGTCACCTATGCCAAAGCAAAGGTGACCAACGCTGCGACGGGCTATCCCCTCATAGCCAAGGTGGAGTTTACGGACCTGAAAACGGGAAAGATATTCGTGAGCGCTAGCACAAGATCTGATGGCAGCTTCCTGGTTTGCCTCCCTGCTGGGAAAGATTACGCGCTGAATGTGAGCAAAGAAAAATTCCTGTTTTTCTCCGACAATTTCAACCTGGTGGAAAGTGCTACACTCGACAAACCTTTTTTGCTGAACATTGAACTTCAACCTATTTTACCCGCCGAAGCCTTAGCCAAGGAGGGTAAGCCGATAGTGCTCCGCAATGTTTTTTTTGAAACCGGCTCCGCCGAGCTCCGACCGGAATCAATGAGCGAACTAGATCGCCTTGCCCAACTACTGACAGAAAGCCCTACGCTGAAAATTCAGATCCATGGTCATACCGACGATGTGGGCGAAGCCGATTTCAACCAAACACTCTCCGAATCACGCGCCAAATCTGTACAAGATTACCTTCTCGCCAAGAACATCGCGTCAGAACGCCTTCGCTTCAAAGGTTTTGGCGAAAGCAAGCCGCTCGAATCAAACGATACTCCGGAATCCCGGGCGCGAAACAGAAGAACTGAATTTGTGGTGTGGTAAAAAAATGAGGCTGTCTCATAAGTATGTTTTGGACAGGATTTACAAGGTTTACAGGATTTTTTGAGCATTTATATTACCCAAATCCTGTTCATTCTGTCAATCCTGTCTGATAATAACACTTGTGAGACAGCCTCGTTAAAGGTGTAGTGCCTTAAATTATTTATTCCGATCAAAAACTGCTGCATCTATCCCTTTTATCTCCAGTTGGTCCACAACTCGAATCGCAGCATCCTTGTTATTGGAACGAAAGACGATTACGGCCTCCAATCCTTCTTTTGTTTTAGAAATTTCGGCGCTCGGGTAACCCGCTCTGATCACTTCTTCCAATCTTCGTCGTGCCCCTTCTTTATACGTAAAAGTGCCTGCACGGACAGCCCAGCGGCCTGTCCCAGGGCCTTTCACCGCAGCAACGCCCTTGGTGGTCCTGGTAGTTTTAGGCTTGGCTATGGTGGAGGAAGGTTTGCTCGTGTTGGTTTTGGTGTTGGTGGCAGTTTCGTTTTCTATGCCGGTTTTTGAACCTGTAGGTTTGGTGGTCGTAGTAGTAGGCTTCGCCAAGGAATCTTTGTTGATGTAAGAGCTGCCAGTAGCGGCAATTGAATCCTCAGAGGCATAACCCATGTCACGGAGCGTTTCTTCAAGTTCAGCCGCTTCACGCGCTGCCAGTTCCTTTTTCTCTTTTTGTCTTTGGCAAGCGTAGTATCCAGCGGCGAGGATAAACAATCCCAAAAGGCCATACAGGACATAGGTGAGAACGCTATTGCTTTTCATACTGTTATTGTCATTTAGAAGGTTAAAAGTGCTGATTTTCAGCGGCTAAGGTAATAGTTGTTGTTTGGGATATTTGAAGTTTTCACGAAGCTTTCCGTTTTCTGTCTTTTTTCGTTTCAACTATTCCCTGCTCGGCGTGTTAAGGCGGCTTATTTTTGCCGAATATTTTGGGGCTGCAATCAAAAAAAGAAAAGACCCCATTACAAGATTCTACTTTCCCTCGACATGGATTTTTTTGAACTAAAAATAAAAAGCAAGACCGCCGAAACCCCAGACACTGTCACCATCGAACTGGAAATTCCTGACGAACTGCGCGATTTATTCACCTACAAACAAGGCCAACACCTCACGTTGCGATTTCATTTTGATGGGCGCGAATTGCGTAGGTCGTACTCTATGTCATCCAGCCCCCTGGAAAATCGCCTGGCCGTTACGGTGAAAAAAGTACAGGGCGGACAAGCCTCCGCTTTTCTGCACGACCAAGCCAAAGTGGGCGAAACGCTGGAAATTGCACCGCCCGATGGCCGCTTTTTTTCGGAACTCAATCCCGACAAACGTCGCACATACTATCTTTTTGCTGCGGGCAGTGGCATCACTCCTTTGATGTCCATCATCAGAACTACGCTCGAAGCCGAGCCGATGAGTGCGATTTTTTTGCTCTACGGGAGCCGAAATGAAGAAAGTATCATTTTTCGCGACGAACTCGACCGACTCTCTGAACGCTATGTCGGCCAACTTTATGTGGAACACGTGCTCAGCCAACCCCGAAAAGAAAGCACAGGGGGAGGTCTCTTCGGTGTGTTCAAAAAAAGCACCACGAACTGGCAAGGGAAAATCGGCCGAATAAGCGGGCCCACAGCAAACACCTTTTTAGACGACAACATGGCCCACGGCCCCGAGTCCGATTGTATTTACTTCGTCTGCGGCCCAGGTGACATGGCTGATTCCATAAAAGCAAGCCTATTGACAAGGGAAATCCCGGCCAAACAAATTCATACAGAGCATTTTGTCAACGCAACCCACACTCCAGGCGATATCGCTGGCGGCGGCTCTGGCGGAAAGCGTGTCATCGTTCAGCTCAAAGGCGAGCGTATCGAACTGTCTGTCCCCGATGGCGCAACCATTTTGGATGTGCTTGTGAAAGCCAAGTACGACCCTCCATACTCTTGCACTGCCGGGGCATGTTCTACTTGCATGGCAAAACTCATCAATGGAAAAGTAAAAATGGATGCCTGCTACGCACTTGATGATGAGGAAGTTAAAGCGGGATACATACTTACCTGCCAGTCGCATCCGGAGACAGAAATTGTAGAACTGACATACGATATGTGAGTCAATATGAGTCATGCGAATTAAGGATTCCCCCAACGGTGCTTACACACTTATATCTCTAGCAAAACAAATCCCATTCCCTACCCGCAGGGGCTTTCGCCCCGGATACACTGATTCATGTCGCTAAAGAGCCTACTTGCGAAATTTAACACTTGACATATACCTACCCGCTGACACTATGCTTTACCTTGCATTGTGCAAAGCCTACATTGCTCACCATATAAACATTTGTAAAATGAAACATCTCTCTCTCTCTGTGTTTGGAAAATGGCATTTATGTTGACAGCACCATTTCTCCTTTCCAATAACACGGTCATTGCGCAGCAACAATATTCATGTTTGACACCTGAATATGCTCAAAATCCTGCTTGTGGCTTTGAGTGTTTTGGGAAAATGTCCCCGGAGGATATGCGGCAATGCCCATTGCCACGATTTCTGTTGACTTTCACTTCGTCCGTTCGGGCGGTCATCAGTTTCAATGCGCCAATCCAAATGATTCTTTCTACGCTCCTGAGTATGTTGCACAAATTCTTGACCTGTCAAACGACTATTTCGCTGACCCGTACCCTAACCAACTAAGCCCAGCTCCAATCATTGCATTGACGGACACTAGATTTCGTATTGAACTTGCTGGGAATCCAAGCAATCCTTGCGACGCGATTTTTCTGCATGATGTAGAGCCTACAACATTTTCTCTTGAACAGCCCGATCCTGCATTGGCAAAAGATGAAACGCAGATGTTGGATCCGAATGGAGCTGGTGTAGTGTGGCTTAACGGTGCTGTTATGCGAAATGCAGTAACCGCTATTTCTACCCGAAGTGAATGGTTTACCAACTACGGTGGCTTAGTCATGGTTTATGGAAGTGATTTCGTTGACAATCGCCGTGCCGTAGAGTTCATGAAGTATGGAAAGAAGAACAAAAGTTATTTCACATATGTGGATGTTTACAAATCAGACAACCCACCTTCGGAGGTGAACAAAGGGGTTTCTATATGGGGCTGTCATGGGATTAAGTTTTCCGATACACATTTCAATAAAATAGGCACCTATGGAATCTTGGGCATAGATTTTAGCGCAGAAGTTGAAAACTGCTCTTTTAAAGAAGGGACTGGACTGAGCTATGGCTTTAATACTCAAAGCACCATGCCAAATGTCTCAAAATCGGAAACCATAATAAAGAACTGCCAATTCGAAAAACTTAGATATGGTGTATATGCCAATTCCACACCTAACATGATCTACCCACTCACTATTAAAGATGGCTGCAGATTTTCCGAGGGATCAGGGACAGCATCTTGGGGCATCAGGATCGCTGGCGAGTCAAATTTCCAAATCATAGAAAACTTTTTTAACGACCATACTTTTTCCGTCCACGCGGTTTCTACCTGGAACATAAACAACCTAATCAAGTGCAATTACTTTGAATCTTTTATCCAAAGGGGTATCAATGCAGCGAACAACAATTCTAATTTGGCCATACCGGGGAACTATTTTCTCAACCCCTCTGGTCTTGAAATCGCTGTTGCCGGAACTGCCGGGCAGCAGGGGATAATAGCCTCACACCAAGGTTCCTCTGCAAAAGAAGCGGGCAATTGTTTTGACAACTCAATTAGCGCTATTAGTGCGCCCCCCAGTTCGGCAGCATTTTTTAGATATTATGTTCACAACCTGACAAATAATCCTGTTCCCTGCAAAAAACCAACAAATAATCAGTTTGATGGGGGTACAAACAACTACACTCTTTTACCAGCTTCTCAACCGCATATTCCCGAGGATTGCGAAGAACAACTGGCCACACCTCCATTTGGAGAGAGCGACCTCAATATAGCCCGCCAGACAACAGCGGTAAAAAAAGCAGCCTGGCTCGCCAACCCGCAGAGCGAACAAGCCTCTTGGGAATACTACCAGGCAACAAAATGGCAAGAATATGTGCTTCATAACCTTGTGAGAAATGCTTGCGAAGCAGACAGTCTGGAATATGCCGAATACCTGTTGCTCGGAGAGAACACAAATACCGCCCAACGCTGGGTAGTAGGGATGCGCACGCAAAGAAGCAATGTCTCCGGAGCCCAAACCCTGCTAAACAGCATGACTGATGAGAACCAGGATGATGTGTGGTTTAAAAACATAATGGCCGTCAACTTTGCCATTGCACAATCGGTATCCCCTGCCAATTATCAGCTGACTACACAACAGGAAGCGAGGCTACAGGCCATTGCAAATACTCATCACTCGCTCATGCAGGGCTACGCCTGCGCGCTGCTCAGTTTTTGCAAAGGCTACATCTGCACCGATGATGGCCTGCTTCAAGAATTGGGCATTACCATTCAGGAACAAGATCAAAAAAAACCTGAAAGACAGGAAGATGCTATCCGGGTGTTTCCCAATCCCAGCTCCGGGCAGTGGACGCTCGAATGCCCGAGATTCAAAGGTGAAACACTTCATCTGGAAATGTTGAACCTCGCCGGAAAGAAGATAATGACGCGCAAATTTATGAATATTGGTTCTCTTTCCTTCAAAGAGGAATTGCCTGAAGGGATTTATTTCTTGCGCTTATACCACAAGGGCGCAGCCTTCTACGCATCAAAATTAGTTCTGACAAATTGATTTTCCTGTTATCACTATCCCCACCTGATGCAATTCCTTTGCATCAGGTGGGGATCCCGTGTTGCCAAAAGCCGAAAAAATTTCTAAAACTTAATTCCATGAAAAAATACCTCCTAACACTGTGCATAAGCTGCACTGCCAGTATTTTTTTGTATGGTCAACAATACTGGAGCAAACGCTACGACATTGAATTGGGCAATGAATATGGCTCACAGATAATAGTCAGAGACGATGGATTTTTGGTCTTTATGTGGGGTTTTTGCGGATTGAACAATGCGGAGTTCTGTTATGGCCTCATCAAATTTGATTTTGATGGTGAAAAGCAATGGCAGACACTCATGTACGATACCATCGGTCCCAATGCCTACATCGCCATGGCTATCCGAAACGACACAATCTTGGTCAACACAGACTATAAGACCATACCCGGCTGTAGTGTGTTGGCATACGATATGCAAGGCAACTACCTTGGCCGCCACAATTACTGGCACCCCAGTGTGCCATGGACGATGTTTGCGCGCACGATAAAAAGCAAAGGGGAGCGGTTGATCGTAAACTTTACCTATAATGACACGCTGGAGAATAGATACAAGTATAAAATCCGTGCTTACGATCCCGCATGGAACCAACTCTGGGAAGTAAAATTGCCGGAAAATACAGAATACCCCAAAATCCGATACTCAGACATGGATGCCTGTGCAGACGGGGGGATTATTGCACTCTGCGTGTCGAATAAAACCTACGAGGAGACGGTATGCAGCATCCAGAAGTACGATGCCGACGGGATCAAAGAATGGGCGACGCTGCTCGATGGGGTATATGAGATTTCCAGTTGGCCCGCGACAGTCCACGCGCACCCCGACGGCGGCTATATCGGCCACTGGAAGATAGAGACAGGCGAATTTTGGTCTTATTCAGGGCCTGACACCTGGTTCAAACTGGATGCGAACGGCCAGATAGAGTGGCAAAAAATAGACGACCAAGAAACCAAAATGCGGAATTTCACCAGCACGTTCATCGCCCAAAACGGCGACCTGATCGGTTGCGGCAATGGGCAGGACAGCCCCTACGACACCATCCAAGAGCCAGACCGTTACTACGCTCATATCGCCCGCATCAAGCCTGACGGGGAACTGCGCTGGGAGCGCAGGATTTACGAAAAAAAAGACGGGGGGTATTGGGCTGATTTATATCACGGGGCAGAAATGGCCAACGGCGACCTGATTTTTACAGGACTTGTCTGGGACACCATCCAAACGCCCCAAAACCCTTCATGGGACGACCTTTGGCTGCTGAAACTCGACAGCAATGGATGCTTGACCCCGGGTTGCGACTACAATCAATACGTTTTGCCAGCATTTGAGCCTCCACAAGCAGTTCAGTTGGATGCGTTTACCGTATTCCCCAATCCATTCAGGGAGCGATTCACGCTGGCGGCAATTTTGGGCAAACATATTCCATCTGGAGACTACCGATTGGCAGTTTACGACGCTTTGGGCAAGGAAGTTTTGAGGCAGGATTTCAACCCCAATCTGTTGACAAAAGTAGTGTCCCAGCAATGGCCATCTGGGATATATACATTGGTGATTTACCGAAATGGAATTGAATCACAAGCCATTAGAATGGTAAAGCAATAAATTTTATGCAGCTAGGCATTATTCGCTTGACTCATATTACCGTTTCCCAAGCTTCCCCAACGCAGAGTCTCCTAATGCCTTCAACACTGAAGGATTTGCAATGCCTATATGTCTTTCCAACACGACCCCGTTGGGGGCAAGAAACAAGACCGTAGGAAGTTTTTCCACCTCATAAATTTGTGCGATGGTACGGCCTGCTCCTGAGTCAAAATCCGTTCGGAAATTTAAAAATTTAGTGTTTAGGTATTGATAAACAGGCTGTTGTGTAAAAATATCCTCCTCCATCACTTTGCAAGGTGCGCACCAAGCCGCATAAAATTCTACAAAAACGGGCTTGTTCTTTTTTGTTGCCATTTCAAGTACAGGCATCAGTCGCTCACTGTCGAGCCAGGTCACGTTGGTAGCAGCATTTGAGACATTTGGCACTGGGGCTGACCACGGTGCAGATGGCTGGGCGGGTTTTTTAGCAGGCTTGGCACTTTCACAAGCAGCAAAAAACAGCAAAAAAACAGCCGCAAAAAATGGGATATTGAGTTTTTTCATGGATTGTTGTACCTTGGAACTCCGTTCCGGGGATATTAAAAATTCCCGGAACGGAGTTCCGGGGTACATCAATGCTCCCGCCAAACAAGCTCGCCTAAGCGATTGATGTACTGCCATTTTCCGTCCAAAATGGTCAATGCAAGACCCTCCCGGAATGGTGCAGCTGATTGAAAGGTAGGCAGTATCACAATTTGCCCGTCGGGGTTGATATAACCCCACAAACCATTGGCGCAAACTTGGGCCAGGCCATCGGAAAACACCCCCGCATCCTCGAATTTTGGCATAATGGCGAGTTTGCCCGCCTTGTCAATATAACCGTATGCCCCATTGATTTCCACCAAAGCCAATCCTTCCCCGAAGTCGCCTGCAAGGTCAAACAACGGCTCCACGGCAATGTTTCCATCCTGGCTTACAAATCCGTATTTTCCCTCGCGGTAAGCCAGTGCCATGCCGTCAAAAAACTCCCCGTGCGAATGGCCTTTCACAAACTCAAACTGTGGAGTCACGGTTTCTTCACCCGCACGATTGCAGATTCCCCAACACCCATCGCGAATCACCAAGGCAGACTGCCCTTGGAATGCACTCGCGCCATCCCATTGAGGTTCAATGCGATACGCACCCGATTTGTCTACAAAGCCCCAGCGTCCGTCGCTGCTGGCAGGGGCAAGCCCCAGGCTAAAATTGCCTGTTTTTGAAAAAATGGGAGGAATAGAAAATTGCCCCTCGGGGTTAAGAAAACCCGCACTGCCTTCAAACGTTGCTGGAGCCAAGCCCTCGCAAAAATCACCCGTATGTTCAAAAAGTGGCGCAATAAGCTCGTTGCCTCGCTGATCTACATAACCCCAAAGTTGGGCTACCTGTACCCTTGCTTTGTCTTCAGAAAATGGCCCCACGGCCCGGTACAGGCGTTTGATATAGAGTCTGCCGAGCGAATCCAATAAAGCCAAGAGGCCATTGAGTCGCACTGTTGTGAAGCCGTTTTGAAACTCGCCCGCTTCCAGATATTGCGGTTCTATGACGAGTTCGCCCTCGGCGTTGATAAAGCCGAAATAACCGTTTTGCCTGATTTTGAATAGTGCTGCGTGCATTAGGCGGCAAAAGTAGCGAATTCCGCTTCACTGCCCCAGCCACTCCAACCGTTCTGCATTTTTACGCACCGTCAAAGGGCAATGTCGGTGACTTAAGGGTTTTAGCCACGTAGTGGCGGCACCCCTTGACAAATCGTGCCGGGGCTACGCCCCTCCATAAAACACACATAATATTGTTCTATAAACGCTGTCGGGACTACGCCCCTTTTTACACACAAATCCTTAAGTCACCAACATTGCGGCAAAGGGATAGTGTAGTTTTAAAAAATTGGCAAAAAGAACCGCCTTCCATTCAAATACCTTTGCGCCGAAATTCCTTCAACCCTCGCGAGCGTTTATCCACCACCACCATTTCATGTCTGACCAAATTCAACTCAATACCATCGAAGAGGCCATCGCCGAAATCCGTGCCGGACACGTCATCATTGTTGTGGACGACGAAGATCGAGAGAATGAAGGCGACTTTATATGCGCTGCGGAAACGATTACACCGGAGATAATAAATTTTATGGCAACGCACGGGCGTGGCCTCATCTGCACCCCGCTTGAAGAAAAACGAGCCGACGAATTGGGTCTCGATCTCATGGTAAACAGCAATACCGCGCTTCACGAAACAGCTTTTACAGTATCCATTGACCTTATTGAGCAAGGTTGTACTACGGGCATTTCTGCTTACGACCGAGCCACCGGAATCCGTTGGCTCACAAATCCGGCTGCCCAACCCAGTGATTATGCCCGACCCGGCCACATCTTCCCACTTCGCGCCAAAACCGGAGGCGTGTTGCGTCGCACTGGCCACACCGAAGCTGCCGTTGATTTGGCTCGGCTTGCAGGGCTTGCCCCAGTGGGCGTTTTGGTTGAAATCCTGCATTCCGATGGCTCCATGGCTCGGCTTCCACAATTGATGGATGTGGCGAAAAGCCATGATTTGAAAATTATTTCTATTGATGATCTCGTGGCTTACAGAATGCGTACGGAGCGGCTGGTGCGCAAGGAGATGGAGATACCCATGAAGACCATTCACGGTGAATTTCAAGCAGTTGTCTTCACCGACATTGCCAGCAACGATACCCACCTGGTACTGAAAAAGGGTACATGGGAAGAAGATGAACCGGTACTGGTGCGGGTTCATTCTTGGTCTGAAACGGGTGGAATACTTGGCTCGCTTTTGTCTGATTACGGTACGCAGATCGCTTCAGCATTAAAAACGATCCAGCAGGCAGACAAGGGCGCGTTTGTGTATCTTCGACAGGGCGACAAGGCCAATTTGTTGGCAAAATTGCAGCATTACAAACAGTTGGCGGATGAGGGAAATACAGATCGTTTTGAACTCCATACAGCCATAGGCAAAAAAGATTTTGGTGTGGGCGCCCAGATTCTCCGAGAACTTGGCATCAGCAGAATCCGGCTGCTGACCAACCATCCAAAACCTCGCACCGGATTTATTGGTTATGGGCTGGAGATTGTGGAGAACATCAAATTGTAGCACAAACTATCTGTTTCACCTGCAATCCAACCTGGCTTGCTACTTTTACGCCCAATATATTTATGAAAGAAGAATCCGCCGTCACGCCATACGGCTCCGAAGCAGGCAAAAAAGCCGAGGTGGAGCAAATGTTCGACCGCATTGCACCGAGGTACGACCTGCTAAACCGGGTGCTTTCGCTTGGCATTGACTTGTGGTGGCGAAAACGCGCCATCGCCTATCTGAAACCGGCAAAACCTGCTGAGATTTTGGATGTGGCCACTGGTACGGCGGATGTGGCCATTTTAATGGCAAAGATTTTGAAGCCTCAGCGTGTAGTCGGCATAGATATTGCCAACCAGATGCTCGAGATCGGCAGGGGGAAAATTGCGGCCCAAGGATTGTCTGATATTATAAGTCTCGAAACGGGCGATTGCGAGCAGCTGCGTTTTGCCGATGGTTCTTTTGATGCGGTGACGGTCGCTTTCGGGGTGCGTAATTTTGAAAATTTGGAAAAAGGCCTCGCCGAAATGCGTCGTGTATTGCGTCCAGGTGGTAGACTGGTGATACTTGAATTCTCAAAACCACAAGTTTTTCCTGTCAAACAACTCTACAACACCTACTTCAAATACGTTTTGCCACTCATTGGGCGTTTGACAAGCCGCGACATGCGGGCCTACACCTACCTTTTCGAGAGTGTGCAGGTTTTCCCCGAAGGCAAACAATTCACAGAAATATTAACCAAAACCGATTTTCAAAACCCTCTATGCGAACGACTAACACTCGGAATATGCTCCATTTACACCGCCACGAAACAGTAGGCCGTTGGCAGCCAGCCTTGCGCGTGGCTTTTGTGCTCTGCTGCTTGCTGCAACTGCAACTTCCCACGGCACTCGCCCAGTTCAATCAGGGCAAAAACTTGAATTACCTTGATTTTCAGCAAAAAAACTACTATTTTGGCATCACGCTTGGTTACAATGCGAGTGATTACCGCATTTACCACTCGAAAGATTTTATCCGCAACGACTCCTTCTCTAGTGCTCAATCAGTGACGGGCCCTGGCTTCAACCTCGGTATTGTATCGAACCTGAAGGTGGGCGAATATTTTGATATCCGTTTCTTGCCCACGCTGTCGTTCACGGAGCATACCATCCGTTATTCGCCGGCTGGCCAAAATGGCCTTATTGTCAGTCGTCCTATTGAGTCGGTTTTGGTAGAATTGCCATTCCATGTGCGCTACAAATCAGCGCCTTATCATGATTTTCGTCTTTTTGTCATTGGTGGTGTGAAATACTCCTTTGATGTGGCAAGCGACTCCCGTACCCGCCAATCTGCCGGTCTGGTAAAAATTGCTCCTACTGATTTTCAGGTGGAATATGGCGCGGGCATTCAATTTTTCTTCCCATACTTCATTTTTTCGCCTGAATTCAAAGTGTCGCAAGGATTAAACAACGTATTGATTTTCAACGACCGTTTGCAACAAAGCACGGTGCTGGAAAAAGTGCTGAGTCGTACGTTCACCATTTCACTGCACTTCGAAGGATAAGTCGCTGACCAGATTCCGCCCAGTCATTTCTGCCCCTTGCTGGATACCCATCAGCGCAAGCAAAGTCGGCGCAATATCGGCCAATCGGCCATCTGTTAGCTGTTCGCCTCCTTTCAAGAACGGGCTAACCAGGATGCATGGTACAGGGTTTTTTGTATGGGCCGTATTCGGCGTACCATCATCGTTGACCATGAAATCGGAATTGCCATGGTCTGCAATAATGATACAAGCATAGCCTTTTTCGAGCGCAAGGGGCACAATTCGGCTTAGACATCCGTCCACTGTTTCGGCAGCTTTCATGGCCGCACTAAACACTCCTGTGTGGCCTACCATATCGGTATTGGCAAAATTCAAGCAAATAAAATCGGGTGCCTTTGCTTGAATATCACCCAGAATAGCCTGTGTGATTCCCTCCGCGCTCATTTCTGGTTGCAGATCGTAAGTGGCAACCTTAGCCGATGGGATCATGATGCGCCGCTCTCCGATAAAAGGATCTTCCCGCCCGCCGGAAAAGAAATACGTGACGTGAGGGTACTTCTCGGTTTCGGCAATACGAACCTGGGTTTTCCCGGCCCTTTCCAATACTTCCCCCAAGGTCATGATCACATCGTCTTTCTCGAACAGGACAGGAATATTTTCAAAATCCTGGTCGTAGCGGGTCATGGTGACATAGTAGAGGGGCCGCGTTTTCATCCCAAAATCCGGAATATCATGCAGCAGGAGTACTTCTGTGATTTCACGACAGCGATCCGTCCTGAAATTGAAGCAAATGACTACATCGTCAGGGAGGATGGTTGATTGGTGGATTGGTGGATTGGTGATTGGTGACTGGTAAACTGTCTGCCGCATCGGTTTCAAAAACTCATCGGTCACTCCTTCTGCATAACTTTTTAATATGGCGGCAGGAAAATCCTCCACTGCTTCACCGACACCATTCACGAGTAAGTCGTAGGCAAGTTTGATTCGTTCCCAACGTTTGTCCCGGTCCATAGCGTAGTAGCGACCAATGACCGTAGCAAGTTCAATGGGTTTACCCGACGAAGCCTTCCCGTCTGCCGAGCCTGCGCTGGCGTGTGCGGAGTTGGGTTGTTTTTCAATATGTTGAAGCAAATCCTCGATGAATCCTGCGCCGCTTTTCGGGTCACAATCGCGTCCGTCGGTAAAAGCGTGTATGAGCACCTTCGGACAACCCTGCTCGGTAGCGACGTCACACAAGGCCTTCAAATGCTCTATGTGTGAGTGTACCCCGCCATCGCTCACGAGGCCCATAAAATGGACGGTTTTGCCGTTTGTTTTGGCATATTGGAGCGCATCCAGGAGCGTTTTGTTTTGGTGCAATTCCCTTTCGCGCACGGCCTTATTGATCCGGGCCAGCTGTTGCCAAATAATTCGCCCAGCGCCTATGTTGAGGTGACCGACTTCGGAGTTGCCCATTTGTCCGTCAGGCAAACCCACATCCTCCCCGTGGGTGACGAGCGTGCTATGCGGATAATTGGCCCAAAGGCTATCGAAGTAGGGTGTATTTGCTTGAAAAATAGCATCAGCTGCGGGTTTTTGACCAATACCCCAGCCGTCGAGTATCAGTAGGAATGCTTTATGCGTCATTATCTTTTGTTGATTCGCGGAGATGAGGATTTGTTTATTTGCGTGCGACTCATTCCCGATTTTTTGAATCCATTAGAATGGTAACCGGGCCATCATTCAGCAAAGATACTTTCATATCAGCTCCAAATTCGCCTGTTTGCACTGGTCGAGCAGATTCCTGTCGAAGGGTTTCGACAAATTTTTCGTACAATGGAATGGCTGTTTCTGGCCTGGCCGAACGGATGAACGAGGGGCGGTTGCCTTTCTTGGTGCTGGCAAAAAGTGTGAACTGGCTCACCACAATTATTTCACCTTGAATGTCTTGGATCGAAAGGTTCATCAGTCCGGCTTCGTCGGAGAAAATGCGGAGCACTGCGATTTTTTTGCAGAGCCACAGCATATCCTCCTCGGTGTCGTCGTGCTCAATACCAAGCAAAATGAGCAGCCCACAGTCAATATGTGATTTTTCAATGCCATCTATGGACACTGATGCGTGGGAGACTCGTTGGATAACGCTTCGCATGATGGATGGGTTGGGATTTTTTGCTGCAAAAATATCAAGTCTTCGCACCTTTGGCCGGAACGAAATACAAATCCATCGTTTGGCCTAAATTTTTTATCAGAAACCCGTGGCTCGCAAAAACAAACTCAAAAAATTCGCTGAAGTGCTCTCATTTCCAAATGTTTATGAGTGCTATAATATTAAAGAACCGCAACTTGTTGGGGCAGGCATGATTTCAATTGACCTGAAAGGTAAATGGGCCAAGGAGCATTTCAAAAACAATAACCCGATTACGCTCGAGCTTGCCTGCGGCGGTGGCGAATATGCTGTGGGCTTGGCACAGAATTTCCCGCAACGCAATTTTATAGGCGTAGACGTAAAAGGAAACCGCCTCTGGAAAGGTGCAAAAACCGCGCTCGAAGCAGGCCTGACAAACGTTGCTTTTTTGCGCACGCGCATCGAAATCATTGACGCTTTCTTTTCTCCCGGCGAGATAGCCGAAGTTTGGATCACATTTCCCGACCCATTCCCGCGTGCAAGCAAAGAGAACCGTCGCCTAAGCTCGGCTTATTTCTTGGAAAAATACAGAAAGATACTTCAGAGAGGAGGCCTGGTGCATCTAAAACATGATGATCCCGATTTTTACCAATTCACACTCGATACTATTGCCCAGGATGAGCGCAACACCTTGATTTTCAAAAATTCGGACATCTATGCCGCCTCCTTGCCCTTTCCTGAACTTGGCATACAGACACTCTATGAATCCTTCCACCTTGCTGCTGGGAAAACTATCAAATATATACGGTTTCAGATTTCATGAAAAACAAAAAGCCTCAAAAGGAATCATCCTTTTGAGGCTTAATTGTTTGAAAACCAAATGTTTATTTCTTGGCTGTTAGAGAAACCTGAAGGTCAAACTCGTCATAAATGGTCTTGTCGCCCAAACCATCGAAGAAAGACCCGGAGCCGTAGCGCATGTTGAACTCAGAACGGTCAATCGTGATTTTGCCAGAGGCATTCACGGCACCATTTGCTTCAGCCACATTGGCAAAGTATTTCACTTCTTTCGTAACACCTTTGACGGTGAGGTTGCCCAAGATTTTGTAGTTGCCTTTCGTGTCTTGTGGAATTGCTTTCGTAATCACAAATGAAGCGGTTGGGTAGCTTGCAGCGCCCAAAAAGTCGTCGCTTTTAAGGTGGCCGACGAGCTTTCCTGCATATTCGCCTTCCAAATCTGTGCAAGTGATGCTGTTGATATCAATGTCAAAAGAACCACCTGTAAGCTGACCAGCGTCAATAGTGAGTGTGCCGTTTTTTATTTTTACTGTGCCGGTATGCTTACCAGTCACCTTATAGCCCGTCCAAACTACCACACTGTTTTGTGTGTCAACTTTGTAGCTTGAGGGAACTTTAGCGGCCATTACAAGCAGTGCCAAAAAGGGGAGAAAGAGTAGATTCTTCATGTTAGCAAAAAAATTTAGGAATGATGAAAAAATTGAATCGAGGCGTTGTGAACGCAAAGACAAGAAAGATGTTCAAAATATTGGTGTTAAAACACTTAGTTTAACGACAACTTAACAGCCCTTCGGATTTTTTCAAAACATAATTTTTTTTTTCGGCAAGGAATTTTACCTTTGCGCCTCTAAATTTTGAGCGAGTTCTAATTTTGATACAATGAAAGAGTTGGAAGCCATACAGTTCGTACATCAGCAAATGCTGAAAGCACCGAATTTCCCAGATTTCAAAACGGGCGATACCGTTGTTGTTACCTATAAGATTGTAGAAGGTGACAAAACCCGCGAACAAGACTATCGCGGAGATGTGATCCAGATCAGTGGTCACGGACTTACAAAAACCTTTACGGTCCGCAAGATTTCTCACGGCGTGGGTGTAGAGCGTATTTTTTCATACTCTAATCCCAATGTTGCAGAAGTGCAAGTGATTAAGCGTGGCCGCGTGCGTCGTGCCCGCCTCTTCTATCTGCGTGGGTTGGTGGGTAAAAAAGCCCGCATCAAAGAGTTGAAGAAAAGCGTGGCGCATTAATCTGCCAAACACTTCTATTCTATATGCCAATCGGGGCGGTCACAGTTTGTGACCGCCCCGATTGCTTTTTGATAGTTGGTGAAGTGGCTTTGGACTTACCTCTTGTTGGAAAAGTTCTTTTCGTAAGATTCCCAAGGAGTCTTTTTATGGCTATCTGATCCAAAATAATTGATAATTGCCTCCATTTTTGCGGCATCCTGATAGCCGGGCACAGGCTGAATGAGCTGTTGGCTTTCGTCTAAAAACACGACCGTAGGGAATGACAGGCGGTTGTTGAGCCATAGCGCTGCAAGTTCATGGTAGCCACGGGAGCCATTCTTTTTGAATTTATAGGTTTTGTCCTTGAATACGATGTCTTTCTCCTGTTCGGCATTGAATTTGACCGGATAGAAGTGCTCATTCAAATATTTCGCTACGGTTGCATCCACAAAAGTAGTTGAGTCCATGTGCTTGCACCAGCCACACCAATCTGTATACAGATCCAAGAAAATCTTTCGTTTTTCGGTCTTACTTTTTTCAAGGGCTTGTTCGAGGGTCATCCAATTCACAGTGCCACGTTCAGAGGATTTGAGCGGGGTTACTTTTTGTGTTGTGCCATTAGCACCGCCTTTTGTAGCAGTAGCATTCGTTGGAGGGGCATAGGTAGCGGGACGATTGGCCTTAGCATCTGATGGGCGCACTGCCCTGTCTAGAGTTGGTCGTTTCACGGTTGCGTTGCCAAAAGTGGTAGGACTGGCAGCGCGGTCTTGCGAAACCTGAGGAGCCGTGCTGCGATCATTGCCCTTGGTAGAAGAGGCCGCGGGGCTTGTCTTTGCATTCTTCGAAGCCGCTGTGCTTGGCGCAATCGTAGTTTGCGGTGTGGTACCACTTCCGACACGCCCCTTAGTGCCTTGGGCCAAGAGCACAGAAAAAGAGAGGCTAGAAAGTATTACAACTAAAAGAAGTCTGCTCATTAGACGATTTTGTAAGTTTGGATCAGAGGATTCGTGAACAAAAGTAGCACCTCTGAAACTGAAAAACCTACAAGCGTCACCCCCCATCTCCTTACTTTAAAAGAACTTTAAGGAAAAGACAGCTTCTTCAAGAATTGGACTGTTTGGGAAGGCTTAGTTTTAATTGTTCAATTCGCCGTTTGTCGGCAAGGGTAACAGAAAGTAAAAATCCGTTCCACAACACCTCTGTGCCGATTAATGGGATATCGCCCCGTAATTCTAGGGCAAGTCCGGCGAGTGTATCTGAAGTGCCCCGTACGGCATCAAATGTGCCTGGGGCGAGACCTGAAAGACGGCACACATCGTTCAGAAGTGTCTGACCTTCAAAGAGATAGTTGAAATCGTCAATCTTACGGTAGCGGATTTCACTTTCCTCGTCAAACTCGTCTCGGATGTCGCCCGTTACTTCTTCCAGAATATCTTCCATGGTGACAATGCCTGCAATGCCACCATATTCGTCTACAACCACTGCCATGTGCATCTTTTGTTGCTTGAATTCTTGAAGCAGTTCGCTACCACGCTTTGCTTCTGGTACCATCAGCACATTGGTTCGAATAAGCGGCTGCCATTCAAACTTTTCGTCCTTGTCCAAATGCGGTACCAGGTCTTTCACATAAAGAATACCCGTAACGTTGTCCAAATCTTCGTCATGTACCGGCAAGCGCGAAAACTCCGACTGACGCACCACTTCGAGCAGCTCTTGGAATCCTGTTCTGAAATCTACGGACACCACCTTGGAACGTGGTTGCATTACCTGTTTCACTGTAACGTCGCCAAATTGAACTATGCTTTTCAGCAATTCCAATTCGCGTTTTTCGCTGGCCGCATTGGTAGCATCTGTGCTATTGGCATCCGAATCTTTACCATGCCCCTGCGCTTCTGTATTTTTTTCTTTTTGAGTAAATGCCTTGAAAACAGCCCGCCAAAAAAAGGCGAACCACCACAAACGCTTCAATAAAAGTGCTGCACGCCCTAACTTGTTTTTTTTAAAACCAAGTTTTTGCATCCCCCAAATAACAAGTGAAAGGGCAAGCGCCAAAACAGCCCCCATTACGCCCCAAACAAATTGGGGAGAAAGACCACTCAACTCCGAAAAGCCAAAAAGCCATTCTTTGATTTCCAGTGACCTGTGCACATAAAATGCTACAATAACCCCCACAAGAGAGATCAGCAGTATTCGTGCGAGCAACAGAGCGGCCAAAGTCGGGCGGATTTCAATGCTCATAGAGGATACTCTACGAGCGGCGAGGCTATCCTCAGCCCGCAACGTGTCGATATCATGAGCCGAGGCACTTACCAGCGCTTGCTCGACCAATAGGCAAAGAAAATATAACAGGAAAATGAAAAGTAGCCAGCCCATACGTTTGGTTGGATGCGATCTTGGGGCTTGATGAAAGTTTATAGGATTTATAAAGGTTGATATTTATACTCGAAAAGCGATTAATTCATGCTTTTGAATAGTTGTTATCAACCCTGACAAACCCTATAAACAATCATCAACCTTACCAGACGATCCGCCTAAAATTTAAAACGGCAAGTCATCGCCTTCAGTAGCCGGGGGGGCATCTACAGGCATTGAGGAAGGAGCGTCTACTGCTTCGGCACCACGGTTACTGGGCATTACTGCTGGCTCACTGTTTGGAATACGGCTTTCATAACCGTTGCTGCCGCCTTCGCGTTTGTCCAGCAGACGGAACGTGAGGGCAACGATGTCAGTCAGGTTTTTTTCCACCCCTTCTTTATCGGTGTACTTCCGATAAGAGATTTTGCCTTCCACATACACCGTGCTTCCTTTTTTCAGGATTTTGGCGCGTTCAGCAAGATCGCGCCACGCGATGACATTGTGCCATTCGGTTTGTTCCTGCCAGTTGCCGTCTTTGTCTTTGTACTTCTCATTTGTGGCAACAGAGAAACGGCCCACCGGGGTGCCGTTTTCCAAAGTGCGGATGTCTGGATCGCCGCCGAGGTGCCCGACGAGGGTTACTTTGTTAATCATAAGCTTGGTAATTTTGTTTAAACGTGATTTGATTGAAAAGTTCAATTCAAAGTTAGCACAATGTTTTGTAAATAACAATCAATCACCCTTGGAAAAGCAATATTTTTTTTCAATTCTTTTCGTGCAATTCGCTTACAGCCATCAAACAACGGATTTTGAAAAATCTCGGCGGGAACATCCTCTGCCAGATCAATTTCAAAAAAGACCGCGGTAACCGCTTGATGTGTCAACAATTGTTTGAATGGGGCCGATTCCCGAATTGTCCCTACGCCAAAATCAGAGGCTTGAACAGAACCTTCGACCTGCGGGAATTCCCATAGCCCACGCCAGATATCCTTCCCTGTTCGCTTACGCACAAAGACATCCCCTTGATAGTTGAAAACCAGATAGTGGAAAAGCCGCTTTTTTTTGACCAATCCTTTTGATTTCAAAGGCAATTCTGCCACCTTACACGTCAAAAATGCTCGACATTCAGATTGAAATGGACAATCGGGGCAATGCGCTTGTTGTGCGGTGCAACAGGTCGCCCCAAAATCCATTATGGCCTGATTGTATGCAGCGGGGCGACTGGGGTCGAGCAAGTTTTGGGCGAGTGATGCAAACTGTTTTTGCGCGGAAGGCGTATCCGTAAGCGTCTCTATGCCAAAAAATCGAGCCAACACCCTGTAAACGTTGCCGTCCAATACCGCATGGGGAAGCCCAAAGGCAAACGAAGCAATGGCCGAGGCCGTGTAAGCCCCAACCCCTTTTAGCGCGCGGATACCCTCATAGGTATTGGGGAACGTACCATTAAGTTCGTGAGCGATGTGCTTCGCTGCAGCGTGCAGGTTGCGGGCGCGGGAATAGTAGCCCAACCCCTCCCAAAGTTTCATCACATCATCTTCTGGGGCATCGGCAAGCAGACGAACGCTGGGGTATTTCGCTACGAATTTTTGATAGTACGGCAAGCCTTGCGCTACACGAGTTTGCTGCAAAATAATTTCAGAAAGCCAGATTTTGTAAGGGTCGCGCTCGCCTTTCCAAGGCATAGGGCGTGGATTATGCGCTGACCAGTCCAGTAAACTTTTTCGAAAAAAAGCAATTAAGCGGTCGTCAATAGGGGCAGTCATGTCATGCATAAGTCGCTACTAGATCGTTTAAATCTTCCAGATAGCGTCGTTTTACTGGTTCACGCAGCATCTTGTTGGTGCGTGTATGGAAACGGTGGGCGCTCAGAAAGCTGACTTGAAGGCGATTCCATGATTGTTCGTCTTGAATGAGGCTGTAGGATTGAAGTTCCTCAAAAAGCGTTTCGCCGATGGCAAAAAAATCGTCGCGTCCAAGATAATCGAGATCTGCATCGCAAAGGATTTCTTCCAGGAGCGTTCTGGGCGATTGAGGTATTTTAGTAGACATAATCATACTACAAATACAATCAATGTCAGCGGGCTTGTAGCCAAATTTCGGCAAAGTTTCCTGCACCAAAAGACAGCCTTCAGCCTCGTGGCCTGCGTGTTTGTTTTTAACAAAGCCAGCATCGTGAAAAAGGGCTGCTGTTTTCACCAGCACGGTGTCTCGATCGCTAACCCCTTCACTATCACAGAGTTCCGCAGCCATTTTCAGCACATCAAGCGTATGGTGTAGCCCGTGGTACACCAATCGGTTTGAGAGCTCGTCGCGGAGTTTGGTAAGGATAAATTGTTTGGCAGCGCGATAATCCATGTGTGGTGTGCAGTCGTCAATCGGGTTTCTAGAATGGGAGTAACGCAGCCTGTTTTAAATTGTTGGTCGGAGCGCAGCCCAAAAATGCGGGTTTTCTTAAAACTTGTGGGATTCCCGGAAAAATATTTTCCCCGACCAGCCAATTTTGTGCCGAATTTAAAATCAGCACGATACTTTTGAACACCTTTGCGTCAAAGTGCGGCTTTCGCATATAAGGGCAAATTTTCTGCTTTGGCAAATACCTTTGGAAAGCATACCAATTCTCTTAACCATCAATCTAAGTTTCTGATTATGAACTTAATGGACATCCTTCAAGGACAAGTTTCCGATGAGATGCTCGGCCAACTCTCTGAACACATCGGAGCAGAGCCACAACAAACCGCACAAGCAGCCAACGGCATCTTCGCCACACTGTTGGGCGGACTTGCCAACAATGCCACCGACCAAGGCGGCCTGTCAGCCCTTGGAGCTGCGCTTGACCGTGACCACGACGGTTCCATGCTCGACGATCTCGCAGGCATGGTGGGTGGAATGCTTCAGGGTGGCGGCCAAGATTCACGGGCTACTAACGGAATTGGTATGCTCAAACATATCCTCGGCGGCCGCCAGGAAGTAGCCGCAGAACAAATTGGCCAATCCTCCGGCCTTAGTGCTGGTCAAGTAATGAAACTCCTGCCCATCCTTGCGCCCATCGTAATGAGTGTACTGGGCAAAGCTAAAAGTTCTGGTGGCCTTGACCTCGGTAGCCTTGCAGATGTGCTCATGGGCGGCGCCCAACAAGCGCAGCAACAAAATGGCATGGGCGATTTGCTTGGCAATATCCTTGGCTCTGTGCTCGGCGGCGGACAACAGCAGCAACAACCACAACAACAAGGTGGTGACTTGCTCGGTGGTTTACTGGGGGGGCTTTTTGGAAAAAGATAATTTTTGCAAGTTAGACTGTCTGATAATAAAGGCGCGGGCCTCGCATGTAGCGAGGCCCGCGTTGTTTTTATTAGTGACAGATCACAAGTATGATGAAACAACCAAGTGAAACCATAAGTAGACTTGTGATTTCACCGTGTTAAAAAATAATCATACTTTGGTTTTCAAAAGAGAACGCATGGAAATTTCTAGAATTATACAAGTTGAATTGACCGAATGTTGCCGCCCAAATGGATTGCTACCGGTTCGGGAAGTCTGGTTGTTGATTTGACGCTGGCCTTGGGTATCCCACCGAAGAAAAAGTAAATTAGCGGCTGATTACAAGTTTGCCAGAAGCATCTTGTAGGCCAAAAATGACGTACCAGTAAACACCCTCGGATAGATCGCCCAGCGGAAGTTGGA
>CAZPTQ010000074.1:0-23798 GCA_964589365.1 uncultured Saprospiraceae bacterium
ACTAATAGGCGTCTCATTGGTTGAATTCCATATTATTAATGTCATGGCCCCAGTCAATAACAGCGTAAAAATACATGCCCGATAACCCCATTCTATTCGCTCCGCCACTCGAACACGAGCGAAAACCTTGGAACCCTTTCCATCGGGCAATATATCCGGTTAATTGCGGGTCGTCCTCATAGGTGCTTTTGTCATCCCCTTCATGGCTTAAAAAGAATTGATTGCCTGTTACGGTGCCTGAAAAGCTGGCGTACTTCCCGGCGGTTCTATTTTTTAATCGCTGCAAGGATTCTTCTAAGGTGAGCGTAGAAGAGAAGTCGAAATCTTCGTATGTTTTCATGGATTGTTATTCTAGTTGGTTTGGCTGAATTGCCAATTCCTCCCGAATAAAACGACAATCAGATCATTTCTTACCCGCCATTCTTCTTCACTACCAGGTTTGCCATACCGAGTCGTTTGATCAGGTCTTTAAAATCCATAAGATATAAGGTTTGATGTGCTGGTGTATTTGTCTTTATAGGCATCCAAGTCAGCAAGAAACATCTTAGTTAAATGTCAAAAATAAGGTTCGTGACCACTTGCAATTCACTTCCAAAGCTCAACGTTCAGAAAATCAATATTGGCGAAGTGCTGGTCTCTCGTAATCAATTTGATGCCATAAGCATGTGCGGTTGCTGCAATCCATATATCATTTTCAGGGATTGGGTGGCCTTTCGCTTATAGGTGTTTTAGGACTTCAGCATACTGTTGTGCAACATTCAAATCGGCAACCAAAATCCAGCTTCGGCTAATAAATTCTTGTGCCTTTTCCTGATGTTTATTGGGATTTCCTGAGATTGCCGCACCAAAAAGCAATTCTCCACAAACAATTACGGGCAGATAAATTTCATCGTAAATCTCCACTTTTATGACAGTGTCATCCTTGTCACGGAGATAATCAACGACGATGTTGGAATCCAAAATCGCTACTATTCTCCTTCTATACTTTGAAATTCACGAGACAAAATTTCAGCAAGTTCATCGCCATCTGGTCCGGCAAGGGAACCAGCAAGGTCTGCTAAAAAGTGAGGCTTATCACTCCCTTCTGATGGCGTTGGCATGGCATTGTCGGCAATGTGGCGTGGCGGCTGCGCCACTTGTACATAGTTGAGCGTTTGCAAAAATTGCAAAAAGACCGCCATGCGCGATTCTTCTATATTGATGACTATCTGTTGCATAAGCCGGTTTTTAAAAGCGAAAATAGGCATTTTTTCTGCTATATCTGTTGGCCAACGCTTTTTGAGAAGTGACCCTTTTTTAAAAAGTCTCACTTCTTCCCGCCCCCTTTCTTCTTCGCCACAGGTTTGTTGCCGCTCATCTTCCTCGAAGATTCGGCAGTCAAAACTGCTCCTTCTTTACCCGCCGAAGTTTCAACGAAGGGGGGTTGCTCCTTCCGCGCTATCGCTATTCTTCCCCCAATCCGCTGGTAAACATCGAAATACTTGCCTACCGTATTTTCCCAAGAAAAGTCAACAGCCATAATGCGCTGGCGCAGGCCTGCCACGATACCTGGTTCATTGTGCCACATGGCCGCGCCCCGGTGGATGGCGTAGCCGATGTCATTGAGGGTAGCTTGGTCAAAACGAATTCCGCGCCCGGAGTCATCTGGCTCTGCTATGTCTGGCACGGTGTCTTTCAGCCCGCCAATGGAACGCACGATGGGGATGGTTCCGTAGCGCATAGCGTACATCTGGTTCAGCCCACAAGGCTCCACCCGAGAGGGCATGATGAGGAAATCCGAACCCGCATAGATTTGGTGCGCCAAGGCCTCGTTGTAATCAATCACTGCATTCACGCGGCCAGGGTATTGGTGTGCCATGCTGCGGAATTGGTTTTGCGTCCAGGTTTCGCCCGTGCCCAATACCAAGAATGTAGCCGAGCCTCCTGCATGGAGGTAATTTCGATAGACATCTGGGAGCAAGTCCGAACCTTTTTCGTTCACCATGCGCCCGATGAAACTTACCATGGGCAAATGTTCGGACAAGCCAAACCACTCGCACAACACCCGCTTGTTCTTATATTTAAATTCCTGAATCGAATTGATCTTTGACTGTTGACCATCATCTAAGCGGAATTGGATTGATGCATCCGTGGCTGGATCCCATACCTGTGCGTCAATGCCATTGATAATGCCCCATTGTTTTTGCCATTCCAGTCGAAAAAGTGGCTCAAGACCGAGGCTGCTTTCATGAAGTTCGTAAAGATAACTTTCTGAAACTGTGGTGACCGCCCAAGCGCATTTGATGGCCGAAGCCATTGGGTTCACTGCTCCGTTCCAGTCGAGGTAACTCCGCGCCCAAGCGTCGTAGTAAGGCAGGAGGTTGTGGTTTTTCCAACTGAACGCGCCCTGATATTGTCCGTTGTGGATGGTAAAAACGGTGGGCATTTCTGCCAAAGGCCGAAAGTCAGGAGAGTGTTTTGTCAGGAAGGGGATGAGTCCCGTATGGTGGTCGTGACAGTGCAGCACACGTGGTCGCTCGTGTTCGGGAAATGAAATCACCCATTGGAGCACGGCTTGCTGAAACACGAGATAGCGTTCTATTTCATCTCCATAAGCCCAGCCATTGGGGTCGTTGTAGATGCCGGGTCGGTCGTAAAGCCCGGGAATGTCTACCACAAAAAATGGAAAGCCGAGCGCATTGCTCTTTTCCTGTTGTACCGAAAAATGAATCGTCCGCCAATCAGAGCGAATCGCGCCGCTATATACCGTGACCCACTCACGACCGTGTATCCATTTAAGGGCGTACTTGGGGATAATGGCTGCTGAAAGCACTCCGGCCTGGGTCATGTACTTGGGCAAGGAGCCGACCACGTCGCCCAAACCACCCGTTTTGGCTGCGGGATAACACTCGGCGGAAATGTGGAGGACTTGTATCATGACTTAGTTTTTTAGTGGTAAGTGTTTAGTGGTAAGTGTTGTTACTAAACACTCACCACTAAACACTTACCACTTTTTTACCCTAGTTGCTTATCTCCGAAGATGGACTCCACGAAGGCGCGTTTGTTAAAAATCTGCAATTTATCAATGCTCTCACCAACGCCGATGTATCGTATGGGGATTTTGAACTGGTCACTAATGCTGATGGCCACGCCACCTTTGGCGGTGCCGTCAAGTTTCGTGAGGGCGAGACAGGTAATAGGGGCAACTTCGGTGAATTGTTTGGCCTGTTCCTGGGCGTTTTGTCCCGTGCTCGCATCGAGCACCAATAACACATCATGGGGTGCTCCGGGCAGTTTTTTGTCCATGCTGCGGTGGATTTTTCCCAGTTCCAACATCAAGTGGCTTTTGTTGTGTAAGCGCCCGGCAGTATCTATAATAGCCACATCGCAATTGTTTTCAAGCGCATATTGGGTGGTCTCAAAAGCTACTGCAGCCGGGTCGGCATTCATTCCTTTGGAGTAAAAATCGCAACCAACGCGGTCGGCCCAGATTTTAAGTTGGTCCACAGCGGCAGCGCGAAAAGTGTCGGCGGCGCCCAAGACAACTTTGTGGCCGCGCTGTTTGAATTGCCAGGCCAATTTGCCGATCGTGGTTGTCTTGCCCACGCCGTTCACACCGATAACAAGCAATATATACGGTTTTGTACCTGTCGGGATGTCAAAATCTTCCAGATCCTCGGTGTTGTTCTCTGCCAACATGTCCACTATTTCGTCACGGAGGATTTCGTTCAGTTCTTCTGCGTTCACATATTTGTCACGACTGACACGGGCCTCTATGCGGTCAATGATTTTTACTGCGGTATCTAAGCCAACATCGCTCGAAATCAGGATGTTTTCTACTTCGTCAAGCACCTCCACGTCCACAGTGCTTTTGCCTGCAATGGCCCTGCCCAATTTGCCGAACAATCCTTCTTTCGTTTTCTCAAGTCCTTTGTCGAGATCGTCCTTTTTTTCTTTGCTAAAAAATTTGTCAAAAAAGCCCATGTTTTAGGGTTTGATGTGTTTGATGTGTTTGAAGGGTTTGAAGGGTTTGTTGTGCTGGAAATCACATCAGCCACATTTTTACCCACCGAAGCCTAAGCGTAGGAGGGTTCACATTTATTTCCAAGTCTCCCCATGCGTGCGTTTGAGCGCATCCATAAGGTTCACTTTTTGGCGGCGCGACACTTCAATACTGTCGCCGTTTTCCATGATTAGGTAGCCGCCCTCGCCTTTGATATAGGTTTTCATGAAGTTCATGTTCACGATATGTTTTTTGTGTACACGTACAAAATTGAAACTTGTGAGCGCGTCCTCGTATGCTTTTATGGTGCGGCTGGCGGTGATTCGATTGCCGCCATTGAGCAGGAAATGTGTGTAGTTGTTTTCGGCTTCAAGCCGAGTGATGTCGGCGAGACGCACGAAATGAACCCCATCCATTGCCGAAATGCCAATTTTGTTAAAAGCATTGGGTGCGTTGGGGTTGTAGGTTTGCTGGAGCACTTCAAGGCGAGCCTTGGTCTCTGTGTTGCGGGGTTTAATTCGGCTAACGGCACGGATAAGTTCTTCGCGTTCAATAGGTTTTGTTACATAATCAATGGCAGCGAACTCAAATGCCCGAATGGCGTATTTGTCAAAAGCCGTGACGAATATGATGTCAAAAGGCACTTCTTCGAGTTGTTGAAGTGCCTGAAAAACGAGTCCGTCGGGCAGGCTGATGTCGAGGAAAGCCACATCGAAGCGGTTGCTTCGGTCGTCGGCCAAGCGGAGCAGGTCGGCATTAGAACCACCTTCAGCCACCACATCCACATCGGGACAACACATACGGAGCAGGTTTTTGAGGTTTTCCAAGCCTTCTGGCTCGTCTTCGATGATAAGGGCACGTGTAAGCATGGCGGTAAGATAGATTGTTGACTAGTGAACTGGTGGACTAATGATTGGTGGATTGGTGATTGGTGATTGGTGATTGGAAACTGCAACCGCCTGCGCTTAGGCTTCGGCGGGTAAAACTGCCAACTAGTCCTGGGGTTGCGCAAAAATCCGTTTTTAATTTAAAAAAGCCCCCCGAAGTTCTTGAAAACTTCGAGGGGCTTTGTTTTTATTTTTTTGAATGCGTGGAACGGTTGTGTAATTTACAATTTACGATTTACGATTTACGATTTACGATTTACGATTTACGATTTACGATTTACGATTAATACGATTCGAAAAAGGCATGATCCACCCCTTCTTCGAATCGTATTAATCGTAAATCGTAAATCGTAAATCGTAAATTTTAAAACTCCCGTATTCTCAATCGAGCTCCAAATTTCACGCTGTCGAGCTTGTTCAATTTGCGCAGGCTTTCCACCGAAGTAGCGTATTGCCGGGCAATATCTTCAAGCGATTCATTGCGACGAACGGTGTGATATTGATATTGTTTCTCCCGAGGCGCCGCTTGTTCTTCTTGAAACACAACGGTCTGGTTGCCACCAGGTTTGGGTTTGCTGGCGGGCACACTGTTTTTCTTGGGAGTAACGGATGGTTTGCTCGGTGCCATCGTGGTGGCAGAAGGTGCTTCGATCCGGATTCCAGAGTGTTTTTGCACAAAAACCGGGCGATAGAGTTTGAGCATTTGGCCAGGCTGCACATAATTGGTTTCGAGATCATTCCAGGATTTCAATTGTACTCCCGAAATGCCAAGGCGAGCCGCAAATCGATCAATATGCTCTACCTCTTTTGGTTTCGCATTGCTGATCCAGTATCGGCCATCGCCTATGTCTGCGCTGGTGTACTTTTCGATGCTTTCCAGTTTGTACTTGCGCGCACTGCTTACCGAATTGAGGTAGCGAATGAAGGCAGGCATAACACGCTCTGGCACAACCACAAAATGGCCGTCGTTCGTTGGCGGCACATAGTCGCGCTTGAATCCAGGGTTAAGGTCTTTGATGACTTGATACGAGATGCCAGTCGCGTCTGAAATGTCGCGGAACGAGATACCCTCATAAACGTTGACATAATCAGTCAGTTGTTGATCTAAATCAGGGTTGTTAGGCGTAAGCCCGTGTATTTGGAAGTAGTTGCAGATGTAGGTGGCCGCGATGAATGCGGGCACATAATTGCGCGTTTCTTTTGGCAGGTAAGGCATGATAGCCCAAAAATTGCGACTTCCGGCACGACGGATGGCGGCAT
This sequence comes from uncultured Saprospiraceae bacterium, assembly GCA_964589365.1. GTDB lineage: Bacteria > Bacteroidota > Bacteroidia > Chitinophagales > Saprospiraceae > M3007. Next base: position 6,130 of record CAZPTQ010000074.1, read on the forward strand.
TCACCCGGCCTGAACCGCTGTTGTACGCGGCCAGCGCAAGCGCCCAATCGTCAAAATGGTTGTAAAGGTCGCGCAAGTGGCGGGCGGCAGCATCGGTACTTTTCACCGGGTTGCTGCGGTCTTCTACGGCAGTATTGGTGCGGAGACCGTACTCGCTGCCAGTGCTGGGCATAAACTGCCAAAGTCCGGTAGCACCTACGCGAGAAACAGCTTTTGCATTGAGTGCCGACTCCACAACGGAAAGGAATTTCAGGTCTTCCGGCACCCCATATTCTTGAAATTTCGCTTCGTAGAGCGGAAAATAGGTGAGCCGCTTGCCAAGCATATTGCGTGTTTTCTCGGTCTGAATCTGCACATAAGTTTTGATGTAGCTTTTTACCACGGCTGTGGTGCGCAATTCGAGGCAGCTGCTAAGTGAGCCGAGCCTTTCCTTCAGTTCGGCATCAGTGATGGTAATGGGGTAGGCTCCTTTAGCGACCAAAATATCAGAGGTGTCACTCGGTTCCTCCAGATCAGAAATTTGTAGCGGTTCTTCCTTTTGAGCGAAAACAACAATATTCGAAAAAAGTGCAAGGGCAAGTGCCAGGCTGTAACAAACGGATTTTTTTAGCTGCATTTTTGTTCAACGTCTAAACGGTTTGCGGTTTTAGGTCAGCATTTTTTTGACCGAAAAAAGGGCTTGTTTTCAAGGCAAATCCTTGAAAACTAGACTACTAAAAATGGTTGAGCAGAAAAAGGAAGGGCGTGTTAACGCCGGCAAATCGGTTTTATTTTTCGGGGGTGGCAACTGGCCAAGCCAGCGTACCGATTATAGTGTTTGCCAAAAAGGGTGCGCAAAAGTCGAGCTTGCATTCCGACTTTAGAGCACCTTTGGTGTTAAAATTGAAATTCGTTGGGAAAATCGTCTTTGAAATGACAAAGCAGAACGACCCTTACGGGGCAAAAACAAGTTTGCCAGTGCTTCCGCCCATACGCCAAAAATACATCCCAGCACTCGGGAAAAGTCCTTTTTCGAGGTTCATCGCTTGTTTCGGAACAACATTTCTGGAGAACAACAGACGCCCACTCGCATCAAAAACCTCCAGTGTTTCATAAGTAGCCGCCGAAACCCAGGTTCCGCCCATGCCAAAAGGATTTGGTGCTATCACAACCGCCCCATACCCGCCATTCCAATCCAACACTGGCCGCAATGCCGTGCCATCCCTGCGGTAAATCAAGGGAGCTGTGGGCCAATCCGCCAAACTAATTTGTTCGTTCAATTGAATATTCCCTTTCACACGGAAAAGGACTTTGAAAAGCGCGGATTCGTCTGACGACTCCAAGTCGTCTGACGAACAAGAAAAAGTCAAAAGCCCTTGTGCCGTTCTGTTCATGCCAAAATTTTCCAAGGAAACGCCCGTGGCTAGGGGTTCTATTTTTTCAAAAACCAATTGCTGAGGGTTGAAACGAAGGGTAAATTGTGCAGCGATTGGTGCGGGGTCGTAAGACCCGCGCAGGGCCTGAGCATCCGGAATAGAGAAAACAGCTGCCACAAACCCCTGGTCTTCAACAAAATGTGAACCACTAAACCAGTCACCATTCAACCAGTCACCACTCAACCACTCAACCAACACAGGCCATTCACCCACCGTGCGTTCATCGGTAGAAACCCTCAGGTTTGGTACGGCCGTGTTGTTCACGTCACCGATTTTTATTCCAGTAAAATCGAGGTTGGCGAGCGGATCTGTTAGCACCTGTACGGACAGTGTTTCCGGAAATGGTGTTTGAAATGGGTTGAGCGGGTTGTCAAATTGGTGGTTGGCCGGGACAAAACGCCAGGAAGTGTTGTTGGAGAAAGCGGTGTCAATGCCAAGGATGAGTTTGCGCAATTGCACCATGTCGAAGGTAGTGATGCTTCCCGACCGGTTTGCGTCGGCAGCGATCATTTTGAGGGGCGAATCGAAAGGCTCAATGTCGAGGATGTGTTTGGAAATCAACACCAAATCATAGGTGGTGACTCCGTTCAAGGGATTGTCGTTGCGGTACGGTTCAAGGGTATACGGGGTACATCCCGGCACGTTTTGGAGGCTGAATATTCCATCTGTGTCGCTCAATGTTCCGTCCATATCCACCTCGATTACCCCATCGCCCATTTCGTCGCGCACAGTACCTGCGAGGCTGACGGTGACAGGATTTTGTTGTACAAAAACAGAATCAAACGGGAACGTCCAGATGCCACGGGCAAAGGTGGCGGCTACCAATTCCTTGCGTACCGGGTTTCGTTCCAAATCAAAAACGGGGATATAGGGCATGTTCCCCCCCAGCCTGCTCCACGAAATACCGCCCGTTGTTGAGCAATAAACACCCACATCAGTGGCGGCGAACAACACTTGGTCGGAATAGCCGGGCAGCACAAAAAGATCGTTCACGGGCACTTGGGGCAAATCGGAAGAGATGTCTATCCAGGTGCTGCCGTTGTCGTCAGAACGATGGATGTGGGGGATATTCTCGTTGTCGCGGAAGCCTGAATGGCTCACAAAGAGCCGGTTGGACAGGGTAGGGGAATAGTGTACAGAAGTGACGTAGCGGTTTGGCAATCCCGCTGTAATGTTCGTCCAAACACCTGAAGGGCTGCTGCGCCACACATTGCCATCAGAGGTGCCAGCGATGAGTTTATTGACGGTAACAGGTGATTCGTTGATGCAAGAAATGGTGTGGTACCGAGCGCCAAAAATGTTCCCATCGGTAAGGTCCCCAGAGATCGGGCCCCAACCGCCGCCAGCGCCTTTAGCGTAAGCACGGTAGGTGCCTGAATAGAGCAGATTGGGTATGTGGGTGCTCATAAAAAACGGCGTGTCCCAGTTAGTTCGGTCAGAAGTGTTGAGTGCAGCGGACCCGAATTGCCATGTGTCGCCGCCGTTTGTGGTTTCGTGAATGGCTCCATTTTGAATTTCTACCCAAAAATGTTCCGGATCGGCAGGGTCAAAAGCGCAGTTAAAACCATCGGCAATAAAGACAGATGACCAGTTGTTGGGGTTCAGCCCGTTACCTTTTTGAATACCGTTGTCCTGTGCGCCCGCCCAATAGATGTTCGGTTCGTGCGGATTGAAACTGGTGCGGTAAAATTGTGTGACGGGCAAGTTTTTGGCCTTTGTCCAGCTCGCTTGTCCGTCGTTGCGGTACACCCCGCCATCGTTTGACCAATACCGCCTTCCACTTTGGGTAAAAATGAGGTCGTGGCTATCGGCGTGTCCGCTGCCAGCATTGAACCAACCGGTGTTCCCGGCGGGTTTTTTCCACATCTGAATGGCGAGAAAATACAGTTCTTCGTCGTCGGTCGGGCTGGTGCGGATTTTGCCAAAATACCAGCCAAAGTCGCTGCAAGCATCTTCCAACTGAATGATGTTCACGGGAGTCCAGCTTGCGCCCCCATCAATTGTTTTATGGAGCGACCCGGGTGTGCTTAGCGAATCCATGAACAAGGCGTACACCTTATTGGGATTGGTCCATGAAATGGCGAGGCCCGTGCGGCCCATGATGCCTGTTGGCAAACCGCCACCGAGTTGTACCCAGGTGTCGCCGCCATCGGTGCTTTTGTACACCTTGGCGTGAGGGCCATAAATGACCGATTCGAAATTGTTGCGGATGCGGTCCCAGAAAGACGCATACATGATTTGCGGATTGACGGACGACTGAACCAGATCGCTTGCACCTGCCTGGTCGCTCACAAAAAGTACCTGCTGCCAGGTGTTGCCACCATCAGTGCTTTTGTAAATACCGCGCTGGTTGTCTCGCACATACGGGTTGCCCATAATGGCTGTCCATAGAATGTTTGGGTCTGTAGGATGTACGATGATTTTGGAAACAATGGCTGCGGGGCTGTTGGCGAGATGCTGCCATGTCTCGCCAGCATCAGTGCTTTTGTAAATGCCGTCGCCGTTGAAAACGTTGGATGGCATATTTGGGTCGCCTGTTCCGGCGTACACGATGTTGGGATTGGAAGGGTCGAAAGTGATGTCGCCGATGGAGAGTTCCGGATTGTCGTCAAAAACTGGATGCCAGTTTACCGCGCCATCAGTGCTTTTGAAAATGCCACCCCCTGAAAAGCCAGCCAGTAAGGTGTTTTCATCGTCGGGCTTGGCGGCCAAAGCATTGCATCGCCCGCCGACGTTCATTGGGCCTTGTACGGTCCAGTTGCTGAGGTTGCTACCGCAATTAAGTTCACGTGACTGGGCAGTTTCGGAAATGCGGGTTTGTTGTACGGTTTTGCGCCAACTTTTCCAGTCAAAATCGGGATATGGATAAGAACGCTGGAATGAAAAAAGATCGTAAGGCTCGTTTTTTTCGGCAAGCTTGTCGCGATGTGGCAAGGCGTTTTTCCCACAAGAGAAAAGAAGCAGCGCGATAAATAGCAGAAAGGAGGAATGCTTGGCCATGGTATCGGTATGGTCGGTTTTTGTGGTTTGTGAGGCAAAATTGGTTTCAGAAGTTCCAAAGCGGTTGGGGAATTTTCTGAGCTGATTGCATTTCTGGCAGAGCGTGCGAGGTTCGTGTTCGGGATCGAATCTGGGTGGAGTGCTTTCTAGGCACTGTGTCTGGGCTGTTGATAACAAGGGTACAAAACAAGCCCAAAAACTAAAAGTGAAAGTTTGAGTACGCAGATGAACGTACTTCTCTTTGCGATGGTTTCGGCTTCCTTTTCCATAAAAATTAAAAGTTTATGAGTGAAAAAATCGGTTTAAATATTGTACACTATTAGGTTGGCATAATGCCATCGAGCTATCGCACCACCGCCATCTTCCGCACAAAAACCTGATTATCAACCCAAACGCAGATGTTGTACATCCCGGCAGGCTTATTTGTCAGGTCAATCGAAAGATTCAGCGCATCGGTTTCCAGGCTTGGATTTCCCCAAATCAATCGGCCAGCCACGTCGCGAATTTCGACACGGAGCGCTGCGGATTTATGTAGTTTCAGGAAAAGCGAAGCCAGGCCCTTGCTGGGGTTTGGTGAAAGCAGGAATTGTTCAAAAAAAGCAGATTCTTCGGTATCAGAGGTAGTGTTGACGGTCACAGTGCTTGTGCCGGTGCATCCAACAGCGTCGGTCACAGTGACGGTATAAGTGCCACCAGCGAGACCAGTCAGGTCTTTGGTCGTAGCACCATTGCTCCACAGGTAACTATATCCACCAGCGCCGCCAGTCACAGATAAGGTAATCGCGCCATTGTTCGCGTTGGGCGCAGTTTCATTTATTACGTCATACGCAAGGGCGATATCGGGGAAAGAAACGATGGTGATGTTCCCACTTTGAAAAACACAGCCTTTAGTATCAGAAACCATCAGGTTAACAAGCCCGGCAGTGTCATAGTTTGCACAAGCTCCTGTGTTTCCATTAGACCATAAATAAGTAAAAGGAGGTGTTCCGCCACTTGCAATCGCGCAAACCGTGAACGATCCATCGCAGTCTACTACAGCGGGGCTAACTGTTGCCGTAAGAGGCTGTTGCTTGTAAACGATGGACTGGATCGGCCCAATCGCGTTGTTCGCATACACTCCGCCTCCCGGAGCGCTGACGTTTTTAATGGCTCTGACTTGATAATACAGCGTGTCAGGTATCGGGTCATTGTCTGTGAAATTGGTGCCAGTAATCAAGTTGGTGCTCAATCGAGTGTAAGGCCCGTCTTGCGAAAAGGCGCGGTACACATGATACCCGGCTACTGTATCAGCCGAGGCCGTCCAGCTAACTTCGACACTTTGACAATTAATATCGGAAAGCGCCAGATTTGTTGCAGGTTTTACCACATGGGCGCGGAGCGTTGGGTCACCCAACAAGACCACATGCGCGCCACCTCTGCCAGAAGAAGTCGGAAATGCGCTGTTGAACTGCGAATTCATGGTCTCCTTTGTGCAGTACCCAATGGTTTCGCCTGAGGCAAGCGCTTGGTAAAAATGGTGTGGCCTGCCTGCCCAGGCACAGGTAAGGATACCACCGCGGGAAGCCAGGGCCGAGGGCATGAAAGGATCGCTTTCATAATCCCAGTCACCAAAATAGGAACCAAAAAGGTTGGAGAAAACGATGTTTACCGAATCCGTCGCAAAGTTTGAACTGGAGCCTACGCCGCCTGCTCCGTTGTAGTTTCCACCACCACATCCGTATCCAAGCAGGTAGGTCTGGGATTCCGTACCGTCAAAAAAATCACTCTCCACGATATTGGCTTCCCCTACCAAAGGGTAAGCATTCCGATAGCCATTGGAACCAAAAGCCTCGCCACCGAAATAGCCAAAGTTATCGTCCACAAGGGCCTTGTTTTCTACTGCATAGTCCCCCATGCGCCAGCGGTGGTTTTTGTCTAAATACCTTTTCATCAGTCCGATATGATCCGCAGCACCGAAGGCAGCGGCATTTATGCGCCGGAAATCTACGCGGCCCACCTGCAATTCTACCGTGCTTGGCAAATAACTTTGATCAAATTTGCCATCGCCAGGTATGTTTTTGTTGGCTGCCCGATTGGGCACTGCATTGTTCACGGTAACGTCGGTCCAGATACCGTTCAGTTCAGCATAATAGGCATCCGAAGGCCATGCGCCCGTGTGGTCAGGGGAGTGCCCATCCCAGGCACTGTTGCCGGAATAGGGGATGGGTACACTGCCAAGCAGCAACACTGCTTTCACATTGGCGGGGTCTTCATTGTAGGACGCAAGGATTTGATCTTTAATGGATTGTACGGTTGAAAAAGGCCCGGTATGGAAAGGAATGGGCCACCAGCCATCACCACGCAAATCGTTTTTTAAGCGAACCAGTTCCACGCCCAATGCGTCGGCAGTGACCGTGTCCACGAAAATCAGGATTTTACCACGGCTGTCCACCGGGTTGGCATTGATGGCTACGTGCGCATAGCCATAAGCGCTGATATTGTTGAGGCTGCGAAGTATGGAATACTCATAAATCTGCCCTTCCGTCACGCTGTTGTCTGTTACGGTGGTAAGATTTGAGCTCGATACGTTGAGGACTTGTTGCCAGGCAGTACCACCTTGCCCTTTTGTCCTGCGTCGGACGAGGAGACCGGCGTTGCCTGGGTTGACCCAATTGAGCGTGACGCTGGCAGGGCCTACGGCGATGGTAGCGGAAATAGGCACCGTAATGTCTTTGGAGGCTTGAGCCGTCAAAGCATTGAAAGACAGCAAAAAGAGCAGGAGTGTAGCAAAAAACTTCATGAAAAAGCGGTGGTGGTGAAAAAATGCTGGTCATTGGGTCATTTCGTCATTAATGACCCCAATGACGAATTAGCCAGCAAGATTCAAAAATTTGAGCGAAATGCGCTTTTGAAGTCCAAGGAATTTGCAAGTGCTCAACAAAGTGTAGCACACATCCTCCAGATTTAGGAAAATAAAAAAGGCTGGCAATGCCTAAGCATGCCAGCCTCCGTTTTGTTAAAAATACAGGATCAATTAGCAACCTGGGGTCACAACACAGCAGCCTGTGGCGGGATTGAAAGTAACTCTGAAAATACTTACGCCACCTGCCGGGATCGTGGCGACTATACCAGCGCATACACCAGCAAAGATGCCGCAAGTAATGGGAGCACCAGTAGGATTCGTCAAGGAGATGACATTGCTTTGCAAGAACGGGAACGCCGCCGCATTACCTACAACCGGGGCGGAGGAGGATGCAATAGTACCATTACATGGATTGACACAACCCATTGGGCCATTATCAATACCACAGATAATAAGACCGGCGCCTTGGGCTATGTTGATCGGTGAGCAAGGCGCGGCGCGGTCCCCTACCTCTTGGTCTGTAGTAACAGGAACGGCTGTCACAACATTCTCTTTTTGGCAGGAGTAAACAATAACGTTGGCCAGAATGAGCGCAACGAGTGCGGGATAGAAAAGTGCTTTTTTCATGTGTAAAATTGTTTTAGAAATTGTGATGAAAATTTGGTGATCGCGCAATCATTGAGGCAAAAGTGTGGCTATACTGCCCTCAAAAAATAGGACAGTTTTGGCAGGTCATTCCAGAAGAAAATGGAATATGGGCCGAGACGTAAGGGGGATTAAATGAGCGTGCCGTGGCGACAGTCAGTCACCACGGCACCTCCGTTATTCAATCTGTATTAAGAGATATTTTGCACAGCAAAATATGTCCAATACCCACCTATCTCATTACCGTCAATTTTCGCACAAACACCTGATTTCCAAGCCAAACAGAGACAGAGTACATCCCGGCAGGGCTATTACTCAGGTCAATTGGAAGGTTTAGCGCGTCGGTTTCAAGTGTTGGGTTCTCCCAAATCATGCGCCCGTTTAGGTCATAGACTTCGATGCGAATTGCCCCCGACTGGTGCAATTTCAGCGTGAGCATGGCCTGCCCTTCTGTTGGGTTGGGCGAAAGTTGGAATAGCTCAAAGAACGCCTCTTCCGTTGTGCTGGAAGTGGTCAGTACGGTATATGAACCCGTTTGCGTACAACCGTTTGCATCGGTGGCGGTCACTGTATAGGTACCACCAGGAAGGGCTGTTAGGTCTTCCGTTATTGCGCCGTTACTCCAGAGGTAGGCAAAAGGAGCCGTGCCGCCGACAACTGTCAGGTTGATTGCACCATTGCTGGCATTGGGGGCCGATTCGTTGGTGACGACTGCGGTGGTGACAATTGTTGGAGGTATTTGTAGGGTTATGCTGAAGGCTGCAGTACAACCTGCCGCATCGGTTGCCGTAACAGTGTAGAAGCCTCCGTTCAAAAATGTTACACAAGCGATACTAGCACCGTTTGACCATTGATATGTGTAAGGGGCAAGACCGCCGCTGGCAGAAGCGCAGACAATTGCAAATCCCGTGCAGCCAACGGAGGTTTGAATCCCAACCGTTAGAATTGGCGGTACCACTATAGTTGCCTCATTTTCAAAACTGCAACCGCCCGCATCGGTGACGGAGACTCCGATTGTGCCCGAACCTGTGAACGTAGCACAGCTGCCTGTGCTTCCATTCGACCAAACATAGGCATAAGGAGGAGTACCCCCGGTTGCAACAACACAGGCTGAAACTTGTCCGCTACAATTGGTTGACACGGGTGAAACCCCTACAATGAATTCGGGCGCTTGCCCCACGTCCACCGCATCTGAAGCCGAACAAGCGCCCACGGTCACTACGACTGTATAAGTTCCTGACTCTGAAGCCAAAGGAGTGGGCAAGTTGGAGAGGAACCCATTTGGCCCAACCCAGCTGAAGAAAGCACCCGGGTCATTGTTCCCGCTACTCAACAACACCTCGGGGTTGTTACAGTTTAGTACACCGCTGGCCGTGGCGTTTACAATGGGAAGGCTGTTGTCAGCCGTCACGCTTGCTTGATCGGTGGCAGTGCATCCATTGGTAGGATTGGTCACGGTAAGGATGTAAACGCCTATTGCTGAAACGCTTGGGTTTTGCATGGTAGAACTAAACCCACTAGGCCCTATCCAGAAGAACGTTGCTCCATTGGTGCTGCTGTTACCCGACAATTGCACCGTAGGACTGCCGCAAGAGATGATCGCATCTGGACCAGCATCTGCGTTGGGCGGTACAATGTCTTGATTGATTTGGATGTCTACATCGGTCGAACACCCGTTGGCGACAGACACTGCTTGTACTGTTGTTGAACCTGGTTGGCAAAGCGTGATGGGGAAGCCGGGCGGCAACAGCTGACCTGCCAAATAAAGTTGAATGCCCGGAATGTTCGGCACCACAAAGCTTGCGCATGGCATCGTGCAAGTCAGGCTAGGCAAGGGCGGAAGGATGACAGTGGGCGGTATCGTGTTTTCTGTGACGGTAGCTGTCGCGCTATTGGTGCAGCCATTGATCGGGTTGGTGACTACCACTGTATAAACACCTGGGCAGGTCGCCATAAAGACAGGCCCATTTGATACGCAAGGGCCAGACCAAAGGATCGATACACCAGGTACATTGCTTGTTACAATCAAAGGAACTTCCGTGAAGGCGCAGGTGATGACTCCCCCTTGGGCGGTCACGCCGGGGATAGCTATATTTTCCTCCACAATGGTGCTGGCCGAGTTGGTGCAACCGTTGTCCAGGTTAGTTACAATCACGGTATAAATCCCCGCACAAGTAGCTGTCGTGCCGACTACACATGGCCCATCCCAGGTAAAGCTTGCCGAGGTCGCATTAGAACTTGCGATCAGTTCGGTTGAAGCGTTCTGACAGGTGATTTGCCCGCCATTGCTGGCTGCAATGCTCGGAACAGTCAGGTTGGAATTAACCAACACTGTTGCATTCCCTATGCATCCGTTGGAGGCCGAAGTTGCGGTAATGGTGTAAGTGCCCGGAATGGTAGCTGTAGCCGTGAAACCTTGCACAAAAAACCCACCTGGCCCGGAAATGGTACAGAGGGCAATCCCGGTTGGATCAACTTCAATGGTGGCCGAAGCATTTGCACAATTGATGGAATTGCTGACCGAAGCATCAATGTTGGGCGCAGAAAAATCACCTGCAACCGTTACTGTGGCCGTGCTGCTGCAACCTGCCGCGTCGGTGCCAGTCACGGTATAGGTGCCGAGGGTGCCCACCGTTGGATTTTGTAGGGTGCTGCTAAAATTGTTGGGCCCTATCCAGCTCCAGCTGTTGATCGGGCCAGTGGCTTCGGCGCTTATCATGGTGCTCAAAGAGGCGCAGGTGAGCGTTCCTCCGGTGGCCGTTACGGTAGGGCCGCCGGCGCCGCTGAAGATGAATTGTGTGATAGGGCCAATGGCGTTGTTTGCATAGGTTCCACCACCTGGCGTGCTCACGTTTTTGATGGCGCGCACCTGGTAATACATTGTGTCGAGCAGCGGGCTGTTGTCGGTATAGCTCGTTCCAGTCACGGTGGCTGCGGTAAGGCGTGTGTAAGGCCCGTCTTGAGATAAGGAGCGGTAAATGTGATAGCCCGTCACCACATCTGTGGAAGCAGTCCAGTTGACCAAGACACTACTGCACGTGGGCGAAGTCACCACCACATCCTTGGCAGGTTTCACAACGTGTGCCCGGAGCGTTGGGTCGCCGAGCAAAGACACATGAGAACCACCTTCACCAGAAGACCCGAAATAACCGTTGTTGTACCTGGCGTTCATTGCCTCCCAGGTCACAAACCCAATCGTTTCGCCAGACGCAAGTGCCTGGTAAAAATAGTGTGGTCTTCCGGCCCAGGAACAAGTGAGGATACCTCCGCGTGAAGCCAATGCTGAGGGCATGAACGGATTTGATTCATAGTCCCAATCGCCAAAATAAGAGCCAAAAAGGTTGGAAAAAACAATGTTCACCGAATCTGTGGCGAAGTTTGCGCTGGTACCTACGCCGTCTGCACTGCTGTAGCCGCCAGGGCCGCAGCCATATCCCAGCAGGAACGACTGGTTGTCGGTATCGTTGAAAAAATCGCCCTCCACGATATTGGCTTCGCCCACAAGGGGATAGGCGTTGCGAAAGCCATTGGCAGCAAAAGCTTCTCCTCCGAAGTAGCCAAAGTTGTCGTCAACCAGTGCTTTGTTGTCCACCGTGTATTCTCCGATGCGCCAACGGTGGTTTTTGTCCAGATATCTTTTCAGCAGTCCGATATGATCCGCAGCGCCAAATGCTGCAGCATCGAGGCGATGGAAATCAACACGCCCCACTTGCAATTCCACCTGCGATGGGATACGGCTTTGGTCGAATTTCCCATCACCCGGGATGTTGTTGTTCGCGGCGCGGCCGGAATTGGTGATGTTCGCTGTAACGTCCGTCCAGATGCCGTTCACATCGGCATAATAAGCGTCGGAAGGCCAGGCGCCATTATGATCAAAATGGCCGTCCCAGATGGTAGTGTCTGCAAGAGAATAACTACCGGAGTAAGGAATCGGGATGTCGCCAAGAAGGAGTACTGCTTTCACGTTGGTTGGGTCAGCATTGTACGATGTCACAATCTGGTTTTTCACCGATTGTACGGTCGAAGAAGGCCCGGTATGGAAAGGAATTGGCCACCAGCCATCGCCACGCAGATCGTTTTTTAATCGAACCAGTTCCACGCCCAGGGCATCTGCGGAGACCGAGTCTACGAAGATCAGGATTTTGCCCCGCGTGTTCACAGGGTTGGCATTGACGGCGACGTGGACATAGCCAAAGGCAAAGACCCCATTCACAAAACGCTGTAGGACATACTCGTAAGTCTGACCATTGGCAACACCGGTATCAATGATGCTGTTCACGTTGGAACCAGTCAGGTTGATCACCAGCTGCCAGGCATTTCCAGCCTGCCCTTTGGCGCGTCGGAGCATGAGCAGGCTGGCGTTGCCGGGATTTGGCCAGGTTAGGGTAATACTGGTAGGGCCTGTGCCGAGGGTGGCCGTGATAGGCACGGTGGCATCTTTGGCAGTTTGTGCCTGCGATACATAGAAACACAGGAAAAAGGCGATGAAGGTAAAAAGTAGCCTCATGAGAAAGTGTTGGTTGGTGAGAGAATGTGAGTCAATGGGTCATTGGGTCATTGGGTCATTGGGTCATTTGTCATTGGGTCATTGGGTCATTGGGTCATTGGGTCATTTAGTCATTAAGTCATTGGGTCATTTGTCATTGGGTCATTGGGTCATTGGGTCATTGGGTCATTGGGTCATCCCGAATTATAGGTTAAAGTCGTCCCGAAGGTATTGCACTCAAATTCAGGATGCCCCCAATGACCTAATGACAAATGACTATCTAGGGGAATCGGCCAGCAAGATTCAAAAAATTGAGGATAATGCTGCTTTGAACGATGAAAGAATTTTCAAAGCAAATCGGGGCTTGTATCAAAAGTTCAGATTGAAAATCTATCGCGGAGTTTTATTTTTTATTTCACGAAATCCTATAAGGTTTTTAAAACCTTATAGGATTTAATTGCCAGAAACGCAAAATATTATTTCATGAAAAAAATTGCGAAATACCTTTTGACACAAGCCCCGATTGGTAGAGTATTTGCCTTTTTGGGTGCCTGATATGGCAAGTGCTCGGCCAAAGCGCACTTGATGCGGACGGGTCTCGTCAAGAAGACAACTCGGCCATGGTATTGAATCTCACACCCCCAAAACATCCCCCATCCCAAAAACACCTCGCTTGCCTATGAGCCATTGCGCCGCCAAAACAGCCCCGGCTGCAAATCCTGCACGCGAATGTGCTTTATGCGCTATGCTGATCTCGTCCACTGCGCTTTGCCAGCGCACAAGATGGGTTCCGGGGACTTCGCCTTCGCGGATAGCAGTGATGGGAATTTCATCAGAAGCTGGCGTATCCGGTGCGAGCGACCAGCCCGTGTACCGATCGGTGTTTTCGATCAATTCGTTCACAAGCGTCAGGGCGGTGCCGCTGGGCGCGTCGAGTTTGTGGATGTGGTGGGTTTCAGTGAGGGAAGCGGCGTACGCTGGCCGGGTGGCCATAAGCTCGGCGAGGCGGCGGTTGAGCGCGAAAAAGAGGTTGACCCCCACGCTGAAATTGGAGGCCCAGAGCATCGCTCCATTGTTTTGGCGACAAAAATTTTGGGCTTCAGGAAGTCGGTCGAGCCAGCCCGTGGTGCCACTTACCACGGGCAAGCCAGCGCGGAGGCAATGCATCACATTATCAAAGGCCGCCTCGGGCCGGGAGAATTCTATGGCCACATCGGCTTGGCGCAGCAGGGTAGGGGACGGGACATCGCCGCGGCGGATAACCCACGCAATTTCAATGCCTTGGCTTTCAGCGATTTGTTCGATCGCTTTGCCCATTTTGCCGTATCCAAAGAGTCCGAGATGCATGTGAGAGAGGCGTGAGAGGCGTGTGATTAGGGCTTGAAACCGCTTTTTATTTTTGCTACTATTTTGAGTATTTCCGTGCTTTCTTGAATGAGCAGATTCATCTCGTTTGAGGGGTGCTTTCCTGATTCAAAAATCACTTCTAACCAATAGAGACTCTCGTCTGCTTCTTCAACGACGATGCAAATTTTTGAATATTTCTCATTCTTTGAACGACCTCTGCAAAAAGCCCTAAAATTTGCTCTAATAGAGGTTGCGGCCTTACAAAGTTGGTAGACAATTACCGAGGTAGTTCTGCCTTGAGGAAGCGCGTCGCATAGTTTTATTACCGCGATTGCAAACGCTTTCGTTCGCTTCCTGAATCCTTCGTTAAATTCTCTTCGTGACCCATGTTTTCATTGTTTATGGTTAAAAATTAGGTTCTCACACCTCTCACACCTCTCACACCTCTCACTCTCTAAGGTACGCCAATTTAGCCGTCTTGTATTTTTCCTGTTGCACAAAACCACGAATATTCTTGATGGTCTCTCGCGGGCCTACATCCAGTGCAAGGTTGACCAACCAATCGGGCAAACTGCCGCCAGGATCGGAATAAATGTAGTATTCCACATAAGTCCAGCCACCAGGGCCTGGCAAGAGGTTCCAGGAAGTGTGGGCATTGCGCATTCTTATCACGCCTTTGTTGGCGGGAATATAGTCGGGCTTGGCAATACTGGTGGCGGTAACGCGGCGGGTGATGGGGTCTTGTACCATTTTGGAATGCACTACGATGTCGCGATCGTCCAAGGGCCAAGGGAAGTCGAGTCGGGAATAGTAGTAAGTTTCTTGATCCGAAACTTTTTTGAGTTCGCGCGATTCGGACACTTTATAGCCCCATTTTGGGTAATTTTCCACTTCAGAAAGAAGGGTAACGAGTCCAGAGAGGCTGACTTTGAGCGAGGTGATGAGTTTCAACTCATACACATCGGATGTTTTTCGGTAAAAAACTTTGACCCCCTCTTTTTCATTTTTGAAAACCCAACCATCGTTGTTTTGGGCAAAGAGAAAATTTGGGAAGAGCCATGCGAGGAAAAATAGGGTCAGGATTTTCTTGAGCATAAAAATTTGTTTGCGTAGGGGCGTGTGGGTCAGAATTTTAGAAAATTTCGCTGTTCTTGGGTCGGTGAATTCATGCGATCAAAAACAGCATTTAGCCAAAATCGTTGCAGGTGGAACACGGATGACACGGATTTAGAGATAAAATCAGATGAATCCGTGTCTTATCCGTGTCATCCGTGTTCTACTTATCTTCGCTCGAACTGCAAAAATGAGGCCTGGCATATCAATTGACCATCAACGACGAATTGTTTTTTTTCGCGGTAGAATACCTCACTTGCCCCGTTTTTTGTACGTTCTTTGCAGGAGGTTATTTTTTAAGCATCATTTTCCCCCTTGTATGAAGTTAACGTATCTTTTTCTCGCTTTTTTGTTTGGGTTCAATGTTCTCCAGAGCTCCGCTCAATGCCCACCGGGTGAGGACGAAGTTCGGCTCGAATTCAATTCAGATCTGTATTTCTATGAATTGAGCTGGACGGTTGCAAACGAAGACAGCAGCGTGGTGTTTGGCACCGGGACTTTGCCAGATTCGAGCACGCATAATTTCTTCTATTGCATACCTGCCGATCAATGTGCCACCCTTACAATCGTTGACAATGCAGCGGATGGGTTTTTCCCGGACGGTTGGTATCGTATTTACTTGAATGATACTTTGGCTTATGCCAGCAAGGTTGGAAGCTACTTTTCCACCGAAAGCGTGCGTTTTAATTGCCCGCCCGGTACTTCCTGCACCAGTCCTATTTTCCTCAGCCCAGGTACAGGGACTTCTCCCACAGCCGATGAAGTTTGGTACAGTTTCACTCCTGCGGATACGGGCATGTACGTCATAGCCACTTGCGAAGCCGCTTGCCCCACCAAAATCTGGGTGTACGACCTTTGCGCGGGCATCTTTATTTCAGAAGACCAACTGGGCACCATTTACTACGCCAAAAATGGTTGTCCCGATGGGTCGGCTTCGGCACACCTTAATTTGGAAGCCGGAAAAGAATATTTCATCCGTATCCGCTACCAAACAGAAGGATGCAGCACTGATCCAATCCCTTACAATTTGGTTTATCTCGGGCCGGTGGTGGGCTGTATGGACCCCGCAGCTTGCAACTACGAACCACTTGCAACCGTAAGCGGTGATACTTGTATTTATCCCGGCGACCCCGCTTGCCCCAATGCGCCCGATTTTGTGGTGAAGGAAGATGTTTTGAATAGTTCGCTCCAGTTTTCGAGCATGGAAAACCCAAACGCTTGTACGGTAGAAGAGGGCTGTCTGCGTGGGCTTGGCACACGCTACCTCATCGAATTTACTACTTACATCGAGAACATCGGGGATGCCGATTACTACATTGGAAGCCCGCCAGCGGATATCAATGAACCATCCACGCAGTTTGTGTGGGATCCCTGCCACCACCATTGGCATTACATGGGCTATGCTGAATACATCCTATTCAATTCGGCAGGTTACCGCATTCCGATTGGTTCAAAAACAGGGTTTTGTGTGCTTGATCTCGTTTGCGATCCTGGAATTATTGCTAAATATGGTTGCGTCAACATGGGCATCTCGGCAGGATGTGGGGATGTATATGAAATTGGCCTCCCTTGCCAATGGATTGACATCACGGGCATTCCCGCCGACGATTATACCATGGTGGTTCGGGTGAACTGGGACAAAAGCCCAGATAAGATTGGCCGCGTGGAAAAGCGCTACGACAACAACTGGGCACAGGCTTGTTTCAATCTTTCTTATGACGGTATTACACCTGAAGTATCGTTCAATGCCGACTCCTGCCAGCAATTCACCGACTGTTTGGGAGAGATATTTGGCAATGCGCAGCCCGACTGCAATGGAGTGTGCAACGGTCCTGCCCTCATCGGCGATTGGAACCAGGACAGCCTGCGCAACGAGTTGGATATCATGGGTTATCTCAGTGCTGCGCTTGCCGACAATGGTGTAAGCACTCCATGCAATGATCTGCACGAAGACGGTGAAATCAATGTGTTCGACGCGGCCTTGCTTCAGGAGTGCAAGCTCTATGCCGATAGCCAGCAGCATTGGATTCAGCGTTTTCCCTGCCAATTCCCAACTGGTTTTCTCAATACACAGGACCTGGTGACAATACAGCCAGGAATGGTGGACACGGTGGCAAAAACCTTCGATGTCCAGATTGCCAACCCCTATCACGAGATCATGGCTTATGAATTCTCAGTGAGCGGCCTTGTGATAGCATCCGTAGAAAACCTCGCGACAGAACATCTGGTTGTGCCCATGTTCAACCCGGGTACGGGGAAAATACTCGCCCTTGCTGCCGACGAATCGAGCATCAACAAGCACTTTACTCCGAGCACTTTTTTGCGGGTACACTATTCGGCTTTAACCGACCACATGGTATGCGTGTCGGAAATTACTGCGGTGGTGAACAACAAATACCAACAGAGCAACGCCACGCTGGCTGACCCAAATTGTGTTCCCGTAACCTTCGTGGGTTTGAATGAACCTGGCAAAGCACCTTTCGCCGTATTCGTTCAGCCCAACCCTATGCGCGAAAGCACCACGGTGTTTTTTGAAAACAAAAACGCCGAACCGATGATGTTTACGCTGACGGATTTGACGGGTCGTACCCTGCGTTCCTTCAGCGATTTACGCGGCGAATCCCTCAACATCGAACGGAACGGGCTGCCTCAAGGCACCTACCTCTTCACCCTTCATGGTAATCGTGGCAGTGTGAGTGGGAAGCTGGTGATGATGTAAATTGGTATAATGGTGATTGGTGTAATGGTGATTGGTAGATTGGTGACGGGAGTGTTCAAAAATCTGTGTCAACTGCTGGTTACACCCCCTACCCCTAAAGGG
>CAZPTQ010000075.1:0-16592 GCA_964589365.1 uncultured Saprospiraceae bacterium
CACACAGTTGGAAATCCTGTCTAAACTCCGTAATTTGCAGCCCCAAACCATACAACAAATAGAAGCTATGCCAATCACTTACGACATTACTACTGACATTCGCTACCAACAAGGCATTGAACAAGGCATTGAACAAGGCATTGAACAAGGCATTGAACAAGGAATCAGTTTTAAAACTCGGAAAACAGTAGAAAAAATGCTCGCAGGCAACAGATTTTCCCTTCGTGAAATTGCAGAGATTGCTGAAGTTTCAATTGACTACGTCATCAAAGTCCAAAATGAACTGACGGAAAAAGATCAGAAGGGCAAAAAATAACACATGACCAATTTCACCCGTCGCATCCTCCCAAACGGCCTCCGAGTCCTCGTCCATGAAGATCATTCCACGCCTTTAGTGGCCGTAAACATCAGTTATTTCGTCGGCTCGCGCGATGAGCATCCCGAGAAAACAGGCTTCGCGCACCTGTTCGAGCACCTCATGTTTGCTGGGAGCAAAAACGTGCCCGACTTCGACGACCCCCTCCAACGCGCTGGGGGCGAAAACAATGCCTATACGACCAACGATTACACTACATTCTACGAAATCGTGCCCGCCGAGAACCTCGAAACCGCGCTCTGGCTCGAAAGCGACCGGATGCTCGCGCTGAGCATCAACAAAAGAGCGCTCGATGTGCAGCGAAAAGTCGTGGTTGAAGAGTTTAAAGAGACTTGCCTAAACGAGCCTTATGGCGATTCATGGCATCATCTCTCCGAATTGATGTACCAATATCACCCCTATCGTTGGCCTGTCATCGGCCTCGCTCCTGAGCACGTCGAAAACGCGACAATTGACGATGTGCGCTCCTTTTACAAATCCTGGTACAACCCGGCGAATGCCGTGCTAAGCATCGCCGGGAAGCTGAACACTGACGATGCCCTTGCCCTTGCCGAAAAATGGTTCGCTAATATTCCGTCCATTCAAGTGCCTGTGCGCCAATTAAATGCTGAGCCGCCGCAAACCGCTCCCGTCCGAAAAATCGTGACGGCCAACGTACCCGTTCCCGCTGTTTACCTCGCCTTCCGCACCCCAGCTCGTATTGACAAAGCGTTTTATTCGGTAGATTTGCTCAGCGACGTGCTGGCCTTAGGCCCTTCGTCGCGCCTGTACCGCAGGCTCTTGAAAGAGCGCTCGCTCTTCTCAAGCATTGATGCATATGTGACGGCTAATGTGGATCCTGGTCTGTTCGTTATCGAAGGCCGACCTTCCGAGGGGGTTTCGGTAGACGATGCCCTGGCTGCCATTTGGGCCGAATTGGAACAGTTGAAAAACGAGGCGATTGAGGAGCGCGAGTTGCAAAAAATTCAGCATCGCTTCGAGAGTACGCTGGTTTTTTCCGAAACCAGTGTGCTGAACAAAGCACAAAACCTGGCCTTCTACGAACTGCTTGACCGTGCCGAATTGATGAACGAGGAAACAGAGATTTACCTCGGTATAACGCCCGAAGAGATGCTTCAAACAGCAAAAGAGATTTTCAGAGCAGAAAATTCTGCCACGCTGATCTATTTGCCTGCGCAGGTTCCTGTGGAAGCATCGCTTTAGCTTCTATTTTGGCATGGGCTTAATGCTTGTCAACCGCCCGTTGCCGCGTTGAGCCGCCTTTAATACCTCGAACATTGCCCATGACGATAAAGGCATTTATGTCAATTTTCTCAACCTCGTGTTGCAAACTGCCTATTTCCAAGCGCGTTATGACCGTGAAAAGGATTTCCGTCCGATAATTTTTACCACGTTTTCCGTGCCCGCTAATGCCGGAATAAGATGTCACACCGACCTGAAGTTTGTTCACAATGAAATCGCGAATTTCCTCGTGATGTGAGGAAATGATCGTCACACCTACATATTCTTCCACGCCCTCAATAATAAAATCTACGGTTTTAGAAGCCGACAGATAGGTCAAAACAGCATACATGGCGGTTTCAAAACCCAGCAAATAGGCCGCTACCGAAAAGATCATGATGTTGAAAACAAGTATGATATCCCCTACAGAAAAGCTCGATTTTCTGCTCAGATAAATCGCTAAAACCTCTGTACCATCCAGTACTGCTCCACCCCGAATAGCCAAACCTATACCTACACCGAGAAAAAATCCGCCGAATGTTGCGATCAGCAATTTGTCGGTGGTAATGACCGGGTAAGGAACTAGGACAATGACCAGCGCCAAAGTGGTAACGGCCAAGATGCTTTTCAGCGCAAAAGAAGGGCTCATCTGCCGATAGGCCAGCAGCACGAACGGTATGTTGATCAACACAATCAGGATTGAAAGTGGAAGCCCAGTGGTGGCAGAAGCCAACAGAGAAATACCCGTCACCCCGCCATCAATAAAATGGTTGGGGAGCAAAAAACTTTGCAGCCCAAGCCCTGCTATCAGCACCCCCGCTACCACAAACAAAGTGTCGAGAAATCCCTGTCGAAACGACAACGAGAATAAATAAAAAGCCTTTGCCACCCGATAGCGGCTCACCGCCTCCGGGCTGCAACCGAGCTCTTTGGAGAGCCCTTTTTGTAAAATTCGTTGGATAAACTTTGTCATTTTTAAAGAAAGTCTTAGTATTTATGCCCATAAAACCATACCATATATGCCAAACTGATGAATACAGTAGAAATCAATATCATCTTGCCCGTCTCTCTGGTTTTTAAATCAAAGGAGTAGAATTTCTCCCCTTTTGGGCCTATGGTTTTATGTTGCCAGTAGTAATAGCCCACTCCAAAGCAAATAATTGTAGCCAAAACTCCCCCTGCCAATGATGGCCAAAAACAACCCACACCTATAAATAACATTGTAATCACCATGCCTTCATTGCCTATTCCAGGCTTATTTCTAGGGCGAGATCTTAGAAAAAGCCGTAGAAACATCCATCCTCTGCGGAATACATCTTTTTTGATCACTTGATTTACGAGTTCAAAATCTTGTGGGCGCAATTTTACAACCACATTGGGCGAAAGGGCATTGTTACCACCAATAAATAAGGGGTCTGCCAATGGCTTGAGCATTTCGACCTTGTGCAGGACGTCATTTGATTTGAGTAGCGCAACCAAGTCCTTTGCGTCTTCATAATTATGAAATTTGTCATAGACATCCAGCACCGAATTGGCCAACTCATCTTCCTTCGGAGATTTCTTTTTAGGGATGGGTATACTTGTTAAAAATTGGGCAGCGTGAATGTTGAAAGGTGAGGTGACACCTCCTCCTACGTCGGAGATGTCACCTCACCTTTCGAACTTTATTTTATCGCCCTGTAAACCACACTCTGCAAGCGCGGTCGGAAATCTCCATTCCCAAGTTTGCTATTTTCCATGGTCGGGTAAGTTCTGTTCGACAAAAAAATGAAAATCAACTTTTTATCCGGGTCAGCCCAGGCACAGATGCCCGTGAAGCCCAGGTGCCCAAAGGTGTTCTTGCCCGCCAGGATACTCATGTTTGCCGTCTGTTTTTCGTCCAACTCCTTCATGTCGAAGCCAATGCCACGCCGGGTACTGCCCGCGTAGCGCGTGGTAAACTGGCGCACCGTTTCCGCTTGTAAGTAGCGCCTCCAACCGTAAGAGCCACCGTTTAGCAACATCTGGAAAATTTTGGCCAGGTCATTGGCATTGGAAAAAAGCCCCGCATGTCCGCTCACCCCGCCGAGCATGGCCGCGCCCATATCATGAACGTAGCCTTGCAGCCGTTGGTGACGGAAATAGCCGTCTTCTTCCGTTGGGGCGCAGCGCAGGCTCAATCCTTTTTTCCATGGATTGTACGCAGTAGTGGCAAGGCCCAGCGGTTTGTAGAATTCACGGTCTGCAAAAACGTCCAGGGGTGAGCCGCTAAGATTATTCACCGCACGGGCGCAGAGGTAAAGGTCAAGGTCGGAATATTTGTAGTTTTTGTTGCCAGATAAAGGGGAATTGAAAATCTGCTGCCAAAGGGTGTCCGACCAAGCGTTTTCCATAAATAAATCCTTCGCTACCGGCACTTCAAAACCGGGTTGTGCGCTGCTCAGGTAAATCTTGGAAGAAGGCATTTTTTCCGCCGTCAACGTTTGTTGGTAGAATGGAATCCATGCCTGCAAGCCCGCATGGTGTGCCATAATTTCGCGCACAGTCAGATCATTTTTGTTGGTCATTTTCAATTCCGGGACGTAATTGCTCATAGGCGCGTCGAGCGAAACCTTTTGGTTTTCAAGCAATTTCATCATCGAAATAGTGGTCGCCGCTACTTTTGTAACTGAAGCAAGGTCATAAATGGTTTCGTTTGTTACGGCTTGGATTTGCTCGTAAGTGTAGTGCCCGTAGGATTTTTGCCAAACGATTTTGTTGTCTTTTGCCACCAGGATTTGGCAGCCTGGTGCAGCACCCGTGCTCAGCATTTCTGACACAATGCCGTCCATCAACGCAAGCGTATCGCTGCTCATTCCCACGGATTCGGGCAAGGCGTACCCAAGTCTTTTTTGTAGGAATGTTTTTTTTGTGCCTTGTCCAAAACGCGCCCATGGAGCCGCCGTTACGGGCAAAATACCGTTCAAATCGTTTGCCCCAAAAAGGCTTTGTGCTGCCAGTTGCTGCGCCATCGGATCCTCCGTAAACGCTTGCATCATCAAGGGCGGAGCATCCATCCAAGCGTACGTGTAGGGATTGCCAAAAACCGTCAGCGCAAGGGTGGTTTTTTGATTCAAGTTCCGCAGAAAATCGAGCTCGCTGTGTGTCAGGCCATAAATCGTATCCGGTCCAGGTTCTGGGTTCACCGCACGGTTGGGGCGTGGGGTCGTGCGAATTCCATATAGGCCAACCAACACAACATCAAACTTCCGAAGCGTGTCCAACAGTTTGGTTTTCAGGGAATCGCTCACTTCTTTTGGGGTGTTGAAATGCGTCATTGGGGCGTACTGCCCGCAGTAGGTTTGGAAAACAGTGCGGTTGGTATCCCCGATGGCGAGCGTGGCAAACTTCAGATTTTCCAGATTTGGGAAGCCAATGACATCCTTTTCATCGCGCACCAAAATGAGGGCATTGCTGACGATGCGGTGCTTGAGCGCAAGGGCTTCAGGCGGGTTCAAGTCACGCCGAAGATTGGCCAATTCCACCTGTTGTGGCTTCGTAAGTCCAAGGCGAAACTTGGCGCGCAGGATACGTTTTACACTCGTCCAGAGTTGCGCCTTATCGAGCGAGCCATTGGCCAATGCGACCTGAATAGCCGCTATGGAAGCGCCAACGTCCACAGGCAATAAGCTCATGTCGTTGCCCGCCCGAAATGCTTCTACATCCGCGATGCCGTTTGGGAAAAACTTTTTCACGCCTTCCATTTCCATCGCATCGGTGAAAATCAGCCCTTCAAAGCCCATCTCTTTGCGCAGCAAATCAGTCACCGTCGCCCGACTAAGCGTAGTGGGGCGGTTCTCGCGTGCATCGAGTGCGTTCACCTGCAAATGCGCCACCATGATAGAGCCGGCACCGTTTTTAGCCAGCATTTTGAAGGGGTAAAGTTCCAGGCTGTCGAGACGGGCGCGGTTGAAAGGGATAGGTGGAAGGTCAAAGTGCGAATCCATGTCCGTATCGCCGTGGCCAGGGAAATGTTTGACGCTGGCCAACACGCCGCCGTCTTGAAGGCCGGACATGTATTGAAATGCTTTTGCAGCCACGTTGTAACGGTCTTCGCCGTAACTGCGCTCCCCGATGACTGGGTTTCCGGGGTTGTTGTTCACGTCGGCCACAGGGGCAAAATTGACGTGTACGCCCATGCGGCGGCATTCGCGGGCTACCTCACGCCCCATCTCGTACAGCAGACGATTGTCTTGTATTGCCCCGAGCATCATGGCACGCGGGAATGAAATGGCATTGCCTCGGTAGCGCATTCCTACCCCATTCTCAAAATCCATGGCGATCATGAGCGGCACGCGCGGGCTGGCATTCTGGTAGCGGTTGGTCAGTTCGGCGTGTTTTTCGGGCGTACCGAGATAGCTTGGGTTGAAAAAACACAGTCCTCCGGGTTTGTATTTTCGGATCAAATCCTCCACCTGCCGTTCGTACACTGTGTCCTTGTCAGAATGGGCGCGCAGCATGAACAACTGCCCTAGCCGCTCCTCTTCCGAGAGGGCATTGAACACCGAGTCCACCCATTTTTCTTCCTGTAAATCAATAGATTGGGAAAGGTTGGCAAAACGCTGGCTGTCGTGCGCAGCGAGGAAGATCAGGGCGCTGGCGAGCGCGGCGAAGAAGGGTGTTTTTTTGAAGTGTGGGTTTGCCATGGGGCAAAGGTCGGGCAATGGCTTCTATTCGGCTCGATCTGTCAGGAGTTTTTCCACTTCGACGTTCCGTTCCAAGGCTCGTTTGAACATGATATTTTGCTGCAAGCCTTTAAAACCGTCATGATTGGAAACTATAAAAGCCTCCACTTCTGAGATCGCGCTCTGTATATCCAACAGCCATTTGAGTGCCCTATCCTCTTGCATAGACGGGCTGTTTGGTACTTTCCACGACTTGCTTGAAACAAGGGTTTTTCAAAGTTTGAACCTCCACGAGGTCAATTTTTCTCTGGAAAAGGGCTGTAAGTGCGTCTCTGAAATCAAAAAAATTATCGGCATAATCTTCGGGGGATACTGCTCCAAACATGACCACAAAATCAAGGTCGCTCTCTGGGCCAAAACGTTCTGTCAGCGCAGAGCCGAAGAGATCCAGTGCTACGACATGATGCTTGGCGCAGAGTTCTGCCAAAGCGACACGATGGGTTTCGAGCAATGAAATAGTGGCCATAAGGTGAGAATTTTCGATAAAATTTTGGTCTACACCCTCTTTCCTCCCACCAGAACCCCACCCCCAATGACGCAAACAGCCGCGAGGACATAATACAAGGTGGTATTGTCGGAAGGTGACTTGTCTTGTTGCTTTATTTCTACAGTTCCAAGATCAATGAGGGTTTTGTCATCATTGTGACGGTTGAGTGCCACAACGGCTAATGCAATTCCTACGATGATCAAGACAATGCCAATGGTACGTTTCATAATTAGATGTTGTTAGTGAAAATACATGCTTCTAAAAAACTTGTGCCAAGATATGATCCTTAGAAGTTGTTTGGGCTAGAACACCCTGTCTATTTCAATTCACACTCCCGTCGTTTGGCACAAAAGGCCCGCTGCCCAAGGGTTGATCGCCTTCGGCCAATTTTGTTACACGGAGGTATTGGTGCGCACCGTTGGGTTGGTAGATGGCCGCCACGCCCAAGCCGTGCTCCCGGAAAAAAACGAGCACCACATTGCAGCCTTCCAAAACCATGGCACCATGCACCAAACCTGCGGCGGGGTACTCCATGAATTCTTGTCCACCAAATTTTGGCTGAGTCGTTTTGAAGACCATTTTACCGATGCTCTCTTTGGCCAGATCAATGAACGGATCATCCGCAAGTGGCACACACGCGGCCTTGAACCTCGGGTCGGTCTGGTGCATAACGAGCAAATAGGTGATCGCCTGTTCGTAATCGGGCGAGAGGAGCATTTCGAGTAGTTTGGTCAGTTTTTCCTGCATGGGAATATGGTTTTTTTAGGAACGGGTGAAGAATTACTTGTTCCTTAATTCAAAATTTTCCAAAACAGCTCCTTCATCAATTCCGCTTCTTCCGTGCCATCGTTGTTCACGCCTTTGGAGCGAAGGTCGTAATTTTTCAGGTGGCTAATTACCTGGGCGCATTGCCCGGCAGAGAAGTTCGCCGCAGCGGCCTTGTACTCTTTCAAAAACCAATCAGAGCGCAATTCAAGGGCTTTCAGCACTTCGCTGTCCGGCTGGCCTTTGAGCGCATGGAGCATGAAAACTTTGGAGAAATACGCATATAAACTCGAAATAGTAACAATAAGCGGGTTTTTCTTGATGTTGGCGGCGAAATGCTGTTGTATCCGGGCCACTTTGGCACGGTCGCGGGTAGCGAGGGCTTTTTGCAGCTCAAACACGTTGTAGTCCTTGCTGATTCCGATATTGTCCTGAACATGAGCAACCGTGATGGCCGTGCCCGTGGGAAGATTGAGCGCGAGTTTGTCGAGTTCGTTGGTGATTTTGGAGAGCTCGGTGCCGAGGTATTCGGCCATGAGCATGGCGGCTGCTGGTTCGATGTTTTGTTTTCTGACCTTGCAAGCACTAGAAATCCAATCGGGGATTTGGTTGTCGTATAGTTTTTTACTCTCGTAAAAGACGATGTTTTTGCCGCCCAATGCCTTGCCAAATTTGGTACGAGCGTCTATTTTTTTGTGCTTGTAACTCGCTACGAAAACCGTGCTGGGCATTGGGTTTTCTATATAACTGGTCAACTCCGTAAGGCTTTTCATTTCCTGGGCTTCGCGCAATAGGACGACCTGCCGCTCGCTCATCATTGGGTAGCGGCGCAGGTGATCGAGCAGTGTGAGGTGGTCTACTTCTTTCCCATACAGGATGGTCTGGTTGAAGCCGCGCTCGACTTCGGGCAAAGCCTTGGCCTCCACCGCATCAGCGATTTGGTCAATAAAAAATGGCTCCTCACCGTGCAGAAAATAGACAGGGGCAAATCGGCCAGATTGAATGTCGCGGAGGATTTCGTCGGCAGTCATTTTTTTTTGTCCCAAAAGTAAGACGAATCAAAGTGCGGAACAATAAGAACTTTGCCCCGTGCAAACCACCCAACGCAATACCGAAATCATCCGCGCCGAAGCCCAGCGACTGGGTTTCGAGTTCGTCGGTTTTGCCCGCGCCGAGCGGCTCGACGACGAAGCCCGAAACTTGGAAAAATGGCTCTCCCGCAACGCACACGGGCGCATGGCCTACATGGAAAACCATTTCGACCTGCGCACCGACCCAACCCTGCTTGTGCCGGGTGCAAAGACGGTTATCTGCTTGACGTTCAATTATTTCACCACAGAAAAACAGGCTGACCCAGATGCTCCCAAAATCGCGACCTACGCCTATGGAGAGGATTACCACCATGTGATAAAAGACAAATTAAAGCTGCTCTTACAATTCATCCAAACCGAAATCGGTGAGGTGAACGGAAGGTGTTTCGTGGATTCGGCCCCTGTCATGGAACGCGAGTGGGCAAAACGCGCAGGCCTTGGCTGGAATGGCCGAAACACCCTCACCATTCACCCCAAACGCGGTTCTTTTTTCTTTCTGGCTGAGATCATCTGCGACCTTCCACTGCTTTACGACGACCCTATCCGCGATCACTGCGGTACTTGTCGGCGCTGTATCGAAGCCTGCCCGACCGAGGCCATCAGTCCAGAAGGATATTTCCTGGATGCTTCGCGCTGCATCTCGTACCTCACCATCGAATTGCGCGACGAAATCCCCGCCGAGTTCAAAGGCAAAATAGACGATTGGATGTTTGGTTGCGATGTGTGCCAGGATGTGTGTCCCTGGAACCGTTTTTCAGAACGCCACACCGAGCCTGCTTTTGAACCTCACCCTGATTTGCGCACATTTTCGCGCCGCGATTGGGAGGAATTGACGGAGGAGGTTTTTGGAAAAATCTTCAAAAAATCAGCCGTGAAGCGTGCAAAGTTTGAGGGTTTGAAACGGAATATCGGGTTTTTGGAAAAAGGGTAAGGGGAGGATTTCACGCAACGACGCAACGTGGCTCTTATTCGCCCGAAACAAAGCCGCTCGGGGTCATCCCAAATCTCTCTTTGAAACAGGTTGAGAAATACTTTGCGTTCTGAAATCCTGTGCGCCAGGCGATTTCAGAGACGCTCCCCTCCCGTCTTGCCAGCATATCGCGAGCGCGGTCAAGCCGATGATTCCGTACGAACTCGGTGAGCGGTCGCCCCGTCAAGGCGATTATTTTTCGATGGAGTTGGGAACGCGAACTGAAAACCGCACGGGCAAACGCTTCGGCATCCATGGCTTCGTTGTCAAGGTTTGCTTCCACCACTTGGATCAAGCGTTGGAGAAATTCGTTTTCTTTCTCGGAAAATGCAGTCACGGCGCTTTCTGCTACCGTTTTGTTTTGGGTGGACTGCAAAAAATGAATATGCAGCCGTTGCCGCGAAACAAGGAGGTTTTCGATGTGCGCCACCAGTTCGTCGGCCCGGAAAGGTTTGGTCAGGTAGGCATCTGCACCTCGGTGCAAACCCTCCATTTTGGATTCGACGGCCGATTTTGCTGTGAGCAATATGAGCGGGATATGGGAGGTTGCAGGATTGCTTTTTAAAGTTTCGGCTACCTCAAAACCATTTTTTTGGGGCATCACCAAATCGCTGATAACAAGGTCTGGCACCAGTTCCAGCGCCATTTGAATCCCTTCCGCTCCATCGGCTGCTTCCGCGATTCGGTAGCCTGTGGGCAAGGAGGCGCGCAAAAATTGTCGAAGTTCAGTATCGTCTTCGATAAGGAGTAGCAAGGGGGACGCTGGCTTCTCCAAGATTTTGGAGGCAGCATCGGCAGCAAAATCGGTAAACGGTTCTGCTCCTTCGCTGGGATTTGGTCGGTTCAAGAGAGTGCTGTCTTCGTCAACACTTCGGAGAATAGATAGAGGGGTAGAAGGCTTCGCAGGAGTGGTTGACGACGTCTGTTCGCTGGCCACAATTTGTTGCACGTTGGCAAGTTCATAAGGCAGATGGACAATAAAGGAAGTGCCAATCCTGCCGAATGTATGGCTTTCCACTGCTATTGTGCCGCCCATACGCTCGATCAGTTCCTTGGTAAGCGAAAGACCGATGCCTGTGCCACCGCGGGCTTGCTTTGTTTGGTAAAAACGGTCGAAAACGTACGGCAAGTTTTCTGAAGAAATTCCGATTCCTGTGTCTGATACTACTATGCTGAAGTTCTTTTTGGTAGTTTCAAGAGACACTCCATGCTCAAGTTTAACGGTCACAGTCCCGCCTTTATCGGTGAATTTCAATGCGTTGGACAAAAGATTCGACAGCACTTGTTCCAACTTTACTTCATCAAAAAAAACCGGCGCCACCGAATCGGGCAATTCAAGTTCCAGCATAACGTCGTTCTGGAGCGCCAATGGCTGAAATTGTTCCACAACAGATCGAATCGTATTGGCAGGGTTGCCAGGGCGCAGATCAAGAGGCATCTGTCCTGCTTCGAGTTTTGATAGGTCGAGCAGTTGATTTACGAATTGAAGCAGTTTTTGAGCGTTCTTTTCAATCAGTTCAAGTCGGTAACGGTGGGAGCGGTCTTTGGCTTCGGCCAACAGTTGGCGGGCAGGCTCGAGCAACAGGGTGAGCGGTGTACGGAACTCATGGGTGATGCTGCTAAAAAAATTGGTTTTGAGTTTGTCCAGCTCCGCCAATCGGAGGGCTTCTTTATGTTCGAACTGGAGTTTGTTTTCCAAACGAATTTTATTCATTTGAAAACGGTAAAAATACCAGGCACTCAACGCAAAAAGTAGAAAATAGAGCGAATAAGCCCATCCTGTGCGCCACCAGGGCGGGAGGATATGAATTTCAAGCCGTGCCGGTGCGCTGTTCCAAATGCCCCTGCTCCCACCGGTAAGTACCTCGAACACATAATTGCCCGGCGCCAAATTGGCGTAAGTGGCCGAATTGGAAGTAGTGGATTCCACCCAATTTTGGTCGGCCCCCAGCAATCGGTATCGGAATTGGTTCATCGAGGGTGCTGCAAAATCCATCGCCGCAAATTCAAAAGTCAGTTGGTTTTGCAGATAACCCAGGCTTATGCTCCGAGTCAGTTCGATTCTTTTTTCCAAAACACCCTTGCCGATCTGTACGGGCTGGTTGTTGATTTTCAGACGGGTAATAAATACTGGCGGGCTGGAAGCAGCAGCGTTCAATTCCGAGGGATAAAAAGCCGTGATGCCGTTCACACCGCCAAAGTACAAGCGCCCGTCGGCAGCACGGGCATAACTGAGCGTGTTGAACTCGTTGTCCTGCAAGCCGTCAACGCTGAAAAAGTTTTGAAAAAGACCCGTTTTCGGGTCAAATTTAGAGAGGCCACAATTGGTGCTCAGCCATAGGCTAGTTCCGATGGAAGCAGCTTCAGAATCTGGCATTACTGCATACACCACATTATTAGACAGGCCTACGGCAGTGGTGAAATGCTGGACGGCTCCACTGTGTTTATCAAAGCGGTTGAGCCCCCCTCCCTTAGTCCCTAGCCATAAAAAGCGTTCGGGCTGGACGGGGTCGTCGAGCGCGGCCAACACAGTATTGCAATTCATGCTTTGTGGGTCGTTGGGATTGTTTTTGTGCAGCTCGAATTTCAGTCCTTCAGCATCGGGAAGGGCCTGCAGCAAGCCATGCGGGGTTCCGATCCACAGTTGCCCGGCAGCATCCATACTGACACTCAAGGATGCTTCGCGGAAGCCCGTAATTGCGCTGAAATCAAAAGAAGACCATTGAGATTTTGCCGGGTCGAATCTTCCCAACTGGCTCTTATCGCCAACAACCCACAGGTTCCGATCCTTGTCCTCGTACAAGCGGCTGTACATGCGGACACTGAAAGGAATGGGGAAACGGGCTTCTTCGGCAAGGGTTTGGCTGTTAAGCCGTATCAAAAAACCTTTTCCTTGTTCATTCTGTTTGGCCTCGCACAAGAGCCAAATTGGACCATCGCTCGACTGGACACAATCGTGCTGTAAAAACCTGCTGTCAGAAAAAAGCGGCTCGGCGAGTTGGGGTTCCATTTCCAACAGCCTTCGGAACATACCCCCGGCTTGCCAAACCCATACCCTCCCTTGCGCATCCGCGACAATCCGTCGAGGACTTTTTCCCGCCAAATAATGATGAAACCGATGGTTGCCAGGGTTGTATTTTAGAAGGCCGTATCCATTGGTGCCAATCCAAAGTAAACCGCCACTATCCATCATCAATTTGGTGGAGCCGATGATCCCTTCTTTCGGAAAACGATAAAAAAGATCGAATCTAGCAGTTTCTGGTGCCACAGCATGCGCAGCAGACAATTTGAAAATTTGTTTGCGCGTACTGACAAATATATTCCCAGCGAGATCGAAAGCAATATCGGTGAGCGGGAAAACCGAACGTTCAGGCAGTTGAAATACCTCCACGCTCGTTCCGCGAATGCGCAGCAATCGTCCGGGCTGCCCTACCCACATCGAGCCATCGGCACTTTCTTGGAAAAAGGAGCTTAACAATTCACCTTTTGGGGAAATTGGATTCTTGCAGACTGTCTGGAAAAGGCCTGATGTGGTATCGAAAAAGCCGATTTGAAGCACGGTGCTCACCCAAAGTTTGCCGTCCTTGTTTCCCATCAAATCCACGATATGGTTGGACAATGATGTGGAATTCAATGATTTATCTTCCCAGAAAAAAGTGTCTACTTGCGCGAAATCTTCCAAACTGGGGTTGTCCAAAGACAGAAATTCGGGAATACGCACCCGATTTACTCCTGTTGAAGTGCCTGCCCAAACGGAACCATCGGGTGTTTGTGCAAGGCTCTGGATACTTTGGCTGGAAAGTTTGTTCAGGTGGTAGAATTTCCCTGTTTGCGGATCCAGTACACTCAAACCATTGTTCAAGGTTCCTATCCAAATCCTGCCAAGATGGTCTTCCATCAGTTCCAACAGCTCGTTGTCGGAGATCGAAAAAGGGTCGAATGGGTTGTTTTGAAAAACTTGAAACGAATACCCGTCGTAGCGGTTGAGACCGTCTTTGGTGGCAAACCACAGAAAGCCGTGGCGGTCTTGCAACAGGTCATAAATCATTCCCTGTGACAACCCCTCGGCAGCCCCCAGCCGCTCCAATGAGGGTGTTTGCGCAGGCAAATAGGCTGCGACGAAGCAGGAACTGAACACAGTGATCCAGCAATACAGAAGCGCGTGTTTCGACACCTTGACAATAACTTGATCCGCAAAAATACCCAAATATAGCAGCTTGCCAAGCCATTTTGCAACAATAGCAAACCAGGTTGCAACATAAGCGAACCCCTTGGTCTCCATTCCTCATGCACCTTTGTGTCAATTGTGGGGTGTAAAAGAATGCCTCGCAATTGAAGAAGAATCTACCACGGTAGGAAGATTAGGAAAAGCCGTTTCCTGAGAATGCTCAGGGAACGGCTTTCTTATTTTCGTGCGGCAGGTAATCTCAACGGGTAGCCGTAGGTATAAATACGGGTTTTTCAAAACAAGCATTTTCACGCTCATCTGGTGCAACTTTATTCCGGTAATTTTGTGGCCTTATTCACATACTACACTTTTTTCGAATGATGCGTAACATTCTTCTGCTACCACTTTTGTGCCTCGCCCTGATGGCACAAGCTCAGTACTCGGAAACTTTTTCGGTGGCCAATAAAGGCTATAAACTTAGTTGTGCAAACGACTTCAACACTATGAACTGGTCTTTATCTGTCTGGGACGCAGGTGGTAGTTGCCGAATCAACCCTCCTGATCCTGTTACTGACCTCCGCGACCCACTTGATTACTTCAACACCACTGCTGGAGGAGTGTTGGAGTCCATTGACCTAGATGAGGAAGTATGCTGGGAAAGCCCGCTCATTAATACCACTGCGGCCAACCCGGTAAGTATAACAATGGACCTCACTTGGGCTGGTTTTGACACGGATATTGCAGCCAATAACTGTTCGGGGGATTACATCAAAGTGCTATATAGTGTGAATGGCGGTGCATATACCATGATACCCAATGTGAAGGGAGGCAACGCATGTGCGACAGTGGCGTACCCCTTTGGGGCATCTGGCGCGCCTTTTACGGACAATGTTATGATCAATCACGGCGGCATAACGGGTGGCAGTACCTTGAGGATCGGGGTCTGCGTTTTCACCAATGCAAACGCCGAGGTCGTGACCATTGACAAAGTGGAAGTGCCGGAAGTGGGTGTCAGTATAGGCTGCGCCCAGCCCGTGCTCAGTACTGTCATTACCCAGGTGGGTTGCGCCAACCCCAACAGCGGGGCTATTGACCTCTCCGTGAGTGCTGGTACGCCCCCATACACCTACGCATGGGCGGGCGGTGCAACCACCCAAGACCGCTCTGGCCTTGCTGTGGGCACCTATACCGTGACCGTAACAGACGCAGCCTCTTGCACGGCATCCATCAGCACCACCGTCACAAATGCCCCCACGCTTACCCTTACTACCCAAGTATTGGACGTAACCTGTAATGGTAATTTCGATGGGGAAATTAGCCTTGATGTAACCGGCGGCGTGCCAGGCTATACGTATGATTGGAGCAACAATGGATCGAATAACCCGGACATTGATCCGCAAGATCTGGTTAGCATCGGTGTTGGAACCTATACCGTAACGGTCACCGATGCCAGCGGGTGTACGGCCACCAAAAGCGCAACGGTGAGCGTGCAGCCATCAGGGGCTTACCTCGAACAGTTCAACATTGCCAACAAAGGATATTTAGCCAGCTGGGTAGATGACTTCGCGGGAGTAAACTGGACCATGAGTGGATGGACTAAAGAGCCGCCCGCTACTTTTGGCCGTGATATGGCTGACTTTTTCCGTACCAGCGGTGGAGTTTTGGCTGGGGAAGATTTTGACCAGGAAATTTGCTGGGAAAGCCCGCTGATTGACCTGGACGGTGGGACTCAATTCTCGGTTGACCTTGCCTGGACCGGGTTTGATGTTCAGTCAGATGAATACATCAACGTGAAGTACGAAATTGATGGTGGGGGTTATATAACCTTACCCAATGTAGTCGGCAATGGAGCTGGTACGATTCAATATGCGGCCGGTTTGGACCAGAACGGCGCTATAACTGTAACAAAAACCGGGCTTTCGGGCGGCACCATTCAAATTCAGGTATGTGGAAATTTCAATGCCAACGCTGAATCAATGACCATTGATAATGTGAACATACCCGGCAGCAACAATTATTGCCCCGCACCAGAACCCAGCCTGACCCGCACGAATGTATCATGCAATGGCGGTGCCAACGGCACAATTACGACTACTGTGACCAATGGCACGGCTCCTTTTACATACGCTTGGTCGGACGGCGCTGTAACCACACAAAACCGCACTAACCTGGCAGCAGGCACCTATACAGTAACCGTAACGGATGCCAATGTAGCTACTGGCACAGCCTCTACCACCATCACCCAGCCTCCAGCCATCGTGTTGAGCGAAACGCATGTGAATGTGCTGTGCAACGGTGCTTCTACCGGCTCCATTGACCTGACGGTATCGGGTGGAACGGGTGCCTACAACTATTCATGGACAGGTGGCGCGACCACGCAGGATCGCTCGGGCCTCGCCGCGGGTACCTACACCGTGACGGTCACCGACGCGAACGCTTGTACTAAAACGCTCTCTACGACCATCACTCAGCCCGCAGCCATCGTGTTGACAGAGACACACGTGAACGTGCTGTGCAATGGCGCAGCCACAGGCTCGATTGACTTGACGGTATCGGGCGGCACGGGCGCTTACACCTATTCATGGACAGGCGGCGCGACCACGCAAGACCGCTCGAGTCTTGTTGCTGGCACCTATACTGTAACTGTCACGGACGCGAACGCATGTACCAAGACCCTTTCCGTTACCATAACGCAGCCCGCAGCAATCGTGTTGACAGAGACACACGTGAACGTGTTGTGCATCGACGGTTCAACCGGCTCCATTGATCTGACCGTATCGGGCGGCACGGGTGCTTATACCTATTCCTGGA
>CAZPTQ010000075.1:16692-23777 GCA_964589365.1 uncultured Saprospiraceae bacterium
TCGTGTTGACAGAGACCCACGTGAACGTGCTTTGTAACAGCAGCGCGACTGGCTCGATTGATCTGACCGTATCGGGCGGCACGGGTGCTTATACCTATTCCTGGACAGGTGGTGCTACCACGCAAGACCGCTCGGGTTTGGCCGCTGGAACCTATACAGTGACAGTGACAGATGCAAATGCTTGTACCAAAACGCTCTCAACCACCATTACCGAACCGCCTGTCATCGTGTTGACAGAAACCCATGTAAACGTGCTGTGCAACGGCGCTTCCACGGGTTCTATTGACCTGACAGTATCGGGCGGCGTTTCTCCCTATACCTATTCCTGGACAGGCGGCGCAACTACGCAAGACCGCTCGGGCCTTGCTGCTGGCACCTACACCGTAACGGTTACGGACGCGAACGCTTGCACGAAGACCCTTTCCGCCACCATCACCGAGGCATCGGCACTCGTTTTGACAGAGACGCATGTCAGTGTGCTGTGCAACGGAGCGTCCACTGGCTCTATTGACCTGACGGTATCGGGCGGCACTGGGGGCTACACCTATTCCTGGACGGGCGGCGCAACGACGCAGGACCGCTCTGGCCTTGCCGCCGGCACTTATACAGTGACGGTCACCGACGCAAATGCTTGCACGAAAACACTTTCACAAACCCTTACTGAGGCCTCCTTAATCGTGTTGACGGAGACCCACGTGAACGTGTTGTGCAACGGAGGTTCCACAGGCTCGATTGACCTGACGGTATCGGGTGGAACAGGTGCTTATACCTATTCCTGGACGGGCGGCGCGACCACACAAGACCGTACGGGACTCGCCGCAGGTACCTACACGGTGACAGTAACCGACGCGAACGCCTGCACGAAAACACGCTCTGCCACCATCACGGAGCCTACTTTAGTTGTCTTGACAACGACACAGATGAACGTGCTTTGCAACGGTGCTTCTACCGGCTTCATTGATCTTACGGTATCGGGTGGAACAGGTGCTTACACCTATTCCTGGACAGGCGGCGCGACCACGCAGGATCGCTCGGGCCTCGCTGCGGGTACCTACACCGTGACCGTTTCTGACGCGAACGCTTGTACTAAAACCCTTTCGGCTACCATCACTGAGCCAACGGCCCTTGTGTTGACCGAGACGCATGTGAATGTGCTTTGCAATGGCAGCTTCACAGGTTCTATTGATCTTACGGTATCGGGCGGCGTTTCACCTTACACTTATTCCTGGACGGGCGGCGCAACCACGCAAGACCGTTCGGGGCTTGGGGCAGGTACCTACTCTGTGACCGTCACAGATGCAAACGCCTGTACAAAGACCCTTTCGGCAACCATCACCGAAACCTCACCCCTTGTGTTGACCGAAACCCATGTGAATGTGCTGTGCAATGGCAACTCGACCGGCTCGATTGATCTCTCTGTATCGGGGGGCACTTCTCCCTATACCTACGCATGGACGGGCGGAGCGACAACGCAGGACCGCTCGGGACTCGCTGCTGGCACCTATTCCGTGACAGTCACCGACACAAATGGCTGTACCAAAACCACCGCTGTCACCATCACTCAACCCACTGTACTTTCTTTGAGCACCACACAGGCAAACGTGCTTTGCAACGGCGGATCCTCGGGTTCTATAGACTTGACCCCGAGCGGCGGCACACCTGGCTACACCTATTCATGGACAGGCGGTGCAACCACGCAAGACCGCACAAACCTCACGGCTGGAACCTATACTGTGACCGTCACCGATGCAAATGCGTGTACTAAAACAATTTCTGTCACCATTACGCAACCGCCAGTACTTTCCTTGAGCTCCACTGTGCTGAACCCAAGCAACTGCTTCGTTGCAGACGGTTCTATTGACCTAACCCCTAGCGGTGGCACACCTGGTTACACCTACGATTGGAGCAACGATGGCCCGGACAACCCCGACAATGACCCACAAGACCTCTTGAATGTGGTGGAGGGTACCTATACCGTTACTGTCACCGATGCGAACGGATGTACTGCAGCCCATTCTAGAACTTTGGATTACATTGACATAGTCCCTCCAACAGTGTTTTGCAAAAACTTCATTGCCAACCTCAGTACAGCAGGCACGGTAAGCATCATTCCTGCAAATGTTTATCAATCGGGTTCTGACAACTGCGGCATAGTAAACCTACAATCAGTGACCCCGAGCAGCTTTACTTGTAGCAATATCGCGGCAAATTTGGTTACCTTGACCGTCAACGACGGCAACGGAAACACGGCCACTTGCAATGCTACCGTTACGGTAAGAGATGTGACACTGCCGGTGGCAAAATGCAAAAACGTAATAGCCAATTTAGGTGCCAACGGTATGGTCACGGTAGGTGCTTCACTGGTCAATAACTTCTCCACTGACAATTGCTCCATCACGTTCATGCTTACCCCAAATACTTTCAACTGCGCCCAAATTGGCATGCATACCGTGACACTCAAAGCCACCGACGCTGGTGGTAATACGGCTACTTGTACTGCTAAGGTGACGGTACGGGACATTTCAGGTCCAACAGCCAAGTGCAAAAACGCAACGATTTACTTAGACGGCTCTGGTCATGCAACCTTGACGACAGCACAAGTTAACAACGGTAGTACGGACAATTGCGTCATTGAAACTATGAGCATTGACTGGACTCAGTTCAATTGCTCCGAACTGTCAAACACTCCATGGCCGGTGAACCTGAACATGACCGATGTGAACGGTAATTCTTCCTCTTGCCTTGCTTATGTGACTGTAAAAGACGCGATCGCGCCGACCGCAATTTGTGAGGACGTGACTGTGTCGCTTGGTTCGAACGGCAAGGTGACTGTGTATGGTGAAGACCTGGCATTCAACAGTTTTGACAACTGCTCCGTCTGGTCGTACAGCCCCATTGCCAAATGGTACACCACAGCCAACCTCGGAGATAACAACCTGACCGTAACAGTAAAGGACTTGAGTGGAAATCCAAGCACCTGTGTATCTGTAGTGACCATTTTACCTTTTCCTGGTAGCAACGATTTCCAACAAGGTGGAGACGGAAAAGCAAATTCCGAAATTTTTGACTTCGTAATATTCCCTAACCCAACCAGTGGCAATGCAACAATGGCGTTCCAATTGCCCGCTGAACAAGGGTTTGTGTTTCGAGTTTTTGATACTGTAGGCCGTATGATTATCAGTCATGAAGGCATTGGGCTTGTTGGGGAGAATGTCATGCCTTTACACATCGAAGGGCTTGCACCAGGGGTTTACTTGATTGATTTCCAATCAGAAAACTGGAAAGTACAGAAGCGGTTGGTGCTGCAGAAATAATATTAAAAGGTAGTAGGACAAGACAAGCCGTTCTCCGAGTAATTGGAGGGCGGCTTTGTTTTTTGTGACAGGTTGTTAAACACATGGTCGCAGGTTGAGATTAAAATTGAGTTTATCTTTGTCCTAAGTACGTCTAAACTTACCTATGTAAAAAATTATGTTTTTATTCAAAAAACCCTCATTGTTTATAAGCTATTCCAGACAAGACGAATCGCTGGCGGCATTTCTTTATGATGCATTGAGCGCGAAAGGTTATAGGGTTTTTTACGACCGGGAAGGCATTTTAGTAGGCGAGAATTTTGCTGAAAAAATTCAACAATCGGTTAAAAATACAGATGCTTTTATTTTTATCATATCTGACAACTCTATTCAGAGCAAGTGGTGTAAGGCAGAAGTTTATACTTCAATAGCGATGAACAAACGTCTTGTTCCAATAAGATATAAAAACAGCACTTTAGATGTTCTTGAAAACTATGTGTTGTTTCCCAAAAATCTTAATTATGTTGACGTAAACACAGAGAACGATTATCAGAATGCAGTAGACAAGATTCACAAAATGCTTTTTTCAACAAGAAGAGAGAATGTTTTAAAGAAGATTAAAATAGTTTTTTTTATTGCGCTAATTATAGTTTTTGGATATATTGCACTGAATGAATTGCCAAAAAAAATCAACACATGGTATGCTGAGAAAAAGAAAGTTGAGGTAACAAATCAAGTGAAATCCGCGTCAAAAATTTTCAATGGCGAACAGATAGAAAATATGGTTCAGGAGTTTATTGGAGATGTAAGTTTTACAACACAAATGCATCAATTATCGTCCAATAAAGCAAACAATGATTATGTTCGAGTGAATGCCTTATTGATCGCAAATTTTTTGGAACGTCTCAACAAACCCAACGAACGTTGGTACATCAACAATATAACCATTTCCGACAATACTATCAAAAATGCCAGTTTTAGTGCCATCACACTTATGGATAGCAGCATTGCAAATAATGTAGTGTTTTTGAATTCTAATTTTAGCAATGTACTTTGGGCTTCCAGTATTTCAAATTCAAAATACAAATCGTGTTATTTCTTGGCCAATAGGGTTTGCCCCAAATCAATGGTGGGTGTTGACTATGAGAATTGTATTTTTAGAGGAGGAGAAATAAGTTTGGAAAATTTGGGGGCTGTACATTTTTATTTAAAATCCAGTGATTCAAGCAGTTCGGTTATAACCAATGAATTAGCCCTTTTTGAGAATTGCGTATTGAAGAATTGCACAGAGCCTCCCAATCCCAATGTTGTTGAAATCTTGTACCCTGACAGCGAAGTGAGGTTTACATCTGTATTATTTGAAGGATGCCATTTTAGGGGATTTATCAGAAGCAGTTGGTTCAAAAACTGCATATTTTCAAATTGCGTTTTTCCAAAAGAATTCAATTTAAAAGAACTTGACAGTTTAGAAAATATCTTACAAAATGTTTTGCGGTCAGATGAACCTTGTTATTAATCTCAAGGCATTAAGCGTGGCTTTTGTCGCCGAGCGAAGGTCTTACGCACCCGCACCCACCCAACCAAGAAATCTCATCATACCGCTGCCAAACCAGCATTTGCCGATTTGGCCGGGCTTATTCGTTGCCATGCAGGGATATCGCTTTTGCGACTCCAGCGCTTGTTGAGTTGCCCAGCAATGGCAAACACCAGTTGCTCATAAGGCACTATTTCCAACTCGTGCGCCTGGTTGCTGATTTGAAGTGGGGCGGTGCGCATTTCAGCCAAATATGGCGCGGCTTTTTCGAGGAATTTTTCGCGGTCGTAATGGTACTTGGAGAGTATGCTGAGTATCTTGATGAAGAGTTGCGAGCGGTGGGTGTCTTCGTTGCTGCGGAGGTAGCGTTCGCGGTATTTTTCGAGTGCGGAGATACGGTCCCAGAGTTCTTCGTCTTTTTCTTCTACAAAATTCAAGAGGACCTCAGCAGCGAGCACGGCGATGTTCATGCCCATCTTGTCGTGCGAGAAGCCTTTGATTTCGTTGCGAAATTTGCTGCTCTTGACCTTTGGCACCATGCCTTCGGGGATGTCAGCACTGGTCAGTTTATACATTATGTACAGGTAGGCCCCCAGAATGTGCCAAATTTCACGCCTTGCGCCAAGCAGCACGTTGAATCGTTTGTGTTTGGTGGCGGTAGCGTACACCTCGGCAGCACCGCCCCAATCTTGTTCGTGCATAAGAAGGTAGAAACCGAGCTCGAGGGTGTTGAACCAATTGAAGCTCCCAACAAGCGCGAGGTCGAGGGCATTTTGAAAACAATCCCTGCCACGTTCATATTGGGCGAGATAAACGCAGTTGGCGATTTCTACATAGTAAAAGATGTTGAGCGCGGTATTGCAAGGATAATCTCGGGCTTTGAAGTATCGGATGGCTTCATCGTGTATTTTGGCGGCCTCTTGATACCGCGCTTCAATCATAAACATTTTGGATTTTATGCTGTAAAAAGCAATATGGAAACCATGGGAAGGTATCACATCCACATACTCCTCGAACTCGTTTACACAGTGTTGTGCAAAGGCTGCATTTTCACAGTTTAAGGCTTTTTTCTTGATATAGGGCAATTTGATCTTGTTAAGCGCAATAAGAATCTGTTCTTCCAGAAGCCTCCATTGGCTATATTCCTGATACATAGCGTGATAGAATTTAAAATTTTGGGGATCGTCGCTGGCAATGGAAGCATAATCCATCAAAACTTTAGATGCCTCTACCACAAACTCTGGGCGGGCATATCGCTGGCCGATTTTGAGCAGCTCTTCTGCCGCTTTTTTAGCCCCGTTTTTACAAGCAAGCGGCGCCAAAGATTTAACGGTAGCCATTAATTGAAATCCTCTGATTCGGGCGTGGTTTAATTCATCAAGCACTTGTTTGTCAAAGTCAATCATCAGCACCATTTGCTCCAAACAACGTAGGAGATCTTTTGCAACCTGCCTGAATTTCGTACGCTCCCCCACCTTGACTCTATCAATTGCCTCGGCTTCTGTCCGAAAACTATTGCCTTGCATTGCGTGAAAGAGTTTAAGCACGTCGCTGCTGTTCTTCGAAAAGAAATTGAGCAATGCTTCGTGGTTGGGGATGGATTGCTCGGCAAGGGAAACCAGTTCGGTAAGTTCTTTAATCATAAGGCAGGAAGTGATGACGAGAGCAAAGATTTCGGCAGGGCTGTCCAAAAATCTATAACACTTTTCAAAGCTTATTCTCAGGCATTTTGAGCGGATCCAGCTCAAGGGCTTAATGTACTAGGAATCAGCCTCGATGTTGAGGGATGGCATCGCTCCATATTTGTAACACTTTATTGTAGCTATTCCTAGGCTTAACCATTGAAAATCAGGCAAAATGCCGACACAAATCCGTAAATTCAGCCGCAATCGCGAACACGTTGTTATGGGTATTTCGCCGTCTAAGTCTTTGATTTTCAAATATTTGAATTTCCATTAAAAGACCAGTATGTGACATTTGTTGCACACATTTTCCTGCCAACTGTCGGGACTCAGGTTGACGACTGCCGTGATCTTTGTATCGTAATCAAATCACACTTCATTCAAAAAATTAAATACGCATGAAACAAATCACCATTACACAACGCATTGCCCTTGGGCAAAATCCTGCTTCAGCTCTATGGGGTCAAACTTCCCAATCCCAACAGAATCTCCGCAGTGGAGGAATCATCATTGATGACGTGAACGCAGGTTAGTACCGAAGAAATAGCAACCTCACGATTTGGAGGAGGGTAATTT
>CAZPTQ010000076.1:0-7613 GCA_964589365.1 uncultured Saprospiraceae bacterium
CATCATACATCATACATCATACATCATACATCATACATCATACATCATACATCATTCCATTTCCACCCAAACTATGCGAAAGCAATTAGCGTATGCTCTCCTCGCCACAGCCGCGGCTGCTGGCCTTTTCTTGCTCGTCCGTAGCCAAAAAGTCGTCAAAAACGAGGCTTACTACGAGGCCGTCTCCCAATACATCTATGCCTTCACTTCTGGCTCTATCAGCCGGGACGATGTGGTGCGCGTAAGATTTGTCAATGCCGCAGTCTCGCAAGAGCAGGTTGGTAAAGACGTGCCAGCAAGTGTGTTTTCCACCGATCCAAAAATAGAAGGAAAAGCCGTGTGGGAAGACGACCGAACTATAAAATTGACTCCAAATCAGGCACTTACACCCGGAAAACGCTACACAGCCCACGTTTCAGTTAAACGCATTTATTCCGATGCGCCAAGCCTCGCCCGAGCCTTTGAATTTGACTTCAACGTACGCGAACTCGCTTACGACGTGGTCACGGACGGCCTTTCCGCCGACCCGAACGATCCACGGCAACAGCGCGTCACGGGGCGCATCCGCGTGAACGAATCCTGCGATGCTGCCAAAATCGAGCAGATGTTCGCTGCCAAACAAGGCAATAAAGCCCTGCTCGTCAGTTGGCAACACAGTCAGGACGGCCTTTCGCACCAATGGACGGTGGCTGGAGTAGAGCGCTCAAATGCTGCCAGCAGTGTGCGCCTCGCGTGGTCAGGATCGCCCATCGGTGTAGAAAAAAGCGTTTCAGAAGAGCAGCCCGTGCCGCCTCTTGGCGAATTTCTGGTGCTGTCGGCCAAGGCTGTACAAGTGGAAGAGCA
Source organism: uncultured Saprospiraceae bacterium (assembly GCA_964589365.1). Classification (GTDB taxonomy): domain Bacteria; phylum Bacteroidota; class Bacteroidia; order Chitinophagales; family Saprospiraceae; genus M3007. Next base: position 844 of record CAZPTQ010000076.1, read on the forward strand.
ATATGTGCTGCTCAATTTTTCTGACCCGATTTCTGCTGCTCAGGACTTGGCGGGACTGGTGCGCATTGACAATTATACAGGCAAATTGCGCTACGTCACCGATGGCAATTTTGTTCGCGTCTACCCCGGCGAACGCATTACAGGGGCAAAAAAAATCATGGTGGACGGCAGCATTCGCAACGCCGCCGGGCAAAGCCTGAACGCCGCTGGCGAGTGGACCCTGAACTTTGAAGACCTCAAACCTGGTGTACGGCTCGTAGGCCGCGGAGCAATTATTCCGCAGCAGGCAGGCGGCGGCGTAATTTTCCCGTTCGAGGCCGTTGGCTTGACCGCCGTGGATGTGGAAGTGTTTAAAATATTCAATTCCAACATTTTACAATTCCTGCAAGTCAACGAAATTGAGGGCGAACAAGAATTGCAACGCGTGGGAAAAATCGTTTTGCAGAAAAAATTTGACCTCGCAGCCATCAACCCCGAAGCTTCTTCCAAGGTCTGGCAACGCTACGCTCTCGACCTAAAGGACATGATTCAGAAAGACCCCGGCGCGATTTATCAGGTTCGCCTGGCGTTCAAAATGGACTATACCAGCTGCCCAACGGCCTCTATTGCAGCCACCGAAGGAGATGACGATGATGGTGTTGTAACAAGCATCATGGGCGGTTATCGCGGTGTTTACTGGGACGAAGGCGACAGCGAATATTGGTGGAATGAAGAAGACGACTACAACTGGGACAGCCGAGAAATCCCCTGTTCAAAGGAATACTACAACTCCGAGCATTTCAGCAAGCGCAATGTATTTGTCAGTGACCTCGGACTCACCGCTAAACGCGGTCGCGACGGTTCCTTGTTCCTCGCCGTCACCGACTTGCACACGGCGCAGCCGGTGAGCGGCATTGACATCGAATTGCTCAATTACCAACTACAACCCATCACCAAAACCCGCACTGAAGGGGACGGCACTGTGATGGTGGAAGGATTGCGTGAAACGCCATTTCTGGCGGTAGCAACATCTCAGGGCCGGCGTGGGTATCTCCGCATGGCTGATGGTAACGCCTTGTCGCTCAGTCGTTTCGACGTAGCAGGCGTGGAGTCGCAAAAAGGGTTGAAAGGATACATCTACGGTGAGCGCGGGGTGTGGAGACCGGGCGATTCGCTCTTTTTGAACTTTGTTTTAGAAGACAAAACAGGCCGATTGCCGCAGGGTCACCCCGTGGTTTTTGAACTTCGCGATCCCGCTGGTTCACTTCAATACCGAAACGTGCAAACGGCGGGTGTGAACGGCGTTTACCCTTTCTATTGCACTACCCGCGCAGAGGCAAAAACGGGCAACTGGAGTGCCAAAGTCATGGTAGGTGGAGCGACTTTTTCACGCCCATTGAAAATTGAGACGGTAAAGCCCAATCGCCTCAAAATGGACTTGGATTTTGGGCCGCGCATTTTCCTGACGGCCAAAGATTTCTCGGTTGGCGGCGAAGGAGCGGGCATCAATGGGGCATTGAAAGTCAAATGGTTACATGGCGCATCAGCGCAAAACCTTAAATCCACGGTTGAAATGCAGGTGCGTTCTGTGAAGACAGAATTTACAGGTTATAAAGGCTATGCTTTCGACGACCCCTCGCGGTATTTTCATTCCGAACCCGAAGTGTTGTTCGACGCAAATCTCGACCAAAACGGGCAGGCAAATGTGCCGCTCAAAATAGGACAGGTCAGTGCAGCCCCTGGCAAACTCATCGCAAATTTCAAAGTCCGGGCCTTCGAGGCGGGTGGCGATTTTAGCACCGACAATTTCTCGCTCGACTTGCTTCCATACGATCGTTTTGTCGGCGTTTTCATTCCTACCGACAAATGGGGCAGCAAAACACTCGACCGCAACGGTAGCAGCAAAGTGAACTTTGCCGTGCTGAACAATTTGGGCAAACCCGTTGCAAATCATAAAATTACCGTCGCATTGTATCGTGTGGACTGGCGCTGGTGGTGGGACGACGACGCACAATCCGGTATTGGGCAGTTTAATAGCAGCGAACTCAACGATGCCATTGCCCACGCTGAACTGACCACCGACGCGAGGGGCCAGGCAAGCTGGAGCGTAAAGCCCAGCGGCTGGGGCCGTTACCTCGTTCGCGTTGCCGACACCGAAGAAGGACACACTGCGGGCGACTTTTTCTGGTCAGGATCTCCCGAACAATTGGACGATATTCAAAGCCGAAATGCTGCGGCGATGTTGCCTTTCACCGCAGAAAAAGAGAAATACAATGTCGGAGAGGAGGTGGTATTGAAGGTGCCAGCAAGCGAAAACGGACGGATACTATTGACTTTAGAAACAGGTACCCGCGTGGCACGTCACCTGTGGTTTGACGCAGTAGCCGGCGATAACTTCTTGAAATTCAAGGCAGAAAAAGATATGGCGCCCACAGTATACGCGCATGTCAGCCTTATCCAACCCCATGCGCAAACGAAAAACGACCTGCCAATCCGGATGTACGGCGTGACCCCGGTGAACATCGAAAACCCGGCCACTCGCCTCGAAGCGCAACTGGATATGCCCGACCAGTTGAAACCCGATGAGTTCTTCAACATTTCCTTGCGAGAAAAGGGTGGCAAGGCTTGTGTGTACACCATTGATGTCGTGGACGAAGGATTGCTTGACCTTACACGATTCAAAACTCCCAACCCCTGGGAGGCATTTTACGCCCGCGAGGCACACGGCGTAAAGACTTGGGACATATACGATTATGTGCTGGGAGCATACGGCGCTGAACTATCCCGTATTCTCGCCATTGGTGGTGATGGCATCAACCAGAAGGCAAAGAACGCCACACAGGTCAACCGTTTCAAACCCTGCGTTATTCACCTTGGGCCATTTAAACTGGAAAAAGGACAGGTAGCCAAACACCGTTTAAAAATAGAAAACTACGTCGGTTCGGTGCGGGTAATGGCGGTGCTTGCTGCTCCGGCTGCGGGTGGCGAAGGCGCGTATGGCAATGCCGAAAAGACCTGCCCGGTGCGCAAACCGCTTATGATTATGCCGACCCTTCCCCGGGTACTTGGGCCGGGCGAGACCTTGCGTTTGCCGGTGGAGGTATTTGCCATGGAAAAATCGGTCAACAGCGCGACAGTCAATGTTCGGGAATCGAGCGGTTTGGTGAGCGTAGCGAGCAGTTCAAGCAGTTTGACTTTCAGTGAGCCAGGTCAAAAACTGGCTTACTTTGATTTGAAAGTTGGGGAAAAGACAGGCGTTGCTAAATTCAACATTTCTGCTACAGGCGGCGGAGAAACTGCAACTTCTGAGATTGAAATCGAAGTGCGCAACCCAAATCCTGTCATCACACGGGTGTTGGACGGTGTTATTGACCCTGGACAAACCTGGGCACAAACTGGCAAATCCACCGATTTCAGCGAGCTGGAAGCAGCAGTGTTGGAAATCAGCAGCATCCCGCCCATAAACCTTTCAAAGCAACTGGATTACCTTATCCGGTATCCGCACGGATGCATTGAACAGACGACTTCTGCAGCGTTTCCACAACTTTACGTGGACCTCATTGCACCACTTACCCAGAAGCAGCAGCAGGAAATCCAAAAAAACCTGACAGCAGCGATTGCAAAATTGCAAAATTTCCAGACGGCTTCTGGTGGATTCTCGTATTGGGCTGGCGGCAACGAGGTGGCCGATTGGGCAAGCACGTATGCAGGACATTTCTTGATAGAAGCCCGTGCTCGTGGTTACGCGGTACCGCAGCAAATACTGGATAAATGGATTGATTATCAGCAGAAAACCTCCCGTACTTGGGAGCCGGGTACTGACAATGACCCGAATGGTTGGTGGCGGCATGATACTGAAATGGCACAAGCCTACAGGCTTTACGCACTTTCACTGGCTGGCAAACCCGATCTGGCGGGCATGAACCGTATGCGCGAACAAAAGAAAAAATTTGAAAGTGCGGCATCCTTGTTGGCTGCTGCTTATGCTTCGGCGGGAAAAAGCGAGGCTGCCCGGGATTTGCTGAACGACCTGAATGCCACAAAATTCAGCTATACTTGGTGGGGGTATACTTATGGCTCGGATTTGCGCGATTTGGCCTTGAAACTTGAAACATTAACCGCAGTAGGCGACAACAAGCGCGGTCTTGAGGTGGCAATACAAGTGGCCTCCCAAATAGGTGATGCAGCGCGTTGGTTTTCTACGCAGGAAGTCGGCACTTGCCTGCGTGCGTTGAGCAAATTTGCCCAAAAAGCGACTTTAGGTGACAAATCAGATTTCGTAATCAAGGCTGGCGGGCGTGAAATCCCCGTAAACAGCACGACATCGTATTATCTTTACCCATTGGGCGATGAGGTCGCTGCCGGGGTATCCGTGAAAAATCTAAGCAAGCAAAAACTCTATAGCCGGATTGTGATGCGGGGCAGACCTGCTTCTGCCGACTTACCTGCTGAAAGCAGCAATATTACACTTGGAGTGCGTTACACCGACTTGAAAGGATCGGCAATTGACCCGGCCAAACTCAAGCAAGGGACGGATTTCCTCGCCGAAGTAACTGTGACGCGCACAGGCACCATGCGCTTCGATTTCAATGAATTGGCACTCACGCAAATATTCGCCTCCGGTTGGGAAATTCTAAATACGCGCATGAATCTTGTAGGTGGATCAACATCCGACCCTATGGATTACCAAGACGTGCGCGATGACCGGGTGTTTACCTATTTTGACCTGCCATTCAACTGGACAAACGACAAAAACGCAAAGCAATCGCGCACATATCGCATCCAACTGAACGCAGCATACACGGGACGATATTATTTGCCTGCTGTGGCCTGTGAAGCGATGTATGACAATCGAATTCGGGCAGTGCAGCCTGGGAAATGGGTGGAAGTGGTGAATTGAGGATTGGGGATTTGTTGTCAGCCCCCGGAAGTTTTGGAAACTTCCGGGGGCTGGTTGTTTTAAATGCTTGATTTTCAAGATTTCAAGATGGGAAGCATCCTTACTCTTACTGATTCTGTTTCAATAACTACGAATGCCCCATTTGCCAGTGGTTCTTCAATTTGCTCCCAACATTCTCGGAGAAGATCATGAGTAATGATTACCTCCCCCGCTTCAAGGGCTATTTCAAGAATTCCAGAATCGGGTGTTTTGTTTGACACCGTTCCTAACGCGGGAGAAATGCCAACGTCCAAAAGAAATTTTATGCCGCGATGCGTCGCAGTGGGAGGTATTGTTCATCCATTGCAAGCGCGGCAAAAGCAAGGGCTTCAGAGATATCTTCTTCTTCCAAAAAAGGAAAATCCTCAAGCAAATCTTCATGGTTCATTCCACCTGCAAGGTAACCTAGTAGCGTCGCGACGGGAAACCGTATGCCTCGAATGCATGGTTTACCCCATGGTGATTCGGGGAAATTTAGGATGTTGCAGTTCCATAACTATACTTGGACGAATGTTTACAAAAGCAGGTGCAAAATTGCCATCAGATCAATTTCTTTCAAACTTTTCTTCTAGAAAACCCATCACCATTCCTGTTGCGCCCCTGTTTTCTCCCAAATAACTCCGAACCGCTTGGGAAGCTTTTTTGTAAAAAACGGGGTCTTGAAGTTTTGATAAAATTCCTGCCAACTCCTCGGCATTTTGAACCGAAAACGCTCCACCTCGTGCAACAAATTGTCGCGCTTCTTCGAATTTCTCGTACTTCGGTCCAAAGAGAATGGGCAAACCAAAGGCCGCTGGTTCCAGCGTGTTGTGGATGCTTTTGCCAAAGCCGCCACCTATGTAGGCGATGGTGCCATATCGGTAGAGTGTATTCAAGAGGCCTATGTTGTCAATGACAAGGCAAGACTTCGCTTGATCTGACATCTCCGAGGAACGAGGAGGTGTCAGCTCAAACCAGCGTGAATAACGTATTGTTTTTCCGACCTGTTTGCAAATTCGTTCAACATTCTCCTCCGAAGGCTCATGGGGCGCGATGATGATTTTCAACATACTTTCCGAAAGTTTATCCCGAGTACTCGGGACGGAAAGTTGTAGCCCCTGAAAAATTACCACCTCATCCGCTTCCCAGGAACTGCCCACTACCAGCACCTGATTTGAATCAACGCCTACGAAATCTCGGACAATTTCATTGGAAGCCGCAGTCTCCGCAATCTTCAAAACCCGATCCACCCGCGTATCTCCTGCAATGGTATAGTTTTGAATGCCAATGCTTTGCAGCAATTTTCCAGACATTTCATTTTGAACAAAAATATGCGAGAAGCAACCCAACATCTTTCGCCAAAAATTACCATACCATTTAAAAAACGGCTGCGAAGGGCGAAACAAGGCAGAAACAAGCAAGGTTGGAGTGCCGCGTTTTTTGAGTTCAAAAAGGTAGTTTGCCCAAAATTCGTATTTGACAAAAATGGCAGCATCGGGTTGGATAAGGTCAAGGAAATCGCTTGCATTTTGGCGCGTATCAGCAGGGAGGTAGCAAACCAAATCCGCGTGGGGATAGTCTTTTCGAACCTCGTAACCAGACGGGGAAAAGAAAGTCATTACGATTTTCCAATTGGGAAATTGCTCACGAAAGGCTTCGATAATGGGGCGGCCTTGCTCAAATTCGCCGAGAGAGGCGACGTGAAGCCACAGGACTTTTGACTTTTGGGGTTTGACTTTAGACTTTAGTTCTTTGCGCCAATTGCTTCGTCCTTGTACCCATTGCCGGGCTTTAACGTTGAAAATGGCTACAAGGTGAATGCCTAAGGTGAATAATCGGATGGCAATTTCGTACATCAAAAGCATGAGGTAGT
>CAZPTQ010000076.1:7713-23483 GCA_964589365.1 uncultured Saprospiraceae bacterium
CGGGTACATTCTGAACAGGCTGTTCAATAATAAATCTCTTCCGCAGTCCCCGTATAAAACGGCAATGTCCAAGCGAGGCGGACGCCAAACCGGAGGTCCACGCGGTTGCCTTCGAGTTTGCGCATTTCAGAAAAATCCCAATCGCGACGGGTATTCGTGAAAGCCTGGTTGAATTCAAAACCAAAAAGCCAACTCATCTCGCGCCCGTAACCAACCCTTTGCCAACCCACGAATTGTTGCAAAGCCGGACCACCACAAAGTCGGTCGTAACCCTTTTTGTAATTGCCTCTGATTTGTGCCACCGTACGCGAATCGTCAATCACCCGGATGCTGTGTTGTGACCAGCCGCCACCAAATGTAACGCGAAGTCCGGCGCGTTTGTCGCTGAAACTCAAGAGTCTGCCTACGGTTGCACCCAAATACATGCCACGTTCTTGAAGGCGCGTGACAGCAATAGCACGATCGTTCCCGATGATGTCGCCGGAAGGGGTGCGAAGAATGGATAGCGGGTCTTCCTTGACTTTGCTGCCAAAAATAAAGGCCCCTTCCAGACCAAAGACCCAGTTCTTGGAGGTGATAAATTCGGCGCCCGCGCCCAAGGAGCCGTTCACACCAAAACGCTTGGCCAAATCAGCTGCAGGTATATGCCCGCCTAGCGCGAAATGCGCAAGCACTCCCTTACTTTTGGTGCTTCTAACAGTTTTCTTTGCCTCTGGGGATGTCTGCGCAAAAAGTGTTGAAGCGAAAAATATCAGGATAAATACGACCCGTCCTACGGCTTGAAGCCGTAGGACGGGTTTCCAGCGCCAATCCTTCGCTGTGCTTGGTGTTTTCACCAGGCACAAACCAAAAAGTAGTTTTTGAAACATTATTATCGAAAAAATTGTCAAAAGTCAATGGTCAACAGTCAACAGTCAACCGAGGGCAAAAGTAACGCCCTCCAAGCCATCTCCGCTGCCGTGTTTTCGGAATTGCGCGATATAGTGAGCGAAACATACCTGCTGACGGACGAAATCGCCCGCCATGACCATGGACACGACGAGACTGAAGACTTGGTGTTCCTCCCTCAAGCAGTATTGGAACCTGCCAGCACCGAACAGATCAGCCAGATCATGCAGCTTTGTTCCCGCGAACGCATCCCCGTCACTGTGCGGGGTGGTGGCTCAGGACTGGCGGGCGGGGCATTGCCTACCCACGGCGGACTGGTGATTTCGATGAGGCGTTTTGACCAGATTTTGAACATTGACCAGCAAAATTTCCAAGTCACGGTGGAACCTGGCGTGATTACAGAAACACTGCAAAACACGTTGAAAGAGAAGGGATTGTTCTATCCGCCAGACCCAAGCAGCCGGGGTTGGAGTTTCATTGGCGGAAACATAAGTACCAACGCAGGCGGCCCAAAGGCCGTGAAATACGGCGTGGTGAAAGACCATGTGCTCAATTTGGAAGTCGTGCTGCCCAGTGGAGAGGTCATTTGGACAGGCGCAAATACCCTCAAAAATTCCACGGGTTACAACCTCACCCAACTCATCGTGGGCAGCGAAGGCACGCTGGGCATCGTGACCAAAATCGTGCTGAAACTCCAGCCCTACCCTACCCAAAACCTGCTAATGCTCGTGCCTTTTCGCTCTGCAGAAAGTGCCTGTGCGGCAGTGGCAGCTATTTTTCAAGCGGGCGTTACACCCAGCGGATTGGAATTTATGGAGCGAAATGCCATTGATTGGTCTGTGCGCTATGTGGGAGAAACACCTGTGCCGATTCGTGAAGAAGACGCGGCGCACTTGCTCATCGAGGTGGATGGTTTCCATTTGGACAGCCTTGTGGCTGATTGTGAGACGATTACGACTGTTTTAGAACATTTCGATTGTGGCGATATTTTTTTTGCCGATGACGACGCCACCAAAACGGCACTCTGGAAACTCCGTCGAAACGTGGCCCATGCCGTGAAACGCAATTCAATTTACAAGGAAGAAGACACGGTGGTGCCCCGTGCAGAACTCCCGCATTTGCTCAAAAAAGTAAAGGAAGTGGGCGCACGATACGGTTTTGAATCCGTGTGCTACGGCCATGCGGGCGACGGGAATCTCCATGTCAACATCCTGCGCGGCGAGCTCTCTGAAATCTCCTGGAATGAGGAAGTTCCAAAAGGCATCCGCGAAATTTTCCAGTTTGTAAAAAGTGTTGGGGGTACGCTGTCCGGGGAGCACGGTATCGGTCTGGTACAGCGGCCTTATCTGGACATTGTGTTTTCTGAAGTGGAATTGAGGTTGATGCGCGAGATCAAGAAGGTGTTTGACCCTAGAGGGATTTTGAATCCGGGGAAGGGGGTGGGGTGAGAATTTGGCTCCGATAATTTAGATGTTGGGTTGATAAAACGATTGGACGGGTTGTTTCTCATAACCGCACCAATTTCCCAGCCTTCACCACTTCTCCTGCCCAAATCCGCCACACATACACCCCTTTACCCGGCATTGCTGAAGCAGGAATTTCCAAATTATGGCTGCCTTTTTCAAGTTGCAAGTCATTGACCCAGACCAATTTACCAGTAAGGTCACAGATTTCGAGGCGTAGGTTTTCAGCCGTTGGCAAGGTAATTGGCAGCACCGAATTGCTTTCTATGGGATTCGGTCTCGGCGAGCCAATGACGGTGCTTTCCGAAATTTGAGCCCTTTCTTCAACCTCGGGGCTTGTCCCATTGGCGATTGCGGTGTTGTTCACATCACCGACTTTTATTCCTGCGAAATCAGCCGAGACCGAAAACTGGATGTTTTGGTTAGTGATAGACTCTGGAAAATCTTCTGCAAAAGGATTGCTCGGATCTGGGAAAACATAACTTTTGTCCACAAAACGCCAGGAGGTATTGTTCGGCAATTCGGTATAGATCCCTAAGATGAGTTTCCAAAATTCTTCAATATCCGTAGAATCAATCACACCATTCCGATCTGCATCAGCCGCAATCATTTTGTAAGGAGAGTTGAGCAGCTCGATTCCTTGGATATGTTTGGAAATGAGCACTAAATCGTACGAGGTCACACCATTCAATGGATTGTCGTCTTTGATGGGCACCGCAGTGATATTGCTTCCAAGCGGTACATCAAAATAGCCGCATCCATCATATTCTCCTGTGACCTGAACGGCATAAAAGGGTACATTGGGGTTTGTGCCCGTCACTTCAAATTGAAGCTCCTCTATCCCATCTGATGCTACTGTTGTGGCACAAATCTCTATCAGCCAATTCTTTACCGAACTGCAGTTTTGCAAATTGTCTTGCACTATAATGTATGCAAGGCAATGCGTAGTGTTACCCACCAAATCTTTCGCCCATAATTCTACTGTGTTTGTCCCTAATTCATCACAGTCGTACAGCACAGTGAGGATTGGGTTCCCAAGCGGGTCCATGGGAAAGCCAAAGCCAGTGCCTGCCTTGCGGATCGCGGTTTTTATCTGATCAGTTGGTGTCTTGTTGTCCGAAACTGATTGCAGAAAATCAGAAGCCCAAAGTTGAATCGCCCCAGTCGGCATGACATTGACACTCAGGCCATTGAGACAGGTAACCACCGGAGGCGTAAGGTCCAGATTTGGGCGTGGTTCGAAATTTGGCGCGTTTTTATCTGCCGTAGGATCACTGGGAGCGGGTTTCAATTGTGGAACAAAAGTCAAGAGCAGGTCTCTTTTTTCTGCGCCGAATCCGGCATAAGCTTCTGGACGAAGGAGTTGTTGGTTGATGGCCACGATGTCTTTCAGAGAAACCGTTTCCAATGCTCGGAAACGAATGGTAGCAATCGGCAGGCTTGGCCCGAATGCGACAGGCACAACGAATTGGATCCAACTCGTTGTCAGGATGCCCTCCGTAGCAAGTTGGAAATTCCAATTTCCTTGCCCCGTACTAGCATGAAGTGAAATGCTCTGATATTCCAGTTTTTGTTCGTCAAAATCTAAAGCGAATTGATACCCTTGCCAAGTACTGTTTTCGAGCATGTAAAGCGGAATATCATACACTTGTCCTGCAAGTAAAACAGTATCGGGCATAGCCAAAAACGCGTCCGGGTAATCCGTGGCTGGACCACCACCAAGTATGGCTGAGCAATCCAGGTCCCCAATCTTGACTGCGACAATCGCGATAGAATCAGGAATTTCACCACCTCCAAGAAGATGGGTCTCAGGGAACGGGTTTTGGAAAGGATTTGATGGGTTTGGAAATTCAAAATCTGCATCAATAAAGCGCCAAGTAGTATTGTTGGGCCATTCTGTATAAATACCCAGCAACAGTTTTCGAAGCTCAATCACGTCGAAAGTCGTAAGCGAGCCACTCTTGTTGGCATCGGCTGCGATCATTTTATAGGGGCTGTCCAAGGGTTCAATCCCTAATATATGTTTTGTAAGTAGCAGAATATCATAGGTTGTCAAACCGTTTTTGGGGTCATCCTCTAATTCTGGGACGATGTTAAACGCATCAACCGAGGCAGGGAAGTATATTTTCGCACAGCCATCAGGCCCTGTCATAGTGTCCGAAACATAACCAGGGGCTGGTGGCCCCCATGCTGCACTACCATATATACTAAAGGCCACTCCCGGCATTGGATCATCAATACAACTAGTAGTGATACATACTAGCACTGAATCAAATATTATGGGTGATCCATTGCAGTATTGCATATTATCTTGCACAATGATGTTGGCAAGGCAATGGGCTGCGTTCCCGGCCAGGTCTTTCGCCCACAGTTCCACGGCGTTTATACCCAAATGGGTGCAATCAAAAATCACATTAAGGTTGGGGTTTCCCAGTGCATCTTCGGGAAATCCGATACCAGTGCCAGCCTTTCGGACTGCGATTTTTATTTGATCCGTCGGCGTTACATTATCCGAAACCGAAAGCAAAAAATCAGAAGCCCAAAGTTGAATCGCCCCGGTCGGCAAGACGTTGACACTCAGGCCATTGAGACAATTTACCGTTGGCGGCGTGTTATCCGCATTTGGTGCCGGCTCGAATGCTGGGGCGTTTTTTTCCGCGTTTGGGAAAATCTTTTTCTGCGCTAAAAGCCCTGATGCAGGCAAGAGTAAAAGCAGGAGGAGGCTAAATTTTTTCATGAGAGCATTAGTTTAAAGTTTGCAAGAAGGTAGTAACCAAATCAAACTTGGGGTTGTGTAGAAAGGATCGGCATCAGTAAATGTGAGAATTTTTATTTCGATATCTTCATCGTAGACCTTCCAGGTTTTTAAAACCTGGAAGGTCTGGCACTCGATAAAAAATAATATTTGGTTCATTTTTTCCAATCGATCCTTTTGACGCAACCCCAAGTTCTCTATTCTAGCATTAATACCGCACTATTTTCCCAGATTTCGCCACATCCCCTGCCCAAACGCGCCACAAATATACTCCTGCCTGGGGCATAACAGAAGGGGGTATTTCAAGCAGGGCTGGTCCGGCGGGCAAAAACATTTCGCTATGGAAAAGCAAGCGCCCAGAGAAGTCCATCACTTCTAAAAGCACTGTTTCAGCGCCCAGTAGTTGCAGTGGAAGCAAGGCCCCTTCGTTCGTCGGGTTGGGTTGTGGGCTTCCGAAAAGGTGCTGATTTTCAGGCTCCAGATCGTAGAATCCGACCAGGTTTCCGCAGGCTAGGTCGCATATTTTGACTGCCACAAACTCGGGCTCAAACGGAGGATTACTAAAATCCACCACTATTGTCTCTGGAAACGGCACGGAGAGCGGGTCGGGGCTAGGGAACACATATTCCTTGTCCACAAAACGCCAGGAGCTATTGTCCGGAAGCTGAGTGTATATGCCAAGGATCAATTTTTTGCATTCCAAGATATCCAAAGTATCCACGATTTTGTCATTGTTCGCATCCGCAGCCACCCATTGGTAGGGCGTGTCAAAAAGATCAATGCCATCAATATGCTTCTGAATGGTCAGCAAATCAAGTTGCGAAACGCCCATAAGCGGATTGTCGTCCTTTTCTGCGGAAAGGACTGATCCTTGTGCAATTGGAATGTTGGTAGGAATGGTTAGGCAACCATCGGCATTGCTTAACCCTATCCAAAGAGGAGGGACAAAAGGAGGACTGCTTACAATAAAACTTGCTTCTTCAACCCCGTCTCCACAAGCCGTTTTTGCACAAATTTTTATTGGAAGGTTACCACTACAATAGCCCAGGTTATCCTGCACAATCACATAGGTTTCGCAATAATCCGCATTGCCTGCCACGTCCATCACCCAGAGTTCTATGGATTGCGTCCCAAGTTCGTCACAATTGAAAATCACGCTCGTCACAGGGATTCCATTTCCATCTGCTGGGAATCCTGCACCTGTGCCAGTCTTGCGAATACCTATTTTGATTTGGCCAGCTGGTGTCACGTTATCTTCGGCATATAGCAGAAAATCAGATGCCCACAATTGTATCATTTGTGTCGGCATGATGTTTACATTCAAACCATTGAGGCACACCACGGTAGGGGCTTTACAATCTTTGACAAGAAATTGCTTTTCACAGGTTTTCACAGCACCCGCGCTGTTGGTCACTATCCAACGGACTGTGTGGTTGCCATAGGCAAGTTCAGGAAGTTCGGCCACACCTGGAGCAGCATCGTTCACCCATTTAAGGTTGTATGTAAGGGTGTCACCTATTACAGTGGTTTTCAATGCAAAACGCCAGAACAGGTTGGTTGGCACAGATCGCTGGTCAAAAGTGCGTGGGGTGCCGCCCGAATAATTAGGGTTAAAAGCATTGTTATAATTGACCATTCCGGCAGCCGGCGGGTTATCGCTGTCCACTACGGTTTCTTGAGTCCCATTGCCATCAAGGTCTAAGAAAAGCAGACAGCGAACCGAGAGGCTGTCGCCAGCGCAGGTATCTCGCACTGCAAGATTCAGGTCAATTTTAGATTCTGCCAGATTATGTGTTTGGATGGCATCGTCCCACCAGTAAATTTCGTTCCAATAATGGGCGGCATTGGGCGAGAGGTCACAGGCAAGAACGGCAGTGTTGCAGTTGAGGAATTGCGGCTCGCATTGGGCTGAAATTCCTTGTGATATGAAAAACAGGGCGAGAACTGGGAGTAAAAACTTGTACATGAGATTAAGTAGTTTAAAAGTATTCTGCTGCAAGGTTTACGCCAATTATCTGAAATATTTAACCTAATTGAACAAGAATGTGTCGGCATTTTACACAGACGCATAAAAAAGCCGAGACGCGAAGACCAGATGTTGTTTTGCATAACAAATCTGTGCTTCGGTGCCTCGGCGGTAGAAAATGAAGGTGTAAAATTCTAAAGCCGAACGAGCCGCCCGCTTTGCACTAAACTTCCGGCACAAACGCGCCATACATACACCCCTGATTGGGAAATAGCGGAGGCGGGTATTTCCAAAAAATGCGCCCCCGATTCCAAGAGAGAACTGATACGCCAGAGCATTTTACCAGACAGGTCAATGATCTCAATCGTTGCTATTTCCGGCACACTCAAGCGCAAAGGCACTCGAGCAGAACCTGTGGTGGGGTTGGGCAAAGGCTGGAATATCTGCGCTTTGCGAGCGGTTTCATCGGTATTTGTTTTTTGTGAAAAAACCAGTTCAAAGGGCCTATTTACACCCGTCAACTCGTAGGCTTCTGGCTGAATCTGCACATCCATTGGCATACCAATCAGCTCCGAAAGTCGTGCCGTTGAACGCGCTTTCACGCGCAAATACAACAAAACATCTCCTGGCAAGATGGAACTTGGTACGGCATCAGACCAACTCAGGTTTAGTGCCCCTGCTTGAGATTTTGCCCAGTTTTCTGAATTCAAAGCAATTGAAGTACTCGGCACAACTTCTTCTATTTCAAGGATTTCAGGGTCAAAAACTAAAGAAAACTGAAAACCTTCCCAATTGCCGCCATCAACAGCCCGGAGCGGGATTTCAAGCGTTTCGCCCGCTTTAATAGTCAGGTCGGGCAATTCCAAAAATGCCGCATGGCCGCGTGTTTGCGAAGTGCTTTGCAGCGTGTCAATGCTGGAAGCAGTGCCGTTGACATCGCCCATTTTTATTCCTTTGAAGTTGAGCAGTGGAGGGTACCAACTAATGGCTTGCAGTGGCAAAGCGTACTCAGAGGGACAATTGCCATAGTAGGGATTGCCCCATACAGTACAACTGTCCACAAAAAAGCGCCAGGAAGGTGTTCCGCCGGGTAATTTGACTGTAAGTCCCAAAATCAGTTTGCGCAATTCAACGATGTCGAATGTAGTCACCGAATTGCTGAGGTTTACATCGGCAGCAGCAATTTTCCAGCCTGCATCCAAAGGCTCCAGGTCGAGAATATGTTTTGAGATTAGCACAAGGTCGTATGTAGTCACACCATTGAGCGGCAAAGTGTCCTTGACCGCAACAAGCGAGAAATTGCTAGGTGGCAAGGATGAAAGTTCGGTACAACCCATAGTGTTGTCAAAAAGGTGATTGTAGCCGGGGGGCTGGTTTGGAATGCTCCAATTGGTACTAAACGTAACATCGCGGATAATCTCGTTATTCGAATAACGCCGGGCACAAATGCTGGGTAATGGAGTGAACTGGCAAAAACCTGTCGTATCATAGACCAATACCTGAGCAGTGCAAAATTCAAGATTATCCGCCTTGTCTCTCACCCACAATTCTATGTATTGATTGTCAGCATTTTCGCAATTGAACATGACCGTATCCTGCGGATTGCCCATTGCATTGAGTGGAAAGCCCGTACCAGTGCCAACACGCCGAATGCCCAGAACCAATTGGCTGTCAGGGGTAACATTGTCAAATACTTCCTCCAATACTTGTGCCAACGGGAGGGTGGCAGTCTGGGTTACATCAAGGTATACCGCCAAGCCGGTTTTGCAAGTTATAGTAGGCGTTTTACAGTCTTTTACTTTAAAATTTCGATCACAAAATCGTTCCACCCCATCTTGTGCGGCACGCCACTCGATCCGATGGCGCCCTTCGGGCAGAATTACGGGCACAAAATCAAAAGGGGCGGCATTGGTGTTGAAGCGCATCCAACCAATGGTAGTGTCGCCTGAATAATTTATTTCGAGCGCGAAGCGATAAAGCATGGAGTCTGGCAAGAGCCGCTGGTCAAAATGGACGGTATCGCCCCCAGAAAATCCAGGGTTAAAAGAATTGTTCGCCATTACAAGACCAGGAGATGGAGGGTTTCCGCTCGTCAACACGGTTTCCTGATGGCCATCGTTGTCCAAATCAAGATAAAGAATGTAAGAAATTGTGCCCAATCCTCCACCATTGCAACCTTTTAAGCGAATGTTTAGGTCTATGGCACCTTCATGCAGGTCAGCAACCCAAATGGTTGGGCTGAACGTGAAAGGATCAACGTTCCAAAGGGCAGGATCGTTGGGACTTTCATCGCAGTAAGTAAGGGTACTTTGAGGACAATTGACAATGCTGGGACATTGCTGCGCTTCAAGATGGCAAAAGGGGGAAATAAGCGCAAGTCCAATAAAGACGCTCAAGCCTTTCCCCAAAGGCTGGTGTATCGGTTTTCTCATAATCGGTAATATTAAAGGCAGGTTTTTCAACCAATGCTAAAAAGTAACTGTTTTAGAGGCTTTTTCAATAAAAACCTCATAACAGCTCGAAAAATATTTTTTTTTGAGAAGACCGAACAAGATAAATTACGCTTTGACAGATGGGCGACAAAAGTGGGGGCGTCGTCGGGCGTGTTTTCATTTTCCAAAGCAGAAAAGAAATTAACCTTTTTTAACCTAGAAATGAAACAGTGAGCCTAAACGTCGCTGCACCTTTGCTACGAAACTTATCGTAGTTATGACAAAAACATTCCCACTCTTCCTTTTCCTGCTTTTTTCCAAAAGCCTGCTATTCGCTCAAAACCAAAGTCCCAACATCGCCGCTACACTCGAAGCATGTCTCCAAGAAGCTGCTGCCAAAGGTTGGTCGGGCAGCGCCCTTGTTGCAAAGGGCGGGGTGGTCTTAGTGGAAAAAGGCTATGGCTATGCTGACCGCGAAACCAAGCGGGCACAAACTGCCGAAACGGTGTTTAGCATAGGAAGCATCACCAAGCAGTTCACAGCCGCTGCCATTATGAAACTTGAAAGCACGGGCAAACTCCGCTTGGAAGACCCGATTTCCAAGTATTTCACAGACGCGCCGACGGACAAAGCGAATATCACAATCCACCAATTGCTGACTCATACCGCGGGTTTTCCAGGTGCAATCGGCGATGATTATGAAAACGTGGATGCGGCTCAATTTGCCCAAATGGCATTCGCAGCACCTTTGATTGGCCCACCAGGAAAGCAATACGAATATTCCAATGTAGGCTATAGCCTGCTGGGTATTATTGTGGAAAAAACCAGTAGCATGGGCTATGAGAAATTCCTCCGCGAAAACCTCTGGCTGCCTGCGGGAATGAAACACACAGGTTATGTTTTGCCCGCTTTTCAAAGGGAACAACTGGCCACCGGATATCGCGACGGAGAACGTTGGGGCACTGCCATGGATCGCCCCTGGCTGCCCGAAGGCCCCGGCTGGCACCTTCGTGCCAATGGCGGCGTACTCAGTACCGTCAACGATATGTACTTTTGGTACAAAGCATTGAAAAACAACGTGGTACTGCCCAAAACGACAACAGACAAGATGTTTACCCCGCAGGTTGCGGAGGGGCCTCGAGGTTTGAGTCATTACGGTTACGGCTGGACAATACAGCAAATGGATGGTCACAAAATCATCTGGCACAACGGTGGCAACGGCGTGTACAATTCCAATATGACCATGGCACCTGCCGACGATCTGTGCGTGATCGTGTCTTCAAATTCCAACGACTACATTTCAGATAATGTGGCGCTACAACTGTTGGGCATCCTCTGGGGCAAGCAGTTCGGGGTCGAAGCGGGCGAAGAACCCTATCGAAACAACCCTGTGACAGATGCGATTTTTAAAGCAATTACAGAGCGCGGTGCGACCTATTTTTCACAAAACAGCGATGAAATCCTGAAAACCGCTGGCTTTGATTTTGACAACGACATGCAGCTCCTTGGCGTGGGCGAACGACTCGAAGAAGCCAAAAAATGGGAGGAAGGCATTGCACTGTTTGAAACATACACCAGGCTTTTCCCGCGCATTGTAGTGGCCTGGAACCGACTTGGAAAATGTTGCCTGGCAAAGGGCGACAAGCCGGGAGCAAAAGCTGCCTGGGAAAAGTCGGTGGCGTTGCGGCCCAAGGGGAACCCGGCAGCAGCGTGGTTGGAAGAATTATAAAGAAAAAAATTTGCTCAAATTTTTCAAAGGCCTATTTGGCGACTGGATATAACAGCGCTTCCAACAGGGGTTTATCTTGTGACAATTTATGCAGAGCACATGATTTTGCATGGCAGATTTGTGAAAAGCCCTTGAATGAGCATCTGCAAACTTATTCGGTGGTTGCGGCACAAGTCGGGTTGCCCAGGCGAAGGAAGAAGCCATTGGCACAACTTTATTAAGAAGCACTTTGTTCTCTAACGCCCGTGCCGCTGCACGGGCGTTCATTGTGTTCAATGTTTCTCCATGTCCAAAACTGTTCGCAGCTGGTTGATTGCGCTTTTCGTTGTACTTGCGCTGATATTCCTTGCTGGATGGGTCTTTGCCAAATTCTGGCTAGACCCATTGTTAAAAGATAAATTGGAGGATGCGGTTGCGCATTCCAGCCAGCAGATGTACGCATTGAAGATAGAAAGGCTTCATGTCAATATATTCACAGGATCAGCAGAAGCCGATAAAATACAGTTGAGCACCGATTCGATACGCTGGGATTCGATTCACTTGGTAAACCCTGATGAAACACCCCTGAAAATTGATCTCCAAATTAGCCGCCTGCGCATTAAAAACCTCCACCTGTTGCAATACTGGAGAACCAAAGACATCTCTCTGGATAAGATATTGATCCGTGACCCTCAACTAAACCTGTTATCCGTCAGTGACACTGCACTGGCAAAATCTTCAAAAAATGATTCCCTCGTAAAAGGGATGCTCGACCGCCTCCCGCTACTTATTGCCCCCTTCTCCAAAAGCATACACATTGGCTCATTGACGGCTTCGAATGGGAAAATGTCTTTCCGTACTTTGCTAAACAGTAAGACCAGTTTCCAACTAGCCGATAGTATTGGATTAGATTTGACCAATATCAATATCGTTGCCAACGACACAACAGCAACGGGCCGGGCATTATACGCCGAGCATATTTCGCTCAACCTGCACAACTACGAATTGTACCCAACTGGTGATCTCTATGGTTATCGCATCAAGTCAGCAAGCATTGATGGACAAAAGGAATTGACAAAACTGGAAGGGATTACCATCCGGCCAAAAACAACCGATGCGGAATTCATGCAACGATTAAAACTACGCATACCGCGACTCAAGATCAAAATGCAGGAAATCCTGATTAATAAATTAGATCTCTTTAGGGCGCTGCACAAAAATGAATTGAGCATGGAATCGGTAATCGTAGAAAGCGCCCGAATTGATGTGTATCAAAACAAGAACCTGCCGCTCTCCCGGCATAAAAGGATGCCCCATGAATTGTTTCGTACCCTGAAGCCTTATGTGAATATTGATACCATTTTAATACGCAACTCGAATATCCTTTATACGGAACTCCTGGGCAACAATGAAGGACAACTCGAATTCGAAAATACCAATGGCGTTGTCCTCAATATAACGAACGACAGCCTCAAAATGAGCGATACAATGCCCGCCTGCTTATACGCCCGGGCCGAACTTATGGGCGCCGGACTGCTCGACTTAACGCTCAAAATACCGCTGCTGTCCAAAACCTTTCGATGTGATATTGCAGCCCATCTGGGTCAGATAGACATGACTTTTATAAACCGGCTTGTGGAGGATAAAAACAATTTCCGCGTGGACTCCGGCAAATCCCAAAAAATTGTCATGGAAGTGCAGGTCCGGAACGGGTTGGCCCAGGGTAAAATAGAGGCCACTTACGAGGGTCTGAAAATAAGCGTTTTGCGTGGAAAAGATGGTAGCAAAAAAAATCTAGTCTCCGCGGTAGCCAACATAATTCTTCGGGGGAAAAACGAACACGGTTCTGCAGATCATCCTTTCAAAGTCGGTATGATTTACTATCGACGCGAACCCACCGATGGTATCCTCCGTTTTATCTGGCGCAGTGCTCAAACGGGCTTGATTGAAACCCTGGTGCCGAGCAATTTCTCAAAGGGCAAATTTTTCGACGAAAAAGGTGGTTAGGCAAAACGGCTTAGCAAATTCTCAAACAATTCCTGCCGACCGCTCCGTTGTTTAGGCGCTCCGTCGCGGAGCGCAATATTGCGCAAATCCTTGATTTTCAACTTGCCTGATGCAAAAGCGCGACCTTCCTCGCTATCAAAAGTAGCATAGCGCTCTGTGAGCATTTTGCGGTATTCCGAATTTTCCAAAATCTCATGTGCGGCCAAAAGCGACCTTGCGAATGCATCCATCCCGCCGATGTGCGCGTAGAAAATATCTGTTAAGTCAGTCGAGTTTCGACGGGTTTTCGCATCGAAATTGATGCCGCCGCCCGCCAGTCCGCCCGCTTGGAGAATAACGAGCATTGCCTCTGTAAGTTCGTACACATTGATGGGGAATTGATCTGTGTCCCAGCCATTTTGGTAATCCCCCCGGTTTGCGTCTATGGAGCCGAGCATCCCGGCATTGGCCGATACCTGAAGTTCGTGCTGGAACGTATGCTGCGCGAGTGTGGCGTGATTCACCTCGATATTGAGTTTGAAATCCTTTTCCAAGCCATATTCCCGCAAAAAGCCGATGCAGGTAGCCGCGTCAAAATCGTACTGGTGTTTCATTGGCTCCATCGGCTTTGGTTCAATCAAAAACGTACCCTTGAACCCCGATTTCCGGGCATAGTCCTTGGCCATGTGGAGGAATCGGGCGAGGTGATCCAATTCCCGTTTCATGTTGGTGTTTAGTAGGCTCATATAGCCTTCTCGACCACCCCAGAACACATAATTTTCGCCGCCAAGTTTGATGGTAGCGTCCAGGGCATTTTTTACCTGAGCAGCTGCCCAGGCAACCACTTGAAAATCAGGGTTCGTGGCAGCGCCGTTCATATACCGCGGGTGACTGAATAAATTGGCCGTCCCCCAAAGAACCTTCAACCCTGAAGCCTTTTGTTTTTCCAGCGCATAGTCCGTGATTTTTGCAAGCCGCCGTTCACTTTCACGGAGCGTTTCGCCTTCCTGCACGAGGTCAAAATCATGAAAACAGTAGTAATCAATGCCGATTTTGGTGGCAAACTCAAATGCCGCATCCATTTTGTCGCGGGCTTGTTGAAGCGGCTTTTTTGCTTCCAACCATCGGAATTGTTTGGTGCCCGGGCCAAAGGGATCGCCGCCCGTACCTCCCAGTGTGTGCCAATAAGCCACCGCGAATTTGATGTGTTCGCGCATAGTTTTGTTGCCGACTTTTTGTTCGGGATTGTACCATCGGAAAGCCAATGGGTTGTCGGATTTTGCGCCTTCGTGTTTGATTTGGGGGATTCCTTTGAAGTATTCGCGGTCGCCCAAGAGGATATTCATATTAATTATGCTTGATTACTTAAATTCAAAAAACCACAAACACTACCAGCAAAGTCCCAATGAACAGCACCATCAAAGCAAACAAATATAGCACACAGTACAACAGCCACTTGGCAATCGTCCAACCCCATTTTTCTCTATAAAAACGCTTCATGGCCACCAGCAACGTTACACCAATCCAGGCCAAAACCACGAGCCATCCCCATTGCAGATTGAACAAATAATCGTGCACCAAATATGCAAAGGTGACTAATAGAAACGCGCCCGACTGCTGGTGCATCAGAAAGATGAAATGCTCAACATAGTATCCGCCTCTCTGCCAATAGAGCAGCCGCAAAACAAAAGCCATCAGCCCTATAAGTACCAATAATGACCAACCAAGGCTTCCTACATACTGCCTTATCAAGCCCTTTGGGTCTTTGAGTGATTTGATGCCCTGTCGTACCGTTATCTTCTCTGTCCAGGTGTCCAAGTTATATTTTTTGATAATAGAGTCGGGCTGCAAATGCACCAAATCAGTGGTAGCGATCCGAACCTGCGTAACGCCGAAGGTTAATGGAACGGTGTCAATACCAACAGTAGGATTCAGGGTGTCAGTATCCGCAAGAGACAAGAAATATCTGGTGGCATCTTCCCAAGGCCCGTCCACGATCCGAACCACTGAGTCAATGGCTTGACGGACTACGGGGCTGCGCCATTCCGCTGGCAGCGAATCGAAGGCTGAGCGGTGCTCCTGGGCAATCACACTGCGTTGGAACGATTCGAACAGGCCCGTTTCGGCAATCAGTTTTTGTCCATTTTTGATTTCTAAGCTATCGCTTCCCCCGATGTGTATGCTGCCGTCCGTCATATTGAACCCAGCGTCATCAAAGCGCTTGCTAAACATCAACAAAAAGAAAAACATGACGATGAAAAAGAACTGTAGCGGGTGCGGATAGCGCTTGATTTTCCCCTGAAAATATTCGAGTGTTACGCGGGCTGGCACGAAAAGTTGCCAGCACATTTTCACGAATTTGTTGTCGAGATGGGTTAAATTAGAGAAAAACTTAGCCAAGAGGTCGCGCATCCGAATACGCCCATCAAAATCACGTTGTCCACAAGCTGGACAGAAAACGCCTTGCTTGGAAAGTTTCTTTCCGCAGTTTTTGCAGCGTGGACGGGGGGGAGCGGGGCAGGGCAAACGCATGAAAATCAGGAAGTAAGAAGGTGAAATTCCAAATTTTATT
>CAZPTQ010000077.1:0-23360 GCA_964589365.1 uncultured Saprospiraceae bacterium
AGACTTTCCAAGTTTTAAAAACTTGGAAAGTCTGGAATAATCTGGTTCCTAAGCCTTTAAATAATTCACCCAACGCTCCAATTTCCCATCTGGCCCCAGGATGAAAATTATTTTTTCATACCGCAAGATTTCCCCCCGGGGCGTTTCCACCGTCCTTTGTGGTGCACCATAGGCTTCGACAATGGCTGCGCGGTCTTTGCCAATAGCGATTTTCCGGGCACTCTCTCCCTCGTATTTGGGCGTGGTAGCCTGAAAAAAAATGGCGGGCCTTGGGCCGTTTTTTGCGCTCATGAAAATCTTTGAGCTCGTTCCGGGCATCATATCTTGATAAAAGGTAACTCCAGCCCCTATTTTAATCTCCAGCGAGTCTATTGAATTTGGATTGTCTTTGTATTCATCCAAAGCTATCTCTTCAATCCGCTCCTCTCTGTCGAGTGTAGGTTTTGGCTTGTCAGGTGCTTGGCCGAGCAGGATTTTTAAGTTTGTGGCTGCAAGCGCGTTCTTGTTGGCTTTTTCCGCTTCCCATAATTTTTTAGCCTGCCCGTTTTCTCCCCGTATGGCCGCCAAAATTCCGAGCAACACCTTTGCGTCGCTGGCGGTTTTGGGTTGGCCGTGTTTTTGCGCACATTGTATTGCCTCTATTTCAGCATAAAACTGGGCACGTGGCACATCGCCCAAGAGTGCGTAAGCGCAAGCTTTATTCAGGTAGGCAGGAGCATAGTTTGGGTCAAGACTGATAGCAGCGTCGAAGTGGCGAAGTGCCTCCGCCAACAATTTTTGGCGAGCAGCTTGTTCTTCAGGCCCACGTGCCGAACTGGAAGATTCGAGGTCAAGCTCAACAGGCAAGTGATATTTGAACTCATCTTCGCTAAAATATTTCCGGGCTTCCAATACACCAAGCACGCCGAGGTTGTTGTAGATTTCCCGGCTTTGGTACTCCTTTAAAACATACTCGTAGTATTGTCTTGCTTCGGGATAAAGGTCAACAATGGCAAGAAAATTTGCCATTTCGAACACCTCAATGAGCGCTTCAACTCTTTTGGCAGTGTGTTCGCTCAAGGTTTTTCGGTCCTTCAATGGAGGATAGTACGGCATGCGTTCATCCTTCAAATTGTAAGCATCATATATAGCTTGTATCAGCAAAGGCCCCTTGTCAAAAATGCCATAACCAGCAGTGTAGGCCAAGAACCCACCTATGTAATCCGCCTGCGTCTCGTAGCCTACTTTTTCCTGAAGGCTGTCGAGTTTCATTTTGATATTCAGGTCTTTGTAATCTGCCACAAACCCGCGTCGCCAGCCGTGTTTCTCGTAATAATGCGTCAGTT
Organism: uncultured Saprospiraceae bacterium; assembly: GCA_964589365.1. Classification (GTDB taxonomy): domain Bacteria; phylum Bacteroidota; class Bacteroidia; order Chitinophagales; family Saprospiraceae; genus M3007. The sequence goes on from CAZPTQ010000077.1 coordinate 1,326, forward strand.
CGTGCCCCAAGACTATTGCCAATGCTGCGTCCATATCTTCTTTAAAACTGGCACATACATCGAAGGCCTTTTCTTCGAGCATGATTTCGGGTACGCTGTAGTACATGATGGCGCCATTTTGTTCGGTAGGTTCGAGGGTGAGTATGGGCACTGGATAGCGTGAATCGCCCCGAGCTTGCACCAATTTGTCATAAATTTCGCGTGCCTTTTGGAGCTTCTTTGCTCGGTCGGCAGGGCTGCTTTGGGAACCCGATCCAGCTTCATTTTGAACAAGCGGAAAATTAGTTTGAGCAATTGTTGCCGTTAACCAAGCAACTGAAAGGGCAAGCAAAAACAGGTATTGTTTTTTCATGGCTATGTAAATATTGGGACATCAATTGTACCCAGTTACAGAATATGTTGGGCAAAGCAACGACTTTCGCAGCAGATTTTTCTTCTAGAATCAACTCACGCCCCGGTTTCAAATTTTGAAACACAAAAAAGATGATCAATATGTCCACTTGCTTAGGCTCATTATTCGGAACAAAGATTTCGAGCATCTTTACATTTTTCATCTGCTTGATTTGTTGTGCCAAAACATTTGCACAGATAGAACCGATGTTGACAAAACCCAGCACTCGGGCTGTTATCATCGGCATTTCGGCTTATGCCAATATTTCTCCGCTGCGCTTTGCCCACAAGGATGCAGAAGCATTTGCCAAATACCTCCTGTCGCCAGCCGGTGGGAGCCTCCCTGAGGAAAACATCAAGCTTTTAACAAACGAAAACGCTACTGCGGGCTTGATCGGGCTTTCATTCAATTGGTTGGTAGCCAATAGCCAGGAAGGAGACCGGGCCATCATTTATTTTTCAGGACATGGTGATGTAGAGACAGAAAGCACCGACATGGGTTATCTTCTTGCTTATGATGCACAAAAAACCACTTACATGGGCAGTGGCGCGATTGCTGTATTCCAACTGGAAAGGGTGGTGAAAAAACTTTCGGAACAGAAACACGTAGAAGTGATTCTGATCGCAGATGCTTGTCATTCCGGCAATCTGGCCGGAAGCGAAAACAATGGGGCGAAAGTGACCGCCATAGCCCTGTCAAACCAATTCGCCAAGGAAGTAAAGATCATGTCTTGCGAACCCGGCCAGTTTTCGCAAGAAAGTGAAGTTTGGGGCGGAGGCCACAGCGTTTTTTCCTATTATTTGCTGGATGGCTTGCGGGGTCTTGCCGATAAAAATGAAGACCGACAGGTGACGCTCCGAGAAATCGAAGGCTTTTTGTTCGATAGCGTACAACGAGCAACCATTGCGTTGCGCCCTGATTTGCCTCAATCCCCCACCACTGTTGGGAACAAAAACGCTGTAATTGCAGAAGTAAACGCGGACGAAATCGCTGCGTTGCGCAAGAAAAACAGTCCCTCGAAAAGTGAGCCGACTGCTAGTGTCGCCAGCAAAAATGTGGCTGTTTTTGACACTATTTCAGCACGGTTGTTGCTCCAATTTGAGGTGGCGATGCGCGCGAGACATCTGCTCACTCCCGAAGCAGGCGCGGCCTACAGCATATATCTGGAGGCCAAGGACCGGGCGGCCATGCAACCGCAGATTGAGATGATGCGCTATGCGCTTGCTGCCGCCATGCAAGACGATGCCCAAAAAGCCATCAACGATTACCTTGTAGCCGACCCGCGAGAGATGCGTATGCGTTGGGGCCTCGATGACAGCCGCTACCAGCAATACCCCATTTACCTTGAAAAAGCCGCAGAACTCCTTGGGAAAGACAATTTTATGTACTCCCAAATAAAAGCGAGGGAGTACTATTTCAGGGGCTTAAACCTCCGCTTGCAGGGTGAGCGCAAAGGCGGCGATACGATGCTCTTCAATGCCGCGATCCCGTTTCAGGAAAAAACGCTGGCCCTTGACCCGACAGCAGCTTATGCTTACAATGAATTGGGACTGTTGGCCCGGAGGTTTAAACAATATGAGCGTTCTGTGGAGTATTTCAATAAAGCAGTGGGGTTTTCTCCAACGTGGGTACTGCCCTGGACCAATTTGTGCGCCAGCTACAACGATTTGGGGCAGCCGGAATTGGGTGAAAAATGTGGAAAAAAAGCCATTGCGCTAGACAGCACATTTGCGCTCGCAAATTTTAATTTGGGATATACTTATTTGATTACAAAGGAGAATGATAAAGCAGCAGTGCAGTTTCAAAGAACAATTGATTACAACCCGGAATATGCCGATGCATTTTATAATCTTGGTTATTATCACTACCAAAACCGTGCATATTTGAAGGCTGAACAATTGTGGGAGCGGTATAAAACGCTCAGACCAAATGACCCGGACGCATTTCAAAGTTTAGCTGAAGTCTATTTGAAGCAAGGGAAAACAGAACTTGCAAAATCCCATTTATTGCAAGCTATTGAATTGAACAATCAATATTCGATGGCCTATTTTACGATGGGCGAACTGTATTTGAACACAAAGGATACAGAGCAAGCAACTAAATGGTATAAAGACTATTCGAGATTAAAACCTGAAGACCCAGAAGGGTATTATCAATTAGCCATTGCCTGCCAAAAAGATTCAGAACAATCTTTGGGTTATCTAAAAACAGCTTTTCAAAAAGGATATAAAGATTACGAGCGATTGAAAAATGAGGCGGGGTTTGATTCACTTCACAGTATGCCTCAATATTCGAAATTGATCAAAGAATATTTTCCTGGCCAAAAATAACAAGAGGCTGTCTCACAAGTGAGACAGCCTCTTGTTATCATACAACTTGCTCTAACCGGATACAGCCTTTTTCGCCAAAACACCAAATCCGTAACGCATCCAAAAGGCTGAGTGCATATAGTTTGCCATATTGTCGTGATGCTTTTGCAATTTTATATAAATTTGATGGGCATCATAAAACCACTGGTCATTTTCCAGTGCAATTGCTTCTGTCAATCCCCGCAAAACAGCCGCATTACTTGATTTAAACAAGCCGGAAGACATAGCATTGCTCAAAGCAGCCTTGCGTTCTAGTTCCGTACCGATACCAAATTCCAATTCAGTTGACGTAATGGGTTCATTTCCATTGGTACTCACTTTCCAACGATATTTGCCGCCAACGCTCAGGTTCAACTTGCGCAAGTCAATTTGTGCAAAAGTATCACGCACTTCCACGCTATGAATGGTCTTGTTGTTAATATCCGTTATCACAACTCGATAAGCTTGGTTGCCAGCAGGTTTTGACCATCTAAAAGTGAAACCAGTTGCCTTTATTTTGCCAAATGGCATAATGGATGCAATGGTATTGCCGTTGCCTCCCCAGCCGTCGCCACTTTTCTTTGGGTCTGGGACAGCCGTTCCCCAACCGTCGCCACTTTTCTTTGGATCTGGGACAGCCGTTCCCCAACCGTCGCCGCTCTTCTTTGGATCTGGTACCGCCGTTCCCCAACCGTCGCCGCTCTTTTTCGGGTCAGGAACTGCGTTGGCCCAGCCATCACCGCGGCTTTTGGCAGCTGCGATCATTTCTATGGAACCCAATAGCAAATCGCCAAAATTACGATCAAAATTCAAACCTCGCCTGGCTGGGGCGTTGCCACAAATACTGGATAACGCGACAGTCTGATTGCCTTTTACGTTTATAAACTGCCCATTGCAGTACACGACCGCTTTGGCGCCTTTGGCAAGATTGAGTTGCCCAGTATTTTTGGCCACTGCCCCGGATGCTATCCCCATAGCAGTAGTTTCGTTCTGGGGGATAAGCGCAACTTTTCCAGTGGCATTGACTATCACGACTGGATTTGCTTCTTGCGCCTGAAGCGACAATGCCATTGCTAAAATGACAGAAAAGCTTAGTTGTTTTTTCATAATGACTTGATAATTATGCTTATGCGGTGAAAATAATCAGAGCGAACTTTTCCGATATACGCCCCAACTTTCCACTTTTAATTGTGGGGAGAATCGGAAAAAAATATTGGTTTCAGGATAAACCCATACGCTGCCACCCAGTATAGCTATATGCCTCGGGGCCTTCCCATAAGCCTCTAGAACCTTATCCTGTCCAGTGCCCAATCCAATACCTCGAAGCGTGAGTCCGGTATAATTGGGCTTTGTCTCTTGCACAAGCACATAGTCTTTTCCTTTATTGGCATAGTGTATGAGCAAACGCGACTGCTTCAGTTGGCTTTGGCTGAAGCCGCAAAATATTTTTGGCTCAACTTCTACTGTCCGGTCAGGTTGTGGCTTTTGGAGAAAATCACCCAATTGATATTGCTCTATTTCTTCCAAACCTTTGGCAGGGATAACGGCATTGACTGCATGGCGGGAGGCATTTTGCAGGGTTGCTATGTTGACCTTTGCCCAGGCATTTCCTTGTTTTTGTGCTTGCTCCCAACTTTTCAGTGCGCCCAAGCTGTCCTTTTGAAGGGCGGCGATTACGCCTTCCAGTACGATAAAGTCGGAAGCGATTTGAGGGCTGGAGGATTTCTTTTTCCCTTTTCTGATGCAGTAGTCGGCATCTTCCAATTCACCCAACAGCGCAAGTGCGCAGGCTTTGTTGAGGTAGGCGGGAGGATAGTTTTCATCGAGCTGCACAGCCCGTTCGAAATGTTCCAAAGCAAGGCGCAGGAGGGTGTTCCGGCGGGCGGCTTTTTCCGAATCGTTGTTTTTGAGCGAAACCAGCCTCGATTTGGGGTCCAATTCCAAGGGCAGCACAAAAGGCATCTCATTTGGGTCGAAAAGTGCAAGGCCAGCAAGCGCGGCGTTCACCCCTGCGTTGTTGTAGATTTCCCGGCTTTGGTAGGTTTTCAAGATTTTGCCATGGTATGTGGCAGCATCGGCATAGTTGCCGAGGATAGTGAGCAAGTTGGCCGTCTCGAACACAATCTGCAATTCCTGCAAGATGTCCATCGCAGCTTCCACCATGCTCAGCCGGTCGGTCAAGCTCGGGTATCCGGGCAAATCATCAGACAGGTCGTAGGCTTTGTACGCTTTTTTCAGGAATTCCGGCATAATGCCGTAGGTATTATAGCCGACTGAAAAAGCCAAAAAGCCTCCGATATAATCGGCCTGAGTTTCCTGTTTTTTCCCTTCGTCGAGGTTTTCCAGATTTCGCGAGGTTTCGAGGTTTTCGTTTTGGCGGACAAAGTTTCGGCTCCAATCGTGTTTCTCATAGTAATGGATGAGTTCATGGGCCAAAATGGAAGCGAGCGCATTGAGCGAGTCCTTCCCAAAAGTGGTACACAGGTCATAGGCTTTTTCATCCAGGATAACCTGTAGCAAATCAGGATTAAAGCAGGCGATGCGCCCTTCTTTTTTGTTCAATACCAGTGTGGGCTTTTGCATACTGATGTCTCCGCGTGCACGGACAAGGGCATCGAATACTTTTTGTGCAACCGCGAGTTTGTAACCGCGTACATATTCTGTGGCCTCGTTTGCGTCACGGCTTGGTGCGAATGCAAAGGCTTGCCCCTGTGCTTGAAATGAAATAAGCACAAGTATTGGCAATATAAGAATGGTGGGTTTCATAGTATTTTGACAATAGAAAGTGGATCATGCTCTTACACTATGAGCCTGATAATCAGCGAGGAATATACGCAGTCGCTTCGGGCAACATATCCATACGCGCCAGGAATGTCGCATACATTTTACGCAGGAGGACATTGTCAGGATCTAAAGCGAGCGCATGTAGGTAGGTATTGTTTGCGGCGTAAAAGCACCGCTCTTCCTCCAAACTGTATGCAAGCATTAGTTGCTGCACGATTGGGTCGGCTTTCTGGTAGGTTTCCTCTTTTGAAATCTCTGTTTGTACTTCTTTTGCTTTGTCGGGGCAAACCTCAATTGAAACAGAGGCCGACTTTATTCCTTCGCCTCGAGTGACCATCCACTCGTATTCTGCAAAAATATCCATGGAAAGTTGGTCAAGATCCATCGTCACGAGGGTGTCCCGAACAAACACTTGAGCCACCTGTTTGCCATTTGCGGCAAGGAGATTGAAGGTATATGGCCCCTCGCCAGCAATGTTTCGCCATTTGAAAGTTACATTGGCTGAAGGAAGTTTGCCGGAAGTGAGGAGCAACGGGGTTATTGCATATTCTTTTACTACATGGCCTTTAATCCCACCACTTGATTTGTTCATGTATTTTCGGTGGTGTTTTTTTACATTTTCAGGGCTATCTCCCTCCTTTACACTTTCGGTCAAGAAATTAAAAAAGCGACCTGAAAAACTCATCTCATTCGATTTGACTGCGGCATTTATTACATCCTGAACATTCCGCATTTTGCTTCCTTTAACCCAAAAATAGTGGCCATTGTACACCATTTTTGCCGATTCTGAGCCTTTGCAGCGCAATCTGCCTTTCAATTCAAATTGCGTTCCCGGGTTTTTCAAGACAGGGTTTGATCCTGCTTGCGGATAGTACAAAATTTGACCGCTTAGCACGGTGATTTGCGCCTGAGATACCATGTCAAATTGAAAGAAAAGGCAGCAAATCGCAAGGGTAATTGTTCTCATAATTCTGTTTGTGTGTATGTGAAGTTGTGTTTTATGCTTTTACTTTTGAACTGCCTTGTTTGGCAGGTTCCGTGTCGGCAACTGGCGGCTCTTCTTTGGGCACTTCAATAGGCCTTTCAACTTTTTTTGGACGCTTGGGAGGTGCTGGAATCTCATATGGTATCCTGCTGAGTATGGTTATACGCTTGCGGACGCCATTGTCATAAAACTTTACAGCATCGAAAGTCAGTAGCAATGCTGTAATCCAATAAGCTACATCCATTTTTATTCGATAATAATGGAATAGCAAAGCAACAATAAAAAAGAGAAGGATTATTTCGCCTAACTGTAGGAAGCGTGTTATAAATTGAAAAGGGATACTCACGCGACGAAAAATTTGATAGAACAAATGTATATTAAAATAGCAGAACACAAGTGTCAACAGCAGGTTAATCCAAAAAGAAAGTTCATGGACATAGGTATTGTCCAGCATCATACGAATGATATTTGCATGGATTACAATGCCGTACATATCAGGTGTATTGTGCCCGGTATATCGTATGTTAATCGGTGTATAATGTTTGTCTTCAATCGGTCGGTTATTTTGATCAATGGGAATAAAACCAATAAGCACGATTTTACCGTTTAATATTGAACGGAGGTCTTGATTGCTGTCGAATATATCTTTGGTTTTAAGCTGTACAAATTGATTTTCATCTCCAGTATAAAAGATTTCCTCTACAGCATTTTTGCGATTGAACAGCCTTTCAGCAGCTATAGGATCATACATTAAAACAGTGCGTGCAGCGAACGACAGACACTCTTCTTCAACAGTCATTTCACGCGGGCTGATATAGCGGATTGTGCTGGAATCCTGGTCAACAAAATTGATGTAACCTGTATTGATGTAATTGGAAAAAAATGTATCACACCCTACCTGAGATCTAAATGTTCTCCCATCTTCTTCTAAATCGGCGACCTTATTGGCCAGCACGATGTTTTCCATTTGCAACAGGCTTTCACGCAGCAGTGAATCCGTATGAAAATCCTTTTGCTCTTCAAATGTGATATCCAATGAAATCACTTTTGCTCCGGCATCCACAATGCGGTCTACCATCATGCGGAGCGTGTCGCGACTCGGAGGTGAACCCGAATTTACCAGTACAATTCGGTTGTCTAAATTGACTTTTTTGCTGCGCAGCCTCGAATACACAATATCTGTTATCTCGTAATCTCGTATCGTTTCATTGAAAGGGTTAAGAAAATGCAGGTTGATCCGAATGGCATCCAAAAACCAAATCAGAATGAACACCATACAGGTGACGATCAGACTATGTGGATAAAATAGTTTTCTAAACATTGATCTCTGTCATTGACAATTGCCCGAAAGGTATAAAAACTGCACTGATCGGGTGCAATCTCAAAACAAAACGCGTATTTTCACCGCTAAAAAAATCGTATGAATCGCCAAACCTTCTGCTCTCTTTTTGTGCTTTTTATTGTCAGGATACTTTCTGCTCAAGATTTGCACATCCACTACAATGTTTTCCGGGATTCGGTTTCCTATGTCCAGAATGGCAAAACCACCGATAAACCCAGCGTGCGAAAAGGAAGTACCGTATTGCTCCATGTCGAAAACTACAATAATTACCTTTATGATGTCTCCGTAGAGGTGGAAAAAGAAGAAATCCCTGTGGCAAGCAGCAATCCCTCCAACCTGCTTAGTCAAATTGGGGGATCCAGTTCCATGCCCCTTAGTTTTCTCTTCAAAGGCAGCGAGCAGATGATGGGGGCTTTCAAATTCTTTCCTTCGCTCAGCGGTAACGATCTGAAAGAAGGCAGCGGTTTTTCTACCACTAAGGAAGAGAGCGTGCGCCAAGCAAAGGTAGCCCGCCTAAAAAAACTGGAAGCCGATTTTGGTACGGCTAAAGACCAGGTCCTTAAACTGGACGGCGAACTGAAAACCTTGCAAGATCAGGTACAACAAAAATTAGCCGTCCAACGCTTGCAGGCATTCGCAGTAGAAGAAGTGAATAGCATCCGGTACAACTCACGTCTCGAACCCGTGCAGATAAAACGCATGTCGGGCGAATACATGGAGCGGATTTTTGCGGAAAAAGACCCAAACAAGATTGACCTCGACCAATTGCTTAAAATTGCGGACGCGCAGACCGAACTTCCCAAAACCATTCAGGAATACCGCAAAAAGACCGACCGTTATGCTTCTAATACCGTCTCTTGCGATCTTTTGATGACTGAGTTTCGCGAGTTTGATTTTCCGGAAAGCAACCTGAACGAGTTTCGAAGCGCTGCGGATGCATTCGTGGTGGCTGCAAAAAACAAAACCTTGAGCCACCAAGAAAATGCTGCCATGCTGGAGGAAAAAATACCCGACATCGTAACCCTTGACCCCAAAACATTGTCCGAACTCCGCACAACCTACATCGAACTGAACACCAACAGTTTTTCCAAAACCTACCGCCACACTGCTACCGGTGAAAAACTCAGCATGAAACTGAAACTGGAGCCAATTGACTCGCTACAACGAAGGGGTATGAAAACCCTCGATTTGGCGCCAGTCTCTGTAAATGTGTTTGGAGGGATGCGCGTCAGTGCTAGTGTGGGCCTCAATTTTGGGCAGTTCTTCAGCCGTCCCCAAGCATTTTTTGTGCGCGACAGTACACTGCAGTCCGGCAATAAGGATGCTTTTGTGCCCGTGATAACCTCCTTCGTGCATTTTTACACCCCAAGTCCCCGGGCAATGTCCCTCGCTGGTTCTTTTGGAGTAGGCTTCCCACTCGGCGGCGGCGGCGAGAATCTGCAATCCATCTCTTTCTTTCTCGGCCCCAGCCTGATTTTTGGCAAGGGCGAACGTATCGTGCTGAACGCTGGTATCATGGGCGGCAAAGTGGAACGCCTTGCTCAAGGATACCAAGTCGGCGACATCTATATCTCTGACGCAAACCTGGCCCCTACTACATCCGTGTACGCATTGGGTTATTATGTTGGTGTGTCATTCAATCTGAAGGGAGGGAATTGAGTATCAACTTGGGGCATCCTGAATTTTTGGGAATAAAAAACCGCAAAATGTAAAACAGGAGAACCGGAAAATATAAAACCGCAAAATCAGGATTTATCAAGACTCGAATCAGTCAAGATTTTTGACCTGCTTCACCATCAAATATCACGGTTTTATATTTTGCGGTTCTCCTGTTTTACATTTTGCGGTTTAATTTATGGGTTCCCGGATGACCCATGCCTTTTTACTCCTTGCTCGGAGGTGCCGCCACCTTGACACCCGAGAATGCTACGATGCTACCAAAAGGCGTTTCACAAAAAATCAGTACCATCAGCTGCACTGGGCGATAGTACGAATGCGTTTGGGTTGCGCCCGGTTTGTCAACGACTCCGGCAGTTTCAAACTTCCAGTTACCGTCTTTTGATTGGGTAAAAACCTGGTACTCTACCGGCTTGCCTTTGCCATCAGGAGGACCTGAAATTGTCAGGGAATTTTTTGTCGAAGTGTGCACTTCTGTGGGCTTGGCTTTCGTACAGCCCAGACATTGTTGCGCCGAAACGCTTGGCAGGTAAAAGAAAAGGCCAATTGCCAGCGTGAGCGTGATTGGGAACGTCTTTTTCATTTTGTAAAAAATTTGAAAGTGAGTGAATGTGAGTTGTGATTGGTCGTCAATTGTCATCTTTCCCGCCAAAGCCAAATCTAAGGCGGGGCGTGTCATTTATCATTTATTTTCAGCAAATGAGATTGAACTTCAAAAATCAAGTCCTTGGCCAACTGGCTCAGCGAATTGGCTGTACCGCTGAACGGGAACCGCTTCAGTTCGGTATCGTTCAAGTAAAGGGAGGCGTTGCCGGTTACCTTACCCTCTTCAGATTGGTACTGCCCGCCGAGGTAATAATATTTGCCCGCGTAGGACTCTACGTCCCAGAATACCATCGCAGGTGTCTTCTCGGAGGAAATTCGTTCGAGTTCCGAGTTGAGGGCTTTAGAGAGCCCGATTAAGTCCTTGTTTTTTTTGCCATCAATCATCGTCACCCGAACAAAAACCGGGAGTTCCGTGGGCATTTTAATGTCTGTGTTCCTGTCTATAATCCCGATCGCATAACTCTCCGCTTTGATTACTTCGGGCCTTTGTTCCCGGTTGATGTTTTTGGCAAGTCGTTCTACATCGTCTTCCACAAAAGCGAAAAGATCGCCCAGTTCGACCAGGTTGTTCCTTTTAGCAGCAACAGAAAGCATCCCGTTGATGAGGCTGTAAGTGAGCAGGCCATGGCCGTAATTGCTGGCCTCGTAGCTTGACTTGTCGGCAGCGCTGCCCGCAAGCACGTACATCCCAGTGCGGTCTTTCATGCGTTCAAGTGCCCGGCGCTGATCGGTGTTCAAATCTTTGGCGCCCGCTTCAAAATGGGATACTACGCTTCCCGAGTTGCAGGCATCATAGATCAGAATGCGCTTGCGTGCTTTCACCTGCCGCACCCATTCCATCAGGGAGTCTTGTGCTACGGCTTGCGTCTTGAGGATCGCCTCATCTTGCAGGTTGTCGCCCTGGATGTCGGTGGTCAGGTAGTAAAATTGGCCGGCCTCACTTACTGGCGGGTAGGTGATCCCGTGGCCTGAAAAATACACCAGCAAGATGTCGTCCGGGCCTGCCTTGGCGCCAAATTCCTGGAGCGCCTTGCGGATCTCCGCCTTGCGTGGCCAGGGTTCAGATGCTGTGCTGAGCAATTTGACCGATACCCGTTCCTTGAAAAGTTTGCCAGCCGATTTTCGGAGCGCATCAGCAAAGATGGCGGCATCCTTTTCTGGGTATTTCAGGTTGAGTTTTTCGTCGCGATACTTGGAGGTACCCACCACCAGGGCGTAGAAATGTATTTTCTCCAGAATAGCGTCGCTCTGGGTGTTAAGCCCGCGACGGGCCGGGGCTGTATCACCGCCGTCTTTGGGCGACACGCCGTCGTAGGTGTGTTCGAGCTTGTATGACTGGCTCTCAAGCCAGCCCTTTTCGTTGTATAGCTTGAGACTCAGGTGATTGGGCTTGGTTGGAGAGAAATATCCGAGATAGGGTTTTAGGTCTAGCTGGAAATCGGCCTGTCGCGCAGGGTTAGCGTCCGGCACCAGCTCCGAGCCGTCGAGCTCGAGGGCCACCTTGCCGATGCCGCCGCTTCGGGGCTTGAGGCGGACTTTCAACAAATCGTCCTTTATGCTGGCCTCCAAGACTTCGGGGTAGAGCGGCACATTGTTGAGTTCATCCACGGGGCGCAGGCCACCCGGCATGATGCCCATGATTTTTTGCAGGAGGTAGGGTTCGTAGTAGCGTGATTTCAACTGACCGAGTTCGATCACCTCCATGCCCAGCGAATAGTGCAAGTTTTCCATCATCTCCGGCGATGCATCAAAAAGCCCGGAAGGGGTGGTGACTGCCCAGATGCGGCTGATGGAAGTTTTATAGTCAGTTTCGGTATAGCCCGCCCAAGTATCCGCCAGGAGTAGGGTGGCGACTAGTTGGCCAGTTTTCACATCGCTGAGTTCATAGGAGATACGGTCTTTGCACACTAAGCGCCAGCGTTTGTCTTCTTTGAGTGTTCCATTTTCTGCAAAACGACTTACAGAATCCATTTCCACCCCGCATATAATCTCGCCGCGCTCCGGCAGGAACAGTGCGTTGGGCATTGGAAGCTGGGAGCTGTCGCGCTTGACAAGAATCATTTTCCCCTCGTTGTAAACCCGAAAATCGGGGGGGAACATGTTGGCGTTAGTGGTTGCCTCCAGCATTTTTAAGCCAAAAGAGTAGGCAAATTGCCCTGTTACAAGTGAATAAGCAGTCATCCCTGCTCGCACGTCGGCTACGTCCACGATAGGCACCTCAAAACGGTTTTGCAGGTCAGGGCTAATGAAAAACCAGTTGAGACCATCATTAGGCCATTTTTGTTTTGCCAATACTTCACCCGTTTGGGTATTCACCTTATTGTAAAACAATTGTCCATCATGCTGATAGAGTGCGCCCAACTGTTCTCCATTATTTGAGAAACGGAAGTCCTGATTGAATGACTCATCATAAAACTCCTCGAATGCTATCTTCAAATCGGGCGAAAACGTTTTGTTACGCCAATTCCAACGTTTGAGAGTGCCGCTTTTAGTCAGCACCTGCACAAAATCGCCATTACAGGTGAATCCCAGGCACACGTCTTCGAGAATCGTTTCTTTTGCACCCGTTTCGGTGACCACCCAAAACAACGCCTTGTCTTGCGAATCAAGCAAAAAGTGCGAACCATCGGGGGAAAAACGCAGGCGTGGTCTGCCGGACATCTCCAACTGAAATTTTTCTGCGCCCGACAATGCGTCCCAGCAAGTGATTTTTGCGTTAAAGTGTGCAAGGACAAATTGCCCATTCTCAGAAATTTCCACCCCATGAATGCGGATCGGCTTGCCCAACGCTTTCAGTGTGCGCAGCATTTTGCCTGAAACCATGTCCCAGACTTGTACTTCGGTATTAATATTAGGGACTACACCGTCATCCTGCTGAAATTCAGACGCCCCGCAAAAAGTTGCAAGTGCGAGTTTGGTCCCGTCTTTTGACAAGGCTATCTGCGCAACGGGCAAGTGGGTCAGGATGGTTTTGATCAAGCGGCCTGTCTTTTGTTCCCAGAGTTTTATCTCATTTCCAGCACAGGAAGCCATGAAATGGTTGTCAGCCGAAAAGCAGACATCCATGATGGGAGTGGAATGTATCGCCGGGAGTACGAGTTCGGGTTTTTGTGCCTGCGCTGTGAGCACAGTGAGACAGAGCAATACAGTGATTCTCATGGCAGATAATATTTTTTGAAAATGTAAGCGCATGCGTTCATTTGTTCTTCATCAAATATTCCCGCACCTCAAGCACCAACGCTTTTGCCCATTCCTTTTCCTTGCCCTTTTTGAAGGAAATAGGAAAAGATGTGATCTTGGTTATCCCTTGTTGGTAAAGATTTGCGGTGCCTGAAAATTTTTCCGCTTCTTCTTGGTACTCCCCACCGATCAAGTAGTACTTGCCTGAATAAGAAGAAACATCCCCCCAGAAGACCAGTGATGGATTTTTTTCGCCGGCACTTTTATCAAGCTCGTCGTTGACGACATCTGAAATTTTGAAGAAATCCACCCCTGCCTTGCTGACGTTCAGACTGGTGCGCACAAAAATGTCCAGCTCATTGGGTGGCTTTATGCCAGTGTTCTCATTGATCTGCCCAATCGGATAGCTCTCCGCCTGAATTACTTCTGGTCTTTGCTCCCGGTCTATTTTTTTGGCCAACTCCGACACATTGTCCGCCACAAAATCAAACAAAGCACCCAGCTCCACATCGCCGCCGTTTTCAGCGGCCACCTGGATCATGCCATTGAGCAGGCTGTAGGTGAGCAGGCCATGGCCAAATGTATTGGCTTCGTAACTGGATTTGTCGGCAGCACTGCCCGTCAGGACGAACATCCCGCTGCGTTCATTGATGCGCTCCAGTGCTTTTCGCTGGTCGCTGGTCAGGTCTTTGGCTCCTCCCATTTTTTCTACCACACTGCCCGAGTTGCAAGCATCGTAGATCAGGATGCGCTTGCGGGTCTTCACTTTGCGCACCCAATCCATGAGTGAGTCTTGCGAGATGCCTTTGGAGTTTAGCATCGCCGCTTCACTCAAATCGTTGCTGCTGACATCGGTGGTGAGGTAGTAGAACTGGCTTTCTTCGCTGTTGGGGGCTTTGTAAGTAAGTCCGTGGCCAGAGAAATAGATGAGCAGGATATCGTCGGGGCCAGCGTGGGCTGCGATTTCATGGATCGCCTCGCGGATTTCTTTTTTGCGTGGCCAACGTTTTAGGGTTGTATCGGCTGTGCTTAGGAGCTTGGTAACCATTCTTTCTTTGAACAATTCCCCTCCTGCTTTTTTCAGGGCATCTTCAAACATAGCGGCATCTTTTTCGGGGTATTTCAGGTTGAGTTTTACATCCGCATATTTGGAAGTGCCGACTATTAGTGCATAGAAGTGGATGTTTTCCAGCCCCTTGTCAGATTGGTTGTTGAGCGATTTCCTTTGCGTGGCAGGAGGAGCCGTGGGATCCTTGGCCGTGACGCCATAGTCATTCGAAGCAGCAGTAAGCGGGTCAAGCGGAAAGGGCTTGCTTGGAAGATCACCACCCTGATTGTATAGCACTAAATTGAATTGGTTGGGTTTTTGGACGGAGTAATGTCCCGCAAATGGCTTGATATCCACGACAAAACTTGGCTTGCGCGCAGGGTTCGCATCGGCCAGCAATTCTGTCTGGTCAAGCAACAGCGCCACTTTGCCGATCCCTCCACTGCGCGGGGTGAGCGTCACATGCAAGCTGTCGTTTTTGATAGACCAGTCGCAGACCTCTGGATAAAGTTTGACTGCGCTTAGCTCATCTACGGGGCGCACTCCCCCTGGTTTTATGCCCAGTATTTTTTGAAACAGATAGGGTTCGTAGAAACGGGTTTTGAGTTGTTTGAATTCCAATAGCTCATTGCCGAACAGATAATAAATCTGGCGCATCGCGCCAGGGGAGGCATCAAACAAGCCCGATGGATGAAGCACTACCCAATCATTAGAATCAATTGCGATCAGTGTAGCGATTTCTTTTCTAGTTGCGACGTTCCATATTTTTACCGTGCCGTCTTTGCTACCAGTCAAAACGTTCTCACCTTCGGGTGAAAACGCCACAGCATTCAGATCCGAAGTGTGGCCAGAAAAAGTAATGACCTGATTGCTCTCAACCTCCCAGATTTCGGCATCATTCCCTGTTGCTTTCAACACAAACCTTCCCCCATTTTTGTCCGCAGCGTTTTTTGGGGAAAAAGCAATTGAACTGACGTTGTTGCTATTGGCGAAGCGACTGGGGTATCCTTTTTTTAATTCGCCTGTCAGCGTTCTAATTTCTGTCAAGCCGCTTTCAGCACCGCAAACGATGGATTTCCCATCAGGCGCAAAAGCAAGCGCGGTGATTGCCGAGTTCGTTGATTTGGGGAAAAGCACTGGGCTTGCGCCTGCAGAATCCCAGAAAATGACCGCTCCGTCATCGCTTCCAATCGCGAGCGATTTTCCATTAGGAGAAAAGGCCAGGGCTGTTACTTTTTTTTCAGCATGAGCCAAAGTCACCGCTTCCTTGGTTGCGAGATTCCAGACCTTGGTAGTACCGTCTATGTGTCCGGTCAGGATGGACATCCCATCTGGTGAAAAAACCGCCCTGTTGGCGGGTTTGAAAGATTTTATGTCACTACCTGACAGGTCTTGCAACCATGCACCTTTATCCTCCGATCCGGTCAGGATGAACCGTCCGCCCACAGAATCAATAGCCGTTTTGGGTGAAAAGGCCAGGGAAACTGGTTTCCCTGCATATTTAAAGGATTGTACCTCTTGGCTCATCACCCGCCAAATTTTGGTAGTGTTGTCACCGTGGCCGGTCAGCAAAGTGAGGCCGTCGGGAGAAAGCGCCAAGGTAGAAATCGCGCTGGTATGGCCTTTCAAACTCAGGTAAACGCTGCCGCTGCTTACTTCCAGGATTTTGGCAGCTGGTTCTCGCTCGGTTGCCGAAACGATAAATCTACCTTCTGGCGAAAATTTCACGCCCCGCGCCATACCGGGAGAACCTTCCAAGCGCCCACGGACATACGCTTTGATAATCAGGGGGTCCTTGCCAGAGTGATCCCAAACCTTAAGTGTACCGTCTGAGCTCGCTGTCAAGATTTTTTTTCCGTCTGGAGAGAAGGCTACGCTTCGAATCTCCTTTGCATGTTGAAAAGTATGAAGCTTTTCACCTTTCAAATTCCAAAGGATTGCGGTGCTATCAGCTGCCCCTGTAAGAATAGAATCGCCGCCGGGAGAAAAAACGGCACAGAGCACGGCTGCTGTATGCCCTCCAGAAAATGTGTGGTGCCGGGTGCCTGAGCGTTTCCAAAGCGTGGCAGTTTTGTCATTGCAAGCGGTCAGGACAAAACTACCATCCGGCGAAAAAGCCACCGAATTCACTGCGTCCGGGTGCTGGTAGGTTTGAGATTCTTCTGTTGAGGAATTCCAGAGCCTGGCAGTATTGTCTTCACTGCCAGTGAGGCAGTATTTGGCATCAGGCGAAAAAGCGACCGATGTGACCTTGCCTGTATGTAGTTCAAAGGTTTTGATTGGTTCACCACGCTCATCGCGCAGAATGGCCGTGTAATCAGCGCTTCCCGTCAGGATGTATTTTCCGCCATTGCTGTCATCGGCGTTTTTGGGCGAGAAAGCCACGGCAAGTACTTCTCCATCGTGGCCGAGCAAGGTGTGTATCTCATGACCTGACCAATCCCAAATTTTGGCCTTATTGTCTATGCTTCCTGTCAGGATAAAATTCCCACTGGGAGAAACATCTACAGCTGTAATGCCCCTGGTATGCCCAATGGGGACCACCAACCTGGGTTCGTTTTGTTGGGCCGATACAGGCAAAAAATGCAGTCCTAGAAAGCAGAAGGGAAGAATCCTTTTCATAAAAGTTGCTGTTTATACGCAGTAAAATACAGTACTCTACATGCAGAGCATCGAACTCGACACGAAGTATCCTTCATGAATTGATAGCAAATGGGCGTAGTGATTGAAATCAATAATTGCTCCGCACACGGAACTCTGTGCGACGGTTTTTGGCATGCTCTTCTTCGGAACATTCGACCCCGTTGGCGCATTTGTTCACAAGTTTTGTCTCGCCAAAGCCATGTGGTATCAATCGTTCTGATTGAATGCCTTTAGAAACAAGGTAATCTACCACGGATTGCGCACGGCGTTGCGACAGTTCCACATTAAAATCGTCAGAAGCGCGGGAGTCAGTGTGCGCGTTTATTTCGACATGGATGTTCTTCCTTTTGGTCATCAGGTCGAATATTTTTTCGTTGATAACCCGCTTCGACTCTGAGGTAAGCACCGCACTGTTCAGAGCATAAAAAATTGGAAGCACATTGAATTCGGTGAGATCACAATCGATTGGTTCCCATACATACCGGGGCTTTTTGCCACCTCCTTCTCTGTCCTCCTCCTCCGGCAAAAAAACCACCTCTTCCTGGGTCACCGCACCAACTTCGGTGGAATCAACCGTCCAGTCTTTCACGAGTTCTTCTTTTTGGAATGTAATGTATTCGGCAGGGATTTCGGTTTCCCTTACGGTAGCAGCAGAAACCAATGCCCTGCGGGTAAATTTCCGGTATTTGCCCTTTTGAGGCTCTTGTGTATACCCAGGGGATTGTGTAATTTTTTTTACAGAGATTGGTTTCTTTTCTTCAGGATGCGTCACCCAGCAAATCACTTCACAATCACGGGGGTCTGGGCAATTTTGAACCCCTGGCCTTGACTCAAATCGGGAAAACTCTTGCCGTGTTACGATTGAATCCACGGCGTTGACCAGTTTCACTGGCAACACCGTAATCTTAGTGATTGGGTCTACAATCAGGATAGAATCAACTACATCCCTGTAAACGGCTGGCACATATTCGTACCGCTTGGAGGCGGGCCTTACTTCAATGCGCTTTTCAACTGTGCGGTAAGTTGGTTTGGACGCAGTGTAACTAAAGTAGGAAGGGACA
Organism: uncultured Saprospiraceae bacterium; assembly: GCA_964589365.1. Classification (GTDB taxonomy): domain Bacteria; phylum Bacteroidota; class Bacteroidia; order Chitinophagales; family Saprospiraceae; genus M3007. The sequence continues at coordinate 19,391 of CAZPTQ010000077.1, forward strand.
ATTTCATGTTTTGTTTTTGTGGTGGTTTCTTCAACTTTGCACCGGATGTAACACGTTCCGGGAGCTGGGTTTTTTGGGTAATCGTCTTGAGCAGAAAGGACATTCCAAGTGGAAATGGAAAGCAATAGAATGAGTGTGGAATTTCGCATTGTAATAGAACTGGTTTAGTAAAACTGCTACATTTGGCGGAGATTTTATTCCAATATGAAGCAGTTTGAGCATTGCCACCAAAGACGCTCAGATTATAAAACGACGTGTAAAATTACACTTAATTTTAAAACCCTCCTATTATGCTGTTAGAAAAATCAATTTCCCATTTGTTCCTGCTGGCACTGTTTTCTGTCAGTTGCAGCGGTCCCAGCCCCACAATCACCGCTCCCGCGAAACCAGCCGATCCGAACACGAGCCTTACCAAAATCAAAATGTCAGAACTGGATGGACAGCCCATGTCCCTGAAAGATTTTGCGGGCAAACCCGTTTTCCTTAATTTTTGGGCTACCTGGTGTGGGCCTTGCGTAAGCGAGATGGCGTCCATCGAAAAGGTATCCCAGCAGTTCAAGGACGAGATCGTGTTTCTTGCGGTCAGCAATGAATCGCCCGCGCTCATCAAATCCTATCTTAAGAAGCACAAATACAGTTTCAAATTTGCGCACCTCGATGTGAGCTATTTGGATGTATATGTCGTTGCACTACCCACTACCATGCTTATAGATGCCAATGGCCAATTGGTGGCCGAGGAAGAAGGCTTCCGCAACTGGGCGGATGCTGGCAGTGTACAAAAGCTGAAATCGTTGATGAAGAAGTGAATTCGTTCGCGGAGCTGTAAAACCCTCGCAAGGCATAACGAAGGAACTAAGGGGCAATAAGGAAAAATCATGGTACAAAGGTGACATCCCACACTGCCAAAAAGTAGCGCAGAAATACGGGTTTACAAAAACCCAGTGTTTCTACGCAACCAACCCCGTAGAAATACTTGATTTACATGACACCACGTGACTACCATAATGTCGCTGCGATGCGGCTTTTGCTGAGACCTCTCCAAAATTCAAGTTAACACCTTGTATATGCTTCAAAACTGGTTAAAACCGCTCCCTACTTCTTTCTGCAAAAACGCCCTTGACCCGCTACCCGCCTGGTCGTTTGGCAAAAACACCCTGCTCCACCGCAGCGAAATGCCGGATTTGAAAAAAGTCCGCGCAGCCATCATCGGTGTGGGTGACAAAGAGTCCAACCTGATCCGCGAACAGTTGTATCGCTGCGCTTTCCCTTTCCCAAAAGCATCGGTGGCTGATCTCGGGAATCTGAGGAAAGCCGATGCCGCGCTGCTCATTCCGGTACTGTTCGAGCTGCTGAGTGGCAAGGTTTTGCCGATCGTGATAGCCGGAAAAGACGATCTCGCCCGAGCTCAGTTTTTAGCGTACCAAGAAGCAAAAGCACTGGTGAACATGGCAGTTGTAGACGAGCATTTCCGCCCAGATGGTGTGTACGGCCCGCTTTTGAAACCCCGTCACCCGCAACTTTTCCATTTTGGACTGATGGGTCTGCAAGTCCATCAAACCCCGCCGGAAGCCGTGGAGTTTTTGAGCAAAAACCATTTTGACCTTGTGCGCTTAGGTAAGTCCCGGGCAAACATCGAAGAAACGGAACCTGTGCTTCGTGACGCAGATTTGCTGGCATTTCACCTCTCCGCCCTGAAACAAACCGAGGCCCCGGGAGTAGCGACGCCCACGCCCTCGGGGTATTTTGCAGAGGAGGCTTGCCAGCTTTGTCGCTACGCAGGCATGAGCGACAAACTCACATCTTTTGGACTTTACGGATTCCAACCTGAAGCTGATCGGGACGGATTAACCGCCCAAACCGCTGCCCAAATGCTATGGTACCTGCTCGAAGGCTTGTTCAACCGCAAAGGCGATTACCCTGCCTCTACGACCGGAATGACCGAATATGTGGTTGATTTTAGAAAACTCAACCACCAACTCACCTTTTGGAAAAGCACCAAAAGTGGCCGCTGGTGGATGCAAGTTCCCGTGGCTACCAAGCGCAAGCACGAGCGGCATCGTTTGGTGCCGTGTTCCTATCAGGATTATCAATCAGCCTGTCGGGAAGAACTGCCGGAGCGGCTGATGCAGGCACTGGAGCGGTTCTGAGTTGGTTGACTGGTTGACTGGTGACTGGTTGACTGGTGATTGGCGGATTGGTGATTGGTGATTGGTTGAATTAGTCCTAATTGGCTACATTTTTACCCGCCACGGCTAGGGCAATGGCAGCTAAAATTGACCACATTTATTATGAAATCCCTATATCTTTTATCCTTTTTGGCAGTCGTCCTCTTCATTTTGCTCGTATGGGTGTATGTCCTTGAGTTCGCCGTGCTGTCAAACACGCTTGAAGTGAAAGTACTGGTAATTGGCTCGATGCTGGTCGTAGCGACACTGACGAGCGGGGCCTTATGGTATTGGCGGGAACGGTTCACGCCGTTTGAGCGGCATTTTCCGGAAGTGGTTCTGATTTTGGTTTTCAGCGTGTTGTTTTCGCCGTTGTTTGGGAGTTTGCTGAATAGGAGTCTGGGGAAAAACGAAACGCAACCTTTTGATTTTGTATCTGAAACGGCCTATTTCGCCTCGGGATATGGTATTTTGAAAGGGGAGAAATGGAGGCCCACGGGCTGGCGGCTTACAGTACGGGAAGGAAAGCGCGAACGACGGCTAAAGTACAAAAGTCAAGCCTATTTCCCGCTCACCAAGCCAGGAGAAAAGATACTCTTGCCGGTGCGACGGGGGATTTTGGGAGTTAGGGTGGTTCAACTTCAATAAACTAAGAACGATGAAAGATGAACGATGAACAAGGCACCCAGCGTAGTAATAGTTCATCGTTCATCGTTTTAATACCCTTGTTTCACACTCCTTTTACCCACCATATTTCAAACGAATGCGACTTTTCTCCGCTCTACTGTCCACGCTTTTGGCTTTCCAAATTTCCGCTCAAAATTCGGTCGCTTTTTTCCCCGATGAACTCGTGGTGACGGCCAACTCGCTCAACCTTCGCGCCAAACCGGACGTGAATTCCCAAAAAGTAGTGAGCCTGCCGCAAGGCACTTTGCTCCAGTTTTTAGATTCATGGAACAATGGCCAATACACCCAGGCCGACACCACCGATGAGAACGCGCCCTATGGACGATGGCTCAAAGTGCGCAACAAAAACAATACGGGCTGGGTCTTCGATGCTTATGTAAGCAGCACTATTCAACTCTATTACGAGCATTCGCCACAGTTCGATATGCAGGGCATTTCACCGCTATTTTGGTACGGAGTATACGCCCGCGATTCTTTTTCTGACGAACTCCGAAAAGTGCAGGTTCGCTTGGCTGAGGAGCCGAACGAGTTTTACGGCGGAACGATTAAAATATTGAAAACCAACCAACCAGACCCCAGCAAATTCCTCATTGCCAGCCACGCACCCCTGCCCACAGGCTATTGCGGTCCGCTTGGCGTGTTCGACCCAAACCAGATGTTTTTCTCCAAATCGCTCGGGCCCGGCAGCCAACTTTCCATTTACCCAGGCAACGACCTGAACGATACCATAATGAAGCCCACATACGGCCTCGCGGCTACTGGCTGCGCGAGTTTCGACAACAACTTTGTGCGTATCACCGATTACAAACTTACCCTGCTCGACTATGCCAATGACCCAATTTTGACCCAAGACCTCACAGACTGGGTTCGCACCGAAATCCCGGAAGTGAACCCTACCGTGGACTTGCTCTGGTTTGGAGACCTCGACCGCGACAACCTTCCTGATGCCATTATTCAAGATTGCCCTTACGAGGTGGGGTGTCGGGCTTCGCTTTTTCTCTCCTCAAAAGCCCGGTCAGGGGAATACCTCAGGAAGGCTTGTGAGTTTTATTGGCCGGGGGACTGATGTATGATGTATGATGTATGATGTATGATGTATGATGTATGATGTATGATGT
>CAZPTQ010000078.1:0-23293 GCA_964589365.1 uncultured Saprospiraceae bacterium
CCGAAAAAGGCACGATACATGCCTTTTTCGGATCAAAACAATCGTAAATCGTAAATCGTAAATCGTAAATCGTAAATCGTAAATCCAAAATTGTAAATCATTACCCTTTGCGTTCAGCGAAATCACGCATCAATTGCACCAATGCCTGCACACTTTTTTGTGGCAAAGCATTGTAAGTACTGGCACGGAAACCGCCTACTAAACGGTGGCCTTTCAGCCCGATCATACCATTGGCCTCACAGAGTTTTCCAAACTCCCCCTCCAATGCCGCATACTTTTCGTTCATCACAAAACAGATGTTCATATGCGAGCGGTCTTCTGTAGCTACGGTGCCACGGAAAAGCGGGTTGCGGTCAATTTCATCGTATAGCAGCAAGGCTTTGGCTTTGTTTCTGCGTTGCAATGCTTTGAGTCCGCCGCTCTTTTTGATCCAGCGCAAAGTGAGCATACTCACATATATAGGGAATACGGGCGGGGTGTTATAAAGCGAATTCTCTTTTACAAACGTGCGATAATCCAGCATTGCGGGCAAATGACGATGCACTTTCCCAAGCATATCATCGCGGACAATAACGACAGTGGTGCCGGCCGGCCCAAGGTTTTTCTGTGCTCCAGCGTAAATGAGACCGAACTGTTCGGGCTTGAACGGGCGGCTCAAAAAATCGGACGACATATCACACACAATCGGCACGGGCGACTTAGGGAACTTTCGCATCTGGGTGCCGTAAATGGTATTGTTGCTGGTCAAGTGCAGGTATTTTGCGGACTTTGTAATCTTGTAATCTTTGGGGATGAACGTGAAATGCTGCTCCTTTGAAGAAGCTATAACCTGCACATTTCCAAAGGATTCTGCCTCTTTGATGGCTTTATCCGCCCACACACCCGTATTGACAAAGAGGGCAGTATCGTCCTCATTGAGCAGATTCATCGGGGCCATGAAGAACTGAGTGCTCGCGCCGCCCGTTAGCCACAAAACGTGGTAGTTATCAGGTAGACCGATGATCTCGCGCATGAGTGCGTTGGCTTCTTCGATGATGGCAGTGAATTCAGGTCCACGGTGGGAGAGTTCGAGGAGGCTAAGGCCTGTGTTTTGGTAGTTGACGGCTGCTTTTCCAGCTTCTTTCAGTACGGAAGCGGGCAATACCGCCGGGCCTGCAGAGAAATTGTGTTTTTTCATGGGTGGTGTGTATTTTGGTTTTTAATTGATTTAAGCGTTAAGAGATGGAACAAGGATTGCACGGATTAGACACGGGTTTGTAAGTTTTGTTTTTCAGGAAAAAAATCTGTGTCTAATCCGTGCAATCCGTGTTCCATCCTATCGGAATTAAGGGCAAAAATAGCGGTATTATTTATTCTTGTCTACTTAAACCGCTTCGCCCACTCTTTTGCAAAATATGTCAAGATCACATCTGCCCCAGCCCTGCGGATACTCAACAAGGCCTCTGGCATGGCCCGCTCAAAATCGAGCCAGCCGTTGTTGCAGGCAGCCCGGAGCATGGCGCATTCGCCGCTCACATGGTAGGCCGCAATGGGCAGATCGGAATTTTCTTTGAGCAAATGGATTACATCCAGGTAGTGCAACGCTGGTTTCACCATGAGCATGTCGGCGCCTTCAGCGGTATCGAGCGCGGCCTCAATGAGGGCTTCACGCTTGTTTGCAGGGTTCATTTGGTAACTTTTTTTGTCGCCGCTTTTGGGGGCCGAGTCAAGCGCATCGCGGAAGGGTCCGTACATCGCGCTGGCATATTTGGCTGTGTAGGCGAGTATGCCAGTCTTTGTAAAGCCTTCGTTGTCAAGCGCCTGGCGAATAAATCCCACGCGACCGTCCATCATGTCGGATGGGCCAAGCATATCGAACCCTGCTTCGGCCTGGGCTACGGACATTCGGGCAAGTATGGGCAGCGTGTCGTCATTTACAATTTCTCCGTCACGAACCAATCCGTCGTGTCCGTCGCTGGAGTAGGGGTCCATGGCTACATCGCTTATCAGACAACATTCTGGGAATCGCTTTTTAATGTCGCGGGCAACTTTCAGATAAAAATTGTCGGGCGACCAGCTGTGGGTCGCCATTGTGTCTTTCAAGTGCTCTGCTACTGCGGGGAACAAGACAAAATTGGTCAGGCCCAAATTCATGCATTCCTCAATTTCGAGCAGCAAGTTTTCAGGCGAAAAACGGAAGATTCCGGGCAGCGAATGAATTTCGCTGCGGATGCCCGAACCATTGAGCACAAATAATGGGAAAACAAGGTGCTCGGTAGTCAAATGAGTTTCGGTAACCATGCCTCGGATGGCGGCGGATTGGCGGTTTCGGCGTGGGCGACGGAGCATGGGTGGTGGATTGGTGATTGGTGATTGGTGATTGGCCTGCAAAAATAAGGGCAGGGTATGGTCTAGTATGTCATATTTTGTTGAAGAATCGAATAGCTTGCTCAACCAACTCCATTGTTCCGAATTCTTCTTCTATCCGCAGCACTGGGCAAGTCAACTTTCCCAGCCATTCCAACTCCTGAGTGCGGCTTCGGATATTACCCGAATCATTATCATAAGCAGCAGCCCAGCTACAGAATTTTTCATAAACTGTGTTCAAATCACCGCCCGGAGCGAGCCTTTCTGCGCCATAACGGGCTAGCTCCCGCGCTCTAATTCGCGCCAAACGCATTTCAGCAGGAAGCCAGCAATACACCACCGCTTCGAATCGAGGAATAAACACATCGCCCCAGCCGCAGAGCGCACCAGAAAGCACCCAGCCCTCATGGGCATCTAAATCCTTGGTTAACAATTGTCTGCGATGCTCAGGATTTCGGCGGCGGCGATAAGGCAGGGCATCGTCAGTGAACCAATGGTAATCGTCGGTGTCGAAATGGGAAATGTTCAGCCGTTCGGCGAGAGCGCGGCCGAGGGTCGTGACACCTGAACCGGGTGCGCCGAGGAGGTGAATCTTGGATATTGGAACAGACATGGAAGAAATTGGGGTGCAAAGGAAGTAAACATACACAAGAAAAGCCTCTCATCGCTGTACGCGGCGGGAGGCTTTTCATTATTTTTGATAACCAAATTGATGTTTTACCCCGGGTGGTGCTTGATCACACGGCTGCCAAGCACTTGCACCGGACGAGCATTCTCATGCTCCAGTGCTTCGAAATCATGAATCTGCGTCGTAGAGGCTTCAATAGGATGTTCCATTACAATCCAGGTCACGATCTCAGAGCAGGGAGGGGTAGTGAGTGAGCCGGCGTACGTGAAATAACTCTTGTCGCTGGGCATTAAATCAAGTGCACTGAAGGTGTCGGATGATTCGTATGAACCGTCTTTCGTGCCTGGGAGGTGATGTACAAAGTGTTCCAAAACGGCATTTTCAGTGCCTTCTTCTACCAAAACCCCGATTACGGCCAGTTTGCCGGTGGTCGCGTTTTGGTGTACAAAGTGCATCTCCAAGGGGGCATGCGTACCGTTTATGGCATGTTCGCTGTGCGTGTGGGTGTGAAATTGAAGGAGATTGTAGATAAGTCCGTCCACCAAAATGCTGCTGCCTCCGTCAAAATTGAATTGGATGGTATGGCCCTTGTTGACTATGTGGGTCGCAGTAGCCATGTACGTTTGAGGAATGTCTGTCAACGCTGCATCATCCACTCCGCCAGAAATGTTTCACTCCTCCTGCCCATTTTCCAAATGCTCCTCCATCAACTTTACCCGCAGGGCCATCAAAATATTCTGCCTGCGCTCCAATACCGTGATTTCATAGGGCGCTATCTGGAAGGAGTCATTGCTCGAAGGTATTCGCCCAAAACGGTTGAGTACCAATCCATTAAGCGTATTGTATTGCTTGTTTTCTGGGAAAGGCAGCGGCAGAAAATGGTTTAGGTCGTGCAGCGGTGCGATGCCCGACACATTGTAGCTGCCATCCTCGTTTTGGGTTACCGGGGAAACTTCATCGTCGTGTTCGTCCTGGATTTCGCCTACCAGTTCTTCCAAAATATCTTCCATCGCGATCAGACCTTCGGTGCCGCCGTACTCGTCAATCACCATGCCGACGTGTATTTTTTTCGTCTGAAAATCCTTCAGTACCCGGTTGAGTCGGGCCGAGTTGTAAACAAAATGTACCGGGCGCATCAATTCTTTTAGGTTCCAGTCATCTCCTCTGGTATTGGCTTTAAAAATATCTTTGGCAAACACAATGCCCATCAGGTTGTCAATATCGTCTTCATAAACCGGTATGCGGGAATACCCATTTTCAAGCACAGCGTTCAGAATTTCTTCACGCGCGGTGTCAATTTCCAGGGCAAATATATTTTTGCGCGGCACCATTACCTGTTGCGCCGTCAGCTCAGAAAAATCGAAAGCATTCTGTATGATCTGGAAATTGTCCTCTTTGATGGCTCCGCTCTTGTGGCCTTGTCGCACGAGCAGGCGCAGTTCTTCGGTGCTGTGCGCTTCGTGCTCGTCGGCGGGTTGGATACCTATCAATTTCAAAATCCGGTTGGCAAAGCCATTGAGTATCCAGATAAAAGGCCGGAACATTACAAAAAATGCCCGCATCGGCAGCGATACGAACAGCGTGGTTTCTTCCGGCTTGCGGATGGCGATGGATTTGGGTGCCAGTTCGCCAAAGACGATGTGCAGTACGGTGATGAGTGCAAAGGCCACAGGCAAGGCGATTTGGTGGGCCGTTTCATCTGGCACATTCATACCGAGCGCGTGAAAAAGCGCGATCAGTATTTTTGACACCACCGGCTCGCCAATCCAACCCAGACCAAGGCTGGCGAGGGTGATGCCGAGCTGGGTAGCAGAAAGGTAGGAATCGAGGTTGTTGAGCATTTTCTGCGCCAAACCGGCCATTCGGTGGCCCGATTTAGCGCGAAGCTCGATCTGTGAATAGCGCACCTTGACTATGGCAAATTCGGCGGCTACAAAAAAGCCATTCAGGAAAACCAGAAAAAAGGTGAGCAGTATGTCAAACGCCATGCGTGGAAGGAATTGGTTGAATATCTACTGCAAAAGACCGAAAATTATCTGATGCGGGGATGGTTTTTGGTGATTATGCTGCGTTCAGGGGGGGCTTCCTTTTCTGAATGCTCAACGAACGAACAATCTTGAATCAAATGGGAATGGCTCGTTTTCCAAAATTTACACCTTTGAAAATTCAGGGTGCGCAGGGTTCAAAAGCCAATTGAAATCGCCTTTTACGGAGGCTGAAAGAACTTTCAGGCCTAAAAATTGACCGTTTTTCACAAAAGCATCGCCTTCTCGTCTGGTAAAATAGGCGTTTGCGAGCAGGTGCCAGTCCACTGGAAGTAGCGTTTCATCAAAAATGGAAAATGGTCCTGAGTCCGGGACGAAAATCGTGGTCAAGAAATAATCGGGAGGGACAATTCCAAAAGGCAGGTGGACGGCCACTTCCAAGGTGCTCAAGGCACGGTTTTCAGCCGTATAAAAAACAGCAGTGCCGGGACTATTCCAGCATCCGCCGTTGAGTTTTGCGCCAGTTCCTGAAAAGTCTTCCTTGTATTTGTCTCTGGAAAGCCGATAAAGAATCATGCTAGTACCGATGGGCAATTGGTGCAGGAGGCGCACACCAGCATCAATTCAATGCATGTGGAGGACATTCCAAACGGGATTTATTTATTGAAAATTTGGACTGGGGAAAAAGTTGGCTGCTTCAGGTTTTTGAAAAACTGAGTCACTTAGCACATTTCTGGGAATAAAAAAGCCACGGATTGGTGAAACCGTTTTCTTTAAACGGTATCGCCAATCTGTGGCGCTAAAAAATGTAATGACAATAGCGTTTTACCCCTTTAATTCGCATGAGCGATATTTCAGCTCCGCTTTGCGCTTAGGAACGGTGTCAAAATAACCTCCCAATTTGATGCCATTCTTTTGATACCGTTCCTTATTGATGGTAACTCTTGTTATGTTCTGTCATTTTGCCACACTTAGCGCAAGCCACAGCCGATCCGCCGCCGCCTGCGCAGCCGCCAGGGCAGGTATAATGCCACACACCAGCCGCATTCTGCGGAGGTTCGGCCTTGGAAGGATTGGGCATTGTAATACTAGATTGGCCAGGAGCGCCCGGGGTGTTTGAAGGAGGGGGGGCTGTCGCGGTTGGGTTGCCAGTAGTTGAAGTGCTGGGAGTGCCGTGGTAAGCCTGGCTGTGGACGAGCGTGGTGCCGCACGTAGCACACGGAGTTGCCGAACCCGAACCTCCTTTACAGCCCTTTGGACAGGTGTAGTGCCACAATCCTGCCGCATTCTGAGGGGGTTCTGCAGCTGGTGGAGGGGTTCCAGTCCCAATAGTTGCGGTAGGATCAGGAAAATTCGACATGGGGTCGGCGCTGGGTTGTTGTTGATCACCAGGGGTTTCAACTGCGGCGCCTTGTGAGGCGGCGCTGTCGTTGCCGCATGCAGAGAAAACGCTTATGGCACAAAGTGCAGCGATGGTAAGGATGGATAGAAATTTCATGTTTAAAATTTTAGTAAGGGCGCAAAAGTACTTCGACTTTGTGGAAATCAGCCCTGTAGAATCTTTCATTCACAACCATTTGACACTGAAGGTGCATTCAAGTTGTTATTATTGACCTTCCCTGCGCTACAGTTTCCTCCACCGGCAAAATCTCACAGTTGTCCCAAAGCCCTGTGCGCAAGGTTTCCGAATATTCGCGGGGGAGTTTGTGCTGTTTCATTAACGTAGCCGCAAGTTCATGGTCATAAAGAAAATGTTGGTGATGATAGACCAATTTTTTGTCCAGCGTTTCCAAAATCATGTACCAAACACGCGGTGTGCCGTCGTTGGCGGGCATTCCGATGACCCCGGCGTTTAGCCAGAGAAGCCCGTCCTGTTTGTGGTGAAAAGGCAGGCCACAGTGCCCGGCGAGTATTATATTCGCTTTAGCCACCTGGAAGTTCGACCGCTTCTGTTCCCACGGCGTTGATTTGAATACAAACTCGGATGGATTGAAGTAAGCACCATGCAAAACATAAGCCTGCAAATCACCGTATTGAAAACGGAGATGAAGGGGCAGTTGCTCCATCCACTTCAAGGAGTTTTCGCTTAGCCGCGACTGGGCGTAGGGATACCATTTCCGGGAAAAAAGATCGCAACGGGAACCTTCGTTGAAATTGCAGCCGCAGTCTTCTTCGCGGTTGCGCAATTGGATTTCTACATTTCCAGCAATGCTGTGAATACCCCACGCGCTAATCTGTTGCACACATTCCTCCGGCTCGGCGCAGTAACCTACGATGTCGCCGGTACAAATGATATTGCCGGACGGGATATGCTGCTCTTCAGAAATTTGCATCATCTTTTCCAGTGCAGGCAGGTTGCTGTACACACCACCGAATACGAGCACTTTTCCGCTCAGGATGCCCAGGTCTTTTACCCTTATTTCCTCCATCATTTTTTCAGAAATTTTGCGAGAAAGAACAATGCAAAACAGAGCATTGTTCCCAGCAGATTTACCGATAACAAGTCGCCGTATTTGCCCGGGGAAAACACCAGACTGCTCGGAAACAAGCCAAAGGTGAACAACAGTCCGATTACTACCCCCGCACCTACCGACAAATAAAAAGCCAATGGCGGTACTTTCAGATTCCAAAATAAAAAGACGGGCGCAAAACCAATCACCATAGTACCGCTAATGGTGGTGGCAGAAAGTATTTCCGGCCCCAAAAAAACGGGCATTGTACCGGCTGCTGCCACAATAATCATGGCAATTCTACCCCTCAGAACGCTTACTTTTTCGGGCTTGCCAAGGTCCACCACGGTCAGTTTGGAAAACGAGACAAACGCGGAATCGATACAGGCAGACGCCGAAGTTACCATGATGAAATTCATCATCAGCATCATGCCAGCGCCCAGAGAGCGACTCACGGCTACCGGGGCTTCCCCTTGCAATTGATTGAACTGGGCATAAATACCGACAAAACTAAACAACAGGATACAGGTAAAACCAATCAACGTAGCCAGCACATAACTCTTCAAGGTAGTTTTTGGTGCACCAATAAAGCCACGGTCAGTCAGTACAGGATCGTGAAAAGGATAACTGAATATCTGAATAAACGCCACAAACAGCAGGTTCAATCCTTGTGACAATTGCCATTCGCCAGACTGTACAAACTTGCCAATATCGCCTTGTTCGCGGGGTAGTAATATGCCCAGTATTACAATCAATAATATACTGAATAAACCCATCTGGACCAGATCCGTCATGAGCGCGCTCCTTAAGCCGCCTTTAAGGGTATAAGCCAGCGTTAAGGCCGTAAAGACTAATATGGAAGCATAATATGAACTGCTGCCTTTTTCTCCGAAATAAGAACCGATGACCATGGTATTGGACCAGACTTCATTGAACAGCCGGAAGGCAATCAGAATAGAAAAAATTACTACTGCCCTGCTGCCAAATTTACTGCCAATAAAATGGTGAATGCTGTTATATCCACCTTTGGTCCGCATACGGTAAATAACCAGGCCCGCCACCAGAAAGGAAAGGTAATAAGTAGCATATGCTACCCCGCCAACAAAACCATACGCCAACCCCAGATTGGCGGCGTTGGTGATGGACTTTGCAAAAATCCAGGATATAACCATGCTACTGGTTAACAGCAGGATACCGGGCGCTTTGTTTTGTGCGGATTTTGCCCTGAAAAAAGCGTCGTTCGTCTTGGCAAACGGGGAGATGATAAACATCAACAGGCTCGAACCAATCACGATAACCCATTGCCAGAAATTGATGTCTTGCATGAGGTAAATTTATCAATTAGCATCCCACCACACGCCCACGTTGATGCTGTTATTATTAGTAGCCGCAGCAGCTTCGCTAAAGTTGACATTGTTCAATGCATCCTCGTCGATTGGATAAGGCATACGAACGGGAATAAGATTGTTGTTCAGGCTCGCCGATATGGTTTTCAGCACCGGGAAACCCGTGCGCCGGTATTCTATCCAGCCTTCATACCCATTGATGATATTTGCCAGCCATTTCTGCGTCACGATCTGTTCGATTTTATTGGCGCCGTTGCTGCCATAAGCCGCCGGGCCTGTCGTCAGATAATCCGCCGGCATGGGGGTTTGCCAATATTCGAAGGCCAGTTGAACGCCGCTTTCATACAATGTTTGTGCATTGGCGGAAATCAGACCGCGCTCCGCTGCTTCAGCCAGTAATAATTGCGTCTCCCAGGCAGTCATGAAGTTGGCATCAATCGAACTGGTTTTTTCCCTGAATATGGTTCCTGTCAGTGAGTAATCTGCCACCGTAATAGAAGTTGCGGAAGCGTTAGGACCATTGAGCAGTCCTTTGTAAATAGTTTTGGTTGGATCGTTGCCAATAGGCCGGAAAAACACCCCTATACGCGGATCATTGAGGCCTTTCAATATTTCCTCTATCGTAAGAGACATGATGAACAGGTTAAAATCACCTACCCGAAGCGTAGCCAAACGGAAGTTGTTGGGCGCGCCATCGGTGAAATCAAACTTGGCATTTTGTGCATTGGTCTTCATGTAATTGCCCGAATCATAAATCGCCTGCAACTGCGCCGCTACATCTACTTTGTATGAGATGCGCATCAGGGATTTAATCTTCAAGGAATTTGCAAAAGTTACCCAGGCAGCCAGGTTTTTATTGAACAGGATGTCGCCATTTAAAGGTTGCGCGCCGGTGTAGTTTTGAATAGCCGCAATGCCTTTGTCCAGGTTGTCCATAATACCGCCCGGCGCCATGTATATGTCCTGCTGCTTGTCGTATTTCGGTGTCACGTTGCCGGTGGACTTGCCCTGTAGCGCCTCGCTATAAGGCACATCGCCGTAAATGTCTGTCAGCGCGGCTGTCATGTAGGCTTTTAAAATCAATGCCGGTCCTTCGTATACGGCAAAGGATGGATTGGCGCGTGACTGGCTCAGGATGATTTCATTGTCCCTTAAATTGGTGTAAATCACCGGCCATGGATTGCCGCCAAGTTGGGGCTCCGTGAGGCTGTGCCGATCAAACAAATTGAAATCGACTGCGGTGAAGTATTGACCCAAGAGATTACCTGCCACAAATCCTTCGTAAGACATCTGCTCACCATAGTCATAAATGACTTTACGAAGCAATAGATCAGGATTTGCCTGAATAGGCGCATTCGGATTGGTATTGATGGTATCCAGGTCTTTGGTGCAAGCGTTGGTGCACAGGATTGCTATGATTAGCAATAGACTGGAGGTATATTTATGATTCATCATTTTGTGTCTTTTTTAAGAATGATTGTATCCGCGTTCTACCCTAAGATTTAAAAATCAAACCCCAATTTCAAGCCGAAGCTACGCGTAGTAGCATAAGACATATTCTCTACGCCACTCACAAACTGCTGTCCCTGCACGGCCAGTTGCTCAGGGTCAATATGCGGCATATCGCTGATAGCAAAAAGATTGCGACCAATAAGCGCGACAGATAGTTTATGACTATTGCGCAAAAAACCGCGACCCTGCTCGCCCGTTTTAAAAGTATAACCCAAAGCAAATTCACGCAACTTGATATAGGAAGCATCGTACGTGTTATTCTCTTCGTGGTTGCGGTCGTAGTATTGACGATAGTACGTTTCAGCAGGAAGTGCCACGGTGTTGGGCACATAAACCGGATTTTCAGCAGTACCCGTATTGACCACTCCTTGTGCCACAATACCTTCTGCCGGGCGGTTTTCGGTTTCTTTCAACTGACCGGCCACTGCGGCCAGCGCCAGCGTACGGGATACCAGGATGCCACCTTGCCGCCAGTCGAATAGAAAATCAAGGCTCCAGTTTTTGTATTGGATTTGATTGTTGAAGCCCAGAATAAAATCAGGGTTATAATTCCCCAATTTTTTCAAGGTATTGTCCACAATATGATTTCCCGTAGCCGTCAATAGGAAATCGCCGTTTTCGTTTTTCTTGTAACCGGTTCCATAGATGTCCCCAATTCTTCCACCCTCTTCAACCTGAAACCACACCGTCTGATTGACATTGTCATATATGCGAGAATAAGCCAGCGTCAACTTACCACTTCCTTCTGGTAGCGACTCCACGGTGGACACGTTTTTGCTAAAATTGAACATCGCGTTCCATTGAAAATGCTCGTTGCGGATGGGCGTAAGCCCCAGCACTACTTCCACACCACGCGAGCGCACGGCACCGCCATTGACCACTTGCTCTTTGTAACCTGACGAAATAGCAATAGGCAATGAAATGATCTGGTTTTCAGTCAATTCATCGTAATAAGCCAGGTCAAAACGGATACGATCCTGGAAGAAGCGTAGGTCGGCGCCGACTTCGTAAGAAGTGCTTCGTTCTGGCAACAGATTGGCGCTGGCAAGGATGCTTTGTTCGCTCAAAGTTGGCTGGCTGGCATAGGGCACACCTGCCACGAATACTCCGGCAGTTTGATAAGGATCCGTGTCATTGCCAACCTGCGCCACGCTGGCCCTCAATTTAGCAAAAGAGAAAGCCGCAGGCAATTCCATCACATTGGATAAAACATAACTGGCTGATACAGAAGGGTAGAAAAATGAGGTATTGTCTGTAGAAACCGGCGTAGCAAGCGCGCTCGACCAGTCATTACGGCCCGTTACATCTATGAAAGCAAAGTTTTTATAACTAAACTTGGCAATACCATACACACTGTTGATCCGCTTGCGGGCTTCATAGGCAAAAATGCCCAGCGGCGAGGCAGCATTGGAAAGATTGAACACACCAGCCTGTGCCAGCGAAGTAGTCTGGGTCTGTACATTCGAGGCCCGCTGGTCCATGCGGTTGCCACCGACAGAGAAATCCAGGCCGAATTTTTTAATCTCTTTGTGATAATTCAACAACAGATCGGTATTGTTTTCCCGAAAGAAGACCGTTTGTTCCGCATACGCGCCTGTTTTAAAACGGTTGGAACTGAAAGCCCGGCGAAATTTGCGCAGTTCATTGGAGTAATCCATACCCGTACGCAGCGTTAGGCTGAGATAATCCGTAAAATCATAGGCAGCCGACACATTTCCAAACAGCCTGTCGCGGTTGAACGAGTTCCTGTTTTCCAGCAACGTGAAATAAGGATTGTCGAAGAAGGTGTAGTTGAAAGAATAGTGCTGTAAGTCTTCCAATCCCGGCTGCCAATAGTCTTTCATATTTTCAATATTCAGTGACCGTGGGCCCCAGGCAACAATCGCGTAGTTTATATTTTCAGAGCCATAACCATTGCCCGGCCTGTTGTCGCTTTCAGAATTGACGAATTGCAGGCTTGAAGCGACCTGCAGGCGAGAAATAGGCCGGAATGCCAGACGGAGCGCAGCCGTCTTACGGTCGAGATTCACCCCCGGTATGATGGACTGGCTACGCAAATCACTCAAGGAAAAGCGCATATTCCCTCTATCAAAACCTGAAGAAATAGCGATGTTGTTGATGGTGGTGAAGCCAGTCTCATAGAAATTCTTCAAATTATCGGGATAGTTGACAAAAGCCGTCGGCGTGATGGGCGCGCCACCATGCACGGCCACGTCGCCGCCCCGTACCACACGGCCATCTGGCGCTGTCACCGGACTATCGTACTGTGGAATGAGCATTCCCTGATCAAATGCTGGCCCCCAACTATAGGAGATGTTGTCGTTGACACCCCCGCCCAGGCCGTCTTTAAAAGCAAACTTTCCTGAATTGCCCTGCCCGTATTTGTTTTGAAATTGAGGCAGTTGGAAAGGTTTGTCTATGAAGGAGGTTGAATTAAAACTGACGCCCAGGCCCTTGCTTTGCGTGCCGCTTTTGGTAGCGATCAAGATTACCCCATTGGAGGCGCGGGTACCATAAAGCGCGGCAGCCGCAGGGCCCTTTAGTACCGTCAGAGATGCGATGTCGTCCGAGTTTACGTCCATTGCCCCATTGCCAAAATCCACTTCCTGAAATCCGGCCGCATCATCGTTGGTGAAGTTGATAATGGAGTTGTTGTTGATTGGAATTCCGTCAACCACAAAAAGCGGGTTATTATTGGAAAAAGAACCCTCGCCGCGAATGGTGATTTGCGAGGTGGATCCTACGCCCGTAGATCCGTGGCTGACGGTAACACCGGCAAGTCTTCCGGATAGGTTGTCGAGGAAGTTGACAGACTTAACGCCTGATACATCTCTTGAATCAAGTTGCTGGACCGCGTAGCCGAGGTCTCTTGATTGTCTTTCAACGCCCAGAGCTGTCACCACAATTTCGTTCAGGCTAGTCGTCTGCTGCATCAATGAAATGTCAATATTGGTACGCCCAGAGACAGATTCTTCCACCGACTCATAGCCGACAAAGTTGAAAACCAGCGTAGCAGAGCCACTGGCTACAGAAAGGGAATATGCACCGCTGGCATCGGTCACAGTACCGTTGGTCGTGCCTTTTTCGAGGATGCTTACACCTGGCATAGATTCGCCCGCTTGTTTATCGCGCACAGCACCGCTTACGCGAAAGGTTTGTGCCATGGCCCCTTGGAGGCACAGGCAGCATAGAATTATTAGGTATGATTTATTCACTTTGCTTCAATTTATGATATACCTCGCGCCGCCAAGTTTTCAGCATCAGCAGTGGCAACGTTTACTAAACTTTGAAAGTTTTAGTAAACGTTTTTCCGCGTTCTGCCATGCTGAAAACTTGGCGGCGCGAGGTATAGAGATATAAAGGGACAATCCCCGTGCAGATTACACAGGATATCCAGCATACACTTCGCCATTGGTTAGCACCAATAGGGCAAAGCAGGAAAACCATGAATCAACAGGACGGTGGGCCTCGTAAAGGGGGGCTGCTTTGGAAGGCAACGAATGGGAAATTCCGATGGTCAAATGCCAAAGCGATATCGAGAGAAGCCAAGATGCTCAAGAGCTGCTTTCTCAGCAGACTCCATTTGGGCAATCTATTCAAAAGGGCCTTAAAGTCGGCCACATGGTTGATGTCGCTAAAAGCTTGGAGCCAGATAATTTCCAGGGCGCTGGCTGCCAGATATTTTTTCCAAGCGGCTTGCAAATGCACGGTTTCCCAGGGCAAGTCCAGAAAAGCACTGCGTTGATACGCTGACTTTTGTATTCCAATCAGATATACGCCGCCGTCATTGGCTGGCCCCAGCACTATTTTTTGTTCCTGAAGCCTGCGGCCAGCCTCCAGAATCAAGGACTCGGAGAGATCGGGACAGTCGTTGCCAATGGCAATGACCTGAGCGTATCCCTTGTTGAAAACCGACTCCAGCGCATCGGCCAGGTTTTCGCCAAAAGTGCTGGCGCTTTGTGCATTGGTGGAATGAAGAAATACAGGGAGGCGGGTGCGATTGGCGGTGGCGGAGGTTTGACGGATTAAGCGCTGCGCAATCGCCTGATTCCCTTTTTTGCCGGTATTGCGGTCAAAAGTTTTGGCTACGGACTCTTGTGAGGCGCTGCGGGAAAAAATTAGAAGGGCGGTCTGACCAAAACTTGCGGACATCAAATGCGGAACCTTGTATCAAAGGGCGAAAAGTAGTTTCCTTTTCAGGAAATGCAGCAATGTTTTTCTTTGGAAACCGGGTGTAGGGGATATACGAGGTGAAATGTAGTTTAGGATTTCAGGCGGCAAATTGTCCTAACTAACCCGAGTTTTGGGTGGCAAAATCGAGAATGGGGTTGATTCTCAATTATTAGCCGCAGCGTGACGAAGGGTCTGTAGCCTTGTCAGGATAAAAAAATCGGAGCTGTAGCGCACCGAAGCCTTTGTCGCGGTGCGCGGCACCTCAAACCTACAAACCCATTGATTCTACAGATGCTTCGCCGCGCTGCGGCTATAATAATTGATTGTCAACGCTATTCGAGATTTTGCTATCCAAAACTCACGATAATTAATGACTGGTTTAGAACTCCACCGCACTCACTTTTGAATCACCACATTGGCATTTCGTAGGGTCTCTTCGCCGAAAAACGTAAGGTGATAAATACCTGCAGGCCATTCTGAACAAGAAATTTGCCAAGGCTGACCGCTTGTTTTTTCTGAAAAAACCGTTTTGCCAAGTGTTTCCCGAACGGTCAGCCAGCCACTTTCACCGTCAGTTTTGACCAAAAAATGATCTGTCGAAGGGTTGGGAAATACCTCCAACGACCGGGCAGGCCGGAGTTGAACAACAGCGAGCGGGGCAAGGTCGGCAAGCGAGCGTTTCCACACACCGTCGGAAGTCATGGATGACCATAATTGTCCATCATGTACGCAAAGCCGAGAAGCCACTCGATTCTGAAAGCCTTCGTTCCAGGGCGTCCAGGTACTGCCGGCATCGGAGGAGTATGAAACGCCGGACTTCGTTGCAGCAATGAGGTAGCCACCGCTTTCCACCAAATCGTTGAAAATGCCTTCGCCCCAGGGAAAACCAGTGGTCAAGTTGTCGAACAGTTGCCAGGTTTGGCCTAAGTCTTTGGAAAACAGGAGTTTGGTTCCATACTGAGAATCGAAAAAGTTATTAAAAACAAACACCGAGTTGCCCTGTACAAAGAGCAAGCCATCCCCAAATCCCAGTGGGTTTGCAAACAATTCTACCGGTATGGTGGTGCCGACTACCGCCCAATGATCGCTGCCATCGGTGGATTGGAATAGGCGGTTATCGAAGGATTGTGCGTATAATATGCCGTTGTCATTGTCTAATTTAAGGATGTTTGTACTGTATTGTTCCAGCAAAGAAGTCATAATCTGAAAATTCTGCCCATTATTTTCTGACACATAAAAGGGTGGAAAATTTACGTCAGGTTCCCAACCGATAATTTTCTCTCCGGCAATTTCTATTCGATCCATTTGGTAAAAACTTGAATTGTTAACCGTGCTTTCCTCCCAGGTAGTGCCGCCGTCAGTTGAAAACCAGGGCTCGCCATTGATGGCCACGATTCGATTTCCATCTAATTCGGCATAGTCCAAAAACGAATAGAAAGACCAGGGCAACAAGATGTCAACATTTTGCAATGCCCAGTTCTTCTCATCAGCAGCTAGTTGATAGATGCCTTCCCGCCCCGGAGCAAAAAGGTTTTGTCCTAAAGAGCGCAATCGGTTCGGTGATTGAGAAATCAATCCATTGTTGACCGCTGCCCAAGAATCACCGCCGTCCGCACTCCGAAAAATACCGTTGGTTCTGCCACTCGCCAGCAACTCGTCTCCGACACTTATTCCATTGACAATGATGTACAGGTTGGGTGCTGTGGTTTCCGTCCAGTTTTTTCCAAAATCACTTGTCTTGAAAATTGATCCACCCCAAAAACCATAGAGTTCGCCCTCGTGCCACACGCCATTGATCATCTGATCCATGTTAATAAAGGAAGGAATGTTTGGCAAAAAATGCTCCCAAGTAAATCCGTAGTCTGTTGAAACGGTAAGCCTGTTTGGATCGTGGTAATGGGTTACTATGATCACACTGTCTTTCACAATAATGTCGCTTACCTTTTCAATGCTGGTCAATGTGTCCCAGCTTTGGCCGAAGTCTTCAGATGCCAAAATCGAGTTGCCGCCACTCCCATAAATCCGTTGGCCGTCAGAACACATATTGTATAAATAACTGAGCACTGGTTCCCATGTTGCGCCGTTGTCCGCAGTTCGAAAGGCGCCACCAGGCCCTCCAATCACGATCCATTGGCCAACCACAAGCTCTTCATAGATTGTAAGCGTGTCGGGCACAGGTATCGGAATCCAGGTTTGCCCCGCATCGCTCGAACGCAACATCCGAGTTGATGGATCAATGGAATATTGCCCCAAAAGCAGGGTATAGCCGTCAGTACTCAATCTCTTGCCAGAATGAGATTGGTAATTCAGGAGATTTTGCCAACTGAAACCGCTATCGGTCGAGAATTGAATTCCCGCATTGTGCTGTGCAAAAGTGGTGTCGGCGACTTGTGCAAAATGTCGAAACGATCCGCCGGGCAGTCCATTGGTTTTTGTCCATTGGGCCGAAAGCGAACTGGCGAATGCCACGAAACAAAGCAATACTAGTAGGTTGTTTTTCATGGATAATTTGAATCAAAAGGCGATGAAAAATGGACAAAGAGGAAGACTGGAGTGTTGGTGGATACTGTTCAAAAACCTGTGTCACCCGGCAGTTGACACTGGTTTTTGAACAGCGTCCGTTTGTGCCTTAATGAACCAATATCTTTTGTACAGCCATCCTCTTTCCAGACAGGGTTATTTTCAGAAAATAAATGCCTTTCACTAGATTCGAGGGCAACAGCAAACGCTGCAAGCCTGGTGCCTGCTCAGCAGCCGTTAAAACTGCAATGCGTCGGTTTTGCAAATCATACAGTTGAAATAAGGGGATTGTCTTAGCCCTCCCATCGTACTGAATCCACAAATGGCTGGAAGCCGGATTGGGAAAGACCTTCAGGTGCCGGAGTGTCGCTTCAAAGGGTTCCTCCAATGCGGATAGCGGGTTCGCTTCCACTGCACCGATAGAAGGCGGGTTGGCAAAACCATTTCCCAAAAAATCAAACGCAGGGTCGTCCAGCGCAAGTCCCGCCCCAGCCGCCGGACTATTGGTGGGAATAGAAAAGTCGTCATTAGCAGGGTCAAAAAACAAAGGATTGGCGTTGAGGATGTTGTTCTGGTCCACAACCGGAATGGACGGACCGCTCCAGTTAGGGTCGTCGAAATTGTACCAAAGATTGTTGGAAAAAACAAAACTCTCAGGACGTGTATTTGGGCCAATATTGGTTTCGGTGGAAAGATTGTTGCCCAGAAAAACGATGTTGTTGCGAAAGGAGTTGTCGCCGCATTCAAGAAAACGGCTGGGATCCACCGTTTCCTGAAGGATGCGGATGACCCAGTTTTGGGGCTGATAAATGGTGTTGTTGACCACCTCTACTTGCACCGCGCCCACATAGGCGATGGGTGCCCAGGAACCGACAATGATGTTGGAAAATACCTGAATACGCGCTGCTTCAAAATGCGCCGTATCAGGTCGGAAAAACTGCAAACCCGTGCTGCCGCCAATATTGAGGGTGCGCTGGCCGCCATTGCGAAAAAAATTGCCTTCGATGCGTACATGTTCCGTTCCGCCTTTGCATTGGATGGAATTCGAGCCAAGATTCTCGAAGAAATTGCCCTGTATAATGCCATGATGGCAGCCCACCATGTCAATGCCGCTGCCACCTGCCGCGCCGTTCCGAAATTCGCAATTTCGTATCTCGAAATGGTTGAGGCCGGAGAGTTTCAGCAAGTCGTTGTTGCCACTGGCCGACATGTCGCGGAACACGCAATTTTCAAAAACAACATGGTGCGCTGGAGTGTCATAGCTGCCGCCATCGTCAGTGTTCACGCCGTTGCCGGTCTGATGCTGAAAAATCAGCCCAATGATGTGCAGATATGCAGGCTCCACAAACTGGATGGCATTGCCGCCACCTTCAAAAATGACCGTCTCGCCCTGCGCGTTTCGGATAGTGATCCATTGGTCGGCATTGCCTTTTAAATTGGTGATAGTCAAGCCCCCAGCATAAGTGCCCCCGTGTATAATAATGGTATCGCCTGGCTGTGTAATGCCGGCGGCGGCGTTTAAAGTGGCATAAGTTTGACCGCTGCCGACATGGTGCGTGGCGGCAGACAAACGTATACAGAACAATAGGAACAGGAACGTGTAGCGTGTTTTTTTCATGACTTTTGAATTAGTTTGGTAGCGATGGGTTTGTTGGGTAAGGGAGGCATTGTATTGCTTCATCAAAGTATGAGTCTGGCGTATGGTGGCCAGCTTAAAGATTTGCTTGCTTCATAATATTCGTTTGCCCTTTTTTCGTCATTGTTCAGAAAGTACACCAAACCGTAGAAGTATTCGTCCTCAATGGTTTCAGGCTGCAATTGCAAGGCTCTATTTATTACTTCCGCCTTTTGTCTCGGTGCTCGCTCGCAATGGTACAGCAGCGCGAGTTGAGCCCAGTATTGAATGTTAAGCGGTTGCAGGCGCAGGGCTTTTTCATATCGCCATACCCTGATCCCTGACCTTGCCAGGTCGTCATAGACCCGTAAGGCAAGTTGGCTGTCTTCAGGCGGCATAACTTAGAAACACCTTCGGCGCAGGCTCAGGGTCTATCCCAAGAGACTGGGGTCTTGACGATGGGATTGACCGGAACATTTTTAATGGATGCGACAAAAAGGCTCCAATTTGTTGAATTTTGTTGTTTGGCATAGCGAAAGAAGGCGGAGTATTGCATGGTGTTGCGAGCTGCCCGATAGACGGCCGGATTGAATTGTTCCAAGTTGCTTCGCTGGGCTTTCATGCGCTGGTTCAGGCCGTCTAATACAATCACTTCTGGTCGTAACGCATCTGCCTCCTTCACTTTTCCGGCTCGCATTTCCTGATAAGCAGCAAAATCTGATTTCCAAAAATGATAGTAAGGCGCGCCAGTCAAGGTCAGGGCTTTTCCTGCGCGTCCTATCCGCACGTCTTCTCCGTAGTCCGTGAGCACATAAGATTGAAACTGGGCTGAAGTTATCTCAGATTCAAGACTTATTGCTGCTTGTTGTGCTTGTCGCTCCGGTGTGTCCGTTTCGCCAGCACCCAAAATCAGGGTATTTTCAAAAATTGGGAGTTTCCAAAATTCGGAAAGGTCAATAAGCAAAATGTCGCTGTTCAGGAGTCGTATTCCAAGCAGTGTGTTTTTAAATGCCCTGTGATAAACGATATGATAAGCGTGCTCTGTGGACTGAGGCCCAAAAAGCGAAACACAGGACTGAAATTCGCTGTTTGAATACTCCAACCAGTGGAACAAGTTGCCAATCGTAAAGCGAAGCGGTCAGCGTATCTTTTCCCATGATTACGTCAAGGCGTTGCCCATCCATCTTTTTAGCATTGTAGAACAAGGAGAACTTGCCTGCCGGAAAGTCTGCCGCTGGTTGGGCAATGCTTTGAAAGGCTACACCGCCAATCGTATTTAGAAAGTCGTAGTCATACAAATCAGCCGGTGCGTTCAATGGCCGCTCGAGCACATCTTCCTTCATTGGAACCTGCATCGGAGCCATGTACTGAATAGGCATCAAATACTTTTTATTTTTACCGAAATACCAATTTTGCGCCGATAAACTGAAGGACGCAATCAAGACCAGAAGCAAAGAAAAAAAATGTCGGAAATAAAGGGGTTGCGAGTGATCAAAGAGAATGACTTTCATAACTGCGAGTTAATTTGGCTTGTGTAGAGCTAAGGAACGCGGACGGAATAAGGTAATAGTTCTGGCGGCCTTGTTTTGGACCTGTCTTCGTTGCTCGTTGGTTGTTTAGCCCCACTAAATGCCCTCCTCGCGCCTTGACAGAACCAAAAACGGCTCCCCAAAACTATTACCTTATTCCGTCCGCGTTCCTAAGGGAGTAATAATTTTTAAAATATTTGCCTTTATCCAGAATTTATTCTCCATATTGCCCATTGCAAGGAGTGTGTTCCATAACCACGGACTTGAAGATTTTCACTTGAAACTTATCCCTTTACTCAAGCCCTCCAGCACATATTCCAACGCATCCTCCCCCTTCACTTTGATATTAGGTTGCACCCCTACCCTATCCAAGCGATTACCGTCCGGTGTATAGTAATCGGCGTTGGGGATCACGGCAGTGAACCCACTCCGAAGCGGGTAGCTCGACGCACTCAGCATGGCACCTGCGGTATGTTCACCTACCATCGTGACGCGCCCCGAGTTTTTCAAATTCCAGGCAAGCGGCTCACAGGCACTTGCCGAACGGCGGTCAGTGAGCAGAAAAACCTTGCCGGTGAATCGTTGCGGACCGGGCCGGGCTTTCAGAACCACAAACCCTTGCTCATCAAGTTCTTGCAGGAATTCCAGCACATCGGCCTTACCAAAAGCGGGCATGGCTGCCAGTTCGGTGGCAGTGGGCGGAGCCGGGTGTGTATTGAACCATTTTTGGGTGAGATACACGCCTGTGGGGGTTTCTTCCGGCACGAGGTATTGGGCGAGGGTCATGCCGCCTTCAAGTGAGCCGCCGCTGTTCCCTCGTATGTCAACAATGAGGTTTTGATAGTTTTTTGCCAGTACGATCTGCATAACACTGTCCACATCTCGGCCTGGGCAATGAAAAGATTTAATCCGCAGCACCACAGTTTCAGCCGTTTTTTCTTCGAGCGAAACCTGGCCTGAACGGAACGCGAATCGTTGTTTAATTTGAGCAGCTCCAGCATTGGGGCGTTCGGTACGAAACAGGGATTTATGGGTAAATGGCAGTTTTTTCGAGTGCGTGAAGAAGGCAAACACGAGGTCGAGGTCGTCTTTCGCGTTGTTCCCAGCCTCGGTCATTTTTTTGGCAAACACCTTCCATTCCTTCGTTGCAAGCACTTTTCGATCATAAATCCTTGTTTCGTAGGTCGCCAACAACTCCTTTACAACAACGGGGTATGCGTCAATCGGGGCCAAGGAATCGGAGCGAATGCCTTCGACAACGCCAATGTTTTTGCCTTTGGAATTCTGAAGCGGAATAACGAGCCGACCGTTTTCCAGGGTTCCCTGGCATTGAAATGCAGGGCTGACTACGATATCGAGCGTTCCAGTAAAAAGCACCTTGTTTTCGGTCCCGTTCGCCTTCCCTTCGGTGAGGTTTATAAAGGCGCCGCTGACAAGCATGGTTTTTTGGGAAAAACATTTTGCCATGCCCGCCTTGAATCCGCCCAAGAGGTTTTTGACGGCTTTTCGGTGCGAACTGGCCTTAAAATTCTTTTCGTTGGAAAATCTGAAATAGAGTGTGCTCCGCATTACTCCAAGGTCATTGTGACGTAGCGTTACGTTCCAATTGCCGCCCAATGCCTCAACGGGGCTTTGAGCGGCGAGTGGAAAAAAAAGACTGGAAGCCAGCATAGCGGCGAGGGCGATGAGGACAAATTTTAACAGGTTCATTTTTAGTGGTAAGTGATAAGTGGTGAGTGATAAGTGGTGAGTGATAAGTGGTGAGTGATAAGTGGTTGCGGTAAAATGCCGATTGACAATCAGCATGGACAAAGATGGTGCAGGGGCCGGATGGGATGCAAGGGGGATGGCTTGAGACAAGGTTTTTCGACTGCGAAGCAAGCCGGTTACCATTGACGTTTTACTTGAAATACGGTTTTCACTGCCTGAAATACGGTCAGCTAAACGCTACCTTCGCCGCTGCAAATGCTGGAAAACACGAAACACGAAACAGAAACGATACCGCTCACATTCCGCCTCGCCAAGGGTTGGCACTGGCTGTGGTTTACCTTGTTGGGGGTGCTACTATACCAGTTTTTCACCCTGCAAAGACCCGGATTTGGCGAATTGGGGCCATTGCTCAAAGGCCGGATTTGGGAATACTTCCGCTCGCTTCTGGGTTATTACATGCTGTTTGAGCTGGTTTCGGTGTTTATTTTTATGCGCCTGGCAACGCAATATGTCCGTTTGGCACGAATGGATCGGATAAGTCTCACCATGAGCGGGGTACTGGGACATCAACTGCGGTTTTTGCCTTTTGTGCTAGGCTCTATTTTGGTGTTCGGCCCCATTACCAATGGCCTTCGTTATCTGGCTGTTTTTTATCCAGACTACACTTGGGCGAGCTATTTTCCAGAGTATTTTTTTACTGCACGGATGTATGTCAATTACCTTTTGCCATTTCTGATTTTTGGTTATTTGGTGCTGAATATCAACCTGTTTCTGGACTACAACGATTGGCAAAGAGCACGTTTTACACGCTTGACGCAAGCTGGCGCAGGAACGGCAACGGATAAATTTCTAAAAACTGTGGAAGCCCGCGACGAAGAAGGCGAAACCCTGCTCGCGGTTCGCGACATATTATGGTTTGAGGTAGAAGAGAAAAACTACCTGGCATTCACCCGTGGCAAGACCTACAACATCCGCAAAACGCTCGGCGAACTGGAAGCCGAGCTTGACCCTGCGCAGTTTTTCAGGGTCAACCGTGCCGTGATCATCAATCTCGCATTTCTCAAAAATTACTCGTTCTGGGAACATGACAAGTACATCTTGCGCCTAGCGGACGACAAAACGGAATTTGTAATGCAGCGCGTAAGGTTGAAGGAATTGCGAAAGCGACTGACCAGTCACCAATAAACCAATCACCATTAGTGCATTTTGGGGACCTATGGCCGTTTTGTTTGCCAGGGCTGATGTAGAGCAGTGACACTTTTTTTAAAAAAGAGTCACTGCTGCGAAGAATTTCAGGCCATGCTTGGATATTTTGCAGTCTAGAAGTACCTTTGCCAGCCTTTTTCAAAAAGGTACTTTATTTTCATCTAACTCACAGATTTACAACAATGTTCGCAATTGTTTCCATCGCCGGTCAACAGTTCAAAGTTGAGGAAGGTCAGCAGATCTTCGTCCACCGGCTGGCAGCCAACGAAGGCG
>CAZPTQ010000079.1:0-23129 GCA_964589365.1 uncultured Saprospiraceae bacterium
GATTTTGGATTTACGATTTACGATTTACGATTTACGATTTACGATTTACGATTTTGGATTTACGATTTTGGATTATTTTGATCCGAATAAAGCATGAGTCGTCCATTTTTCGAATCAAAATAATCGTAAATCGTAAATCGTAAATCGTAAATCCAAAAACACTATGCTACTATAATAGGCTCAAAACCACCACTCCCGTCAAAAAGACCAGCAAGTAGATCCCAGCCAGCCGCCGTTCTCGTCGAACGATGGCTTTTGAGCCTCCTCCATCTTTCGCAGTTAAATTTCCCGAGCGGATGATTTGCAACAATACGAGCGAGATGAGCGCATAACTCAATAGATATATTTTGTCCATCAATACCATATAACCCGAGTCGGGCAGCGCGTCGCTGTACGATTGTTGGAGGAAAACTGCTGTAAGCAGCGCGCCGATGGGCAAGGAGGAGCGCGTGTCGATGTGTTTCGGGTGCAACAGCAAAGCACCGATGCCCACGAGCATTACCACCAAAAGGGGCAGCAGCATTTTTAGCAAAAAATAACTGAAAGGGCGGGCGAGGGGGACATTGAAGCTCAGGTTGCTGTATTGTTGGGCGTTTTCTTCAGGATTGCCAAAATTGGAACCATAGTCGTGTATCCGCGTGGACAGCTGGCAGTCACGATTCTCCCATCCTACTAGGTTGAGGGTGCTGCGAATGAGTGCGGCATTGGTATCGGGTACGTACAGAAGTGCACTGGCAGGATGCTCCGGATTTTCGATTTGAATGTCGAGCATGTGTTTATCAAGCGGGAAACGGTTGAGTGAGAAGGCGTGGAAAAAGCGTCCTTCTTTGCGGAAAATCTTGTATTTCGTGCCATCTTTCATTACCACGGGAGTGCTGTCTCCGTCAAACCCGGCATTGTCCATGCTCCATTTTTCAATCGAATTAACAAATTCGATGTTGGTCGGGTCAATATCCCCGCGCCATTTGAACCAGATATAGAAATCAGCGTAGAACGAATGCTCGTCCATGTTCAGGCCATAGAGGTTCATCAGGTAGAAGCCTACTTGCGCCTCCTGCGGCTGGGCCTTGGTGGGAGAAACCGAAAAATGTGAGATGAAAAGGGCAATTAGTAAATGGTATAGACGCATAGTTCGTATTTTTTTAAGCCGAAATGTAACACGGGTTTTTAATGTCCAATATCCATCAAGGAATGTCAAATTCCCAAGTTCTGGCCCACTTGGACATTGGAAATTCCTAATTGGACTTTGAACATTTACTTCAACCACTTGTCCAGCCACCCAAAAAACTCCTTCTGCCAAACCATCGAGTTTTGTGGTTTGCTCATCCAATGGCCCTCGTCGGGAAAACTCAGAAAACGAGAAGGTATCCCCTTCAGCTGTGCGGCCTGAAACGCCTGCATCCCTTCTCCAAATGACACACGGAAGTCCAACTCATTGTGAATCACCAAAATAGGCGTGTCCCAGTTTTGCACAAAGCGGTGCGGACTGTCGTTTAAATACATTTTCGGGGTGTTCTTCTGCCAGTAGGCTCCTTCAAAATCATGGTTTGGAAACCACACTTCTTCTGTGGTACCATAGAAACTTTCCAGGTTGAAAAGCCCACAATGGGAGATAAAGGTTTTGAAGCGCTTGTTGTGGTTGCCAGCCAGCCAGTACACTGCGTAACCGCCAAAACTCGCGCCCACTGCGCCCATGCGCGAAGCATCCACAAAAGGCTCTTTGGCTGCTGCGTCGGTGGCCGATAGGTAGTCTTTCATGGCATCGCCCCAACGCCCGGTAATAGCATCGTTCCAGACAGCGCCGGAGCCAGGCATCCCACGTCGGCAAGGCGCGACGACTACATAACCCTGCGAAGCCATGAGCGCGATATTCCAACGGTAGGAGAAAAACTGCGAGAGGGCAGATTGTGGCCCGCCCTGGCAATACACCAGCGTCGGGTATTTTTTCTTTGGGTCAAAATTGGGAGGCAATACATACCAGACATTCATGTCTTTGCTGTCAAAAGTCTTCACGGTGCGGCGTTCCACGGTGGGTCTGGCCAGGTTTTTCCAAACCTCGTCGGTTACGAACGTGCGTTGGGTGGCCAATCCATTTTGAGGGTTCACCACAAAGATTTCTGCGGGATTTACCATCGAGATTCGGGTCGTGACCAATTGATTGCCAGCCAGTTTTAGGGCTGTGTAGTCGTGCGTCCCGTTGGTTATGCGGCGTATTTTTTTGTCGGAAATATTAATCTGGTAAATCTGCTGGGTGAAATTTTCAGCACTTAAAAAGTAAAGTGATTTGCTGTCGGCTGCCCAAGTGGGGTTGTTGGCTTCGTAGGCCCAGCCAAGGGTGAGCTCGTCGCGCTGTTGGGTGTGCGTGTCCAGGATCATCAAGCGTGGACGGTCGGCTTCGTAGCCAGCAGTGGCAAGGCTTGTCCATACGAGATAATGTCCATCGGGCGAAAACACCGGGTCGCGGTCATAGCCGCTTAGGTCTTCCGTGAAGTTCAGCGTTTTGCCTGAAGAAATTTCGTAAGCGTAGAGGTCTGAGTTGGTGCTTTGTGCTTCTTCCGTGCCGTTCAGTTTGCGGCAAGTGTACAGAATAAAGCGCCCATCGGGGCTCCAGCTGATTTGCTCCATGCCCCCGTCGGGCGTGAGCGGGGTGTCGAAGCGCTCGTTTTGGATGTTTTTAGGCTCGCCCAGGAACTTCCCATCGGCAGTGGCGACAAAGAAAACGTTGCTGTAAGCGTAGTCATGCCAACTTTTCCAGTGGCGGTAAAATAGTCCATCAGCAATTTTAGCGGAGGTTTTGGACAGCTCAGGGAACAACTCCCCGGGTGTTTTGTCCAGTTTTACATCCGTGCAAAAAAGGATCTGTTTACCATCGGGCGAGTAATGGAAACCATTGATTTCCAGGTCGCTGACTTTTATCGGGCTTGAAAGTCCGGTAAGGCCGACCTCGTGCAAATGCCCGTCCATCAGGAAGCCAATTTTTTGGCCGTTGGGGTGGAATTCGGCATCGGAACAGGTTTTGTCAAAGTCGGTGAGTCGCCGCGTTTCACCTGTGGCGAGATTGAAGGTAAAAAGGGCACGGCTGCCTTTGTTGGCCGCCACATCGTATCGTTGTACCCCGTAGACCGCAAATTGGCCGTCGGGCGACACACATTCGAGGCCGACACGCCCGATTTTCCAGAGCAATTCAGGGGTAAGGATTTGGTTTTGAGCCGAGACTTCGGAGGCGATATTCATTGCCAATAGAAATAGAAGGAAAGTGTTTTTGAACATAGTAGTGGATGCAAATTACTTTTAGCCCGCAAAATTCATTTTTTCAACATCATTAAGCGGATTTTTTTACCACATAGTCCACATAGCACACATAGTTTTTGTGCATGTTTTCTAACTATGTGTGCTATGTGGACTATATGGTAAGGAAATCAAACAAAATAAAAACAAGATGAAAAAGTACCTAACAGAATTCATCGGCACGTTTTTCCTCCTCCTCACGGTCGTGCTGGTGACCAATAATCCTGCCTTTGCACCCATGGCGCCCTTGGCTATTGCAGGGATGTATCTGGCGATGATTTATGCGGGGGGACATATTTCTGGGGGACATTATAACCCTGCCGTCACATTTGCAGTACTGATTCGAGGCAAAATTGATCGTGGGGATGCGCTCTATTATATTATCGTCCAATTGATTGCAAGTGTGGTGGCTGCTGCCATCGGGGTTTACCTCCACGATTGTGGGAATGGTGCGACCATCGTGCCGCGCATAAATGAACAGACCATGTGCGCAGTACTGGCCGAATTCCTTGGTACGTTTGCCCTGGTGTTTGTGGTGTTGAATGTGGCGACCACACGCTCCAACGCCGGCAATTCGCACTATGGATTAGCCATTGGTTTTACAGTGTTGGCCGCGGGCTACGCGCTGGGCGCACTGAGCGGAGGCGCATTCAATCCGGCCATTGCCTTGGGCGCAACTGTGGCCGATATGTTCGCTTGGGATGATATTCTGGTCTACCTCATAGGCGATTTGCTCGGTGCGGCAGCAGCGGCTACGGTATTTCAAGTGACTTATGGAAGGGATGATTAACTGCTTGAGAGGGGATTAAGAGTTTGAGAGGGGTGGAACACGGATGACACGGATGAGACACGGATTTTTTTATTTTTAAATCCGTGTCTCATCCGTGTCATCCGTGTTCCACCCCTCTCAAACTCTTAATCCCCCAAAACCATCTCCATATCCTCCCGGTCCCAAACCGGGAATTCCGTCCCTGTTGCAAACAAGTCGCGGCCCAATTGTCGCTTTTGGTCTTGTAGCAACAAGATTTTTTCCTCCACCGTGTCTCGTGCGATGAATCGCAGCGCCGTCACAGGTCGCGCTTGTCCGATTCTATGCGCGCGTGCCACCGCCTGATCTTCTTTGGCCGGATTCCACCAGGGGTCGAGGATGAACACATAATCAGCTGCTGTAAGGTTGAGTCCTACCCCGCCTGCGCCAAGGGTCATCAGAAAGGCCTGTACCGTCTTGTCGGTTTGGAAGTGCTCCACAGCACGTGCGCGATCAGGCATTGAAGTATCGCCGGTAAGCCAGGCAAAAGGCGTTTTTTCCGCTTCCAATGTGCGTTTAAAAATTTGTAAATGCTGCTCAAATGCGCTGAAAAACAGCACTTTGTGTCCAGATCGGCGAACCAAATCCCATTGCGCGAGCACGTCTTCGGTCTTGCCACTGATGCCTTGATATTCCACATCTGCCAGAATCGGGTGGCAGGCCAACTGGCGCAAACGCAGGAGGGCCTGCAAAGCTTGAAAACGGGTTTTGGGGTCATCAAACAACGCGAGGATTTCGTTGCGCACGGCAGATTTTACTGCTTCATATCGTTTGCGTTGGGCCTCGGCCATTTCGCAGTAAAAAATCTGGCTGCTTAAGGGCGGCAATTCCGGCGCGACTTCCTCTTTGCTGCGTCGCAAAAAAAACGGTTGCACCCGATTGAAAAGCCGTGCTTTTGCCCGCTCGTCGCCCTGACGTTCAATGGGCGTTTGAAATTGTTCGCGAAACGCCGGGTAACTGCCCAGCGTGGATGGATTGATGAATTCCATCTGCGTCCAGAGGTCGGCCAGTGAATTTTCAATGGGCGTACCAGAAAGGGAGATTTTGTGCTGTCCTCGCAGTCCGCGCACCACTTTGGAAATATCCGACTCGCGGTTTTTGATTTGCTGGCTTTCGTCCAATACAATAAATTTCCACCCGACTTTTTCCAACAAAGCCAAATCCTGACGCGCAGTATGATAGGTGGTGAGCACCACATCGTGTGTGCTGAGGGTGCTCAAGTGCTTCTGCCGATTTGGCCCGACATGGGCATAGACGAACAAACTCGGCGCGAACTGCGACAACTCGCGCTGCCAGTTGAACACCAGCGAAGCGGGCAAAATGACCAGCGCATTGAGCGGGCGCAAGGACTCCCGATGCTCCGAAAAAATGTCCAACTGGCCACTTTCGGATTTGGGCTTTTGGCCATCTGTGACAATGAAATTTTCCTTGGCCCAGAGCAGCGTAGCGATGGTTTGCAGGGTTTTTCCCAGCCCCATGTCGTCGGCGAGGCAGGCGCCCAAACCGTGCTGGCAATGGCCGATGAGCCATTTCACACCAGCCAATTGATAGGGTCGTAATGCGGCTTTCAAGTTTTCAGAAGGTTGATAATCAACCTTTTCTGCCTCAATGATAGGCCATTCGGAAGCGGTGTTTTCCAGCTCAGCGCCTTGTAAAAGGGTGTAAAGCGCTTTGGGTAATCGAAGCGTATCACCCTGCTCCTGAATGGCCGTGGCAAGCTCTGTATACCGTGCAAACCATTCCTCCGGAATCAGAAAAAATGTGTCGTCGGGCAAGGGAAAATAAGGGTCGTAGCGACGCAGATAGGGCAAGAGTCGTTGGAAGGGGAAACGGTGTATGCCCACTTGAATTTGGCCTTGAACATCAAACCAATCGCCTGCGATTTGAGACTGAAGACGTATCTCTCCAGTCGAGAGCGTGATGGTTTTTCCTTCAATTTGTGGTGGCAACAATATGAATCCCGCCGTCTCGAGATCAGTACGGTGCTGAGAAAGCCAACGAAGCAGCCCATCAAGGCGATTTTCTGAATCCGTGGCAAAAAGGTGATCCAATTCGGTCAGCCCCATATTTTTCAACAAAACTGCTTGCTTTTGCTCGGCTGCTGCATCCCGACAAATGAGGTGTACCGTGATTTCGCCATCCTCATCGGGCGGAACATCGAGTGTAGTGCTGCGGTCACGACGGTCGCCGAAAGCAAATTCTGCGCCGTCGTACTCAAAAACGGGTTTTAACGCCCAGCGTTTTTCCAATACATTTTCAGTTGGCTCGAGACGCGTGGTACGCAACTGATCCGCCCGTTCTACCCGGAATCCCTCCGCCTCAACGTGGCTGCGGCGCACACTTTTGGCAATGAATTGCCGGAAATAAGTACGTGCCTTATCGGGCGGGATCAGCACCGCGTCTTTTTGTCGGAATGGCTTTACCATGTTGCCGTTGATTCCAGGAACACGATACAGCGTATGCCCATCTAAAATCCAGGCCGGGTCAGTATTCGTAACAGGGCTTACATCATGCGTGCAAATGTCCCAATGCACCGTCTCAGTACCCAACTTTAGGCGATATTCAATGCCTGCGCCGGGTGTTTTTTTGAAAAAAAGGTGCGGGACGAGTGCTTCTTGGGGGCAGTGCAGTAGTACGTCTTTTGCCAAGGACTTGTGCGCGGCATCGAGGGTGAGCGGTAGTTGATATTGGGTTATTTCGCTGAAAAAATTGTCTAATTTGCTGAAGATGAAGCGCTCCACGACAGGTTTGGTGACAGCATCTGCCAGTAATTGAGCGAGCGTTGGCCATGTTTTGGCCTTGGGTGGCTTGTATTTTGCCTCTAAAGATTTTGGTGTGAGGAGCTCAATAAGTTCAAAAAGACGCGATTCCACGTCGCTTGGTTCAAGCCCGTAAGCACCCACAGTGGTTGGGGTAGCGCGTTGCACGAGGTGCGAGAGTTGGCCGTCTTTGCTCAGTTGCACGACATTGGCCGAAGGCAGCAGAATGGAATTTTGGTAAGGATATAGGTTAAAGACGATTTGGAAGGTCATGCGGCAAAGGTAGCCAAACGGCCTTCCACCACGTTGCGAATCATGCGCATTCCGGCCTGGTTTTTCATAGAAAGCACCGATTCTGGGTGGAACTGTATTCCTTCGATGGGAAGGCGTTTGTGGCGTATGGCCATCACTACGCCGTCGGCGGAACGGGCGCTGACTTCAAATTCGGGTGGAATGACATCGCCGGCCCAGGAGTGGTAGCGGCCTACTTCGCAGCCCTGTTCCAGTCCGCTGAAAATGCCGCGTCCGTCGTGCACGATTTTGGCGATTTTACCGTGTACGGGAGCGACGTTTGCAAGCGTACCCCCAAAAAATTCGATCAGCGCCTGATGTCCGAGGCATACGCCCAAAATGGGTTTTTCGCGGTAAAAGCGCTCGATAATCTCCATCATATTGCCTGCTTGGCGCGGAAGGGAAGGTCCTGGCGAAAGCACGAGCAGGTCGAACTCGATTTGTGCAAGTACTTCTGGTTCAATAGTATTTCGATATACTTTCACTTCGCAACCGAGCTGGCGGAAGTAGTCCACGAGGTTGTAGGTGAAGGAATCGAAGTTGTCGAGCATCAGAATGGTGGGCGCGGGCATGGGTTGTTGGGTTGAAGGATTTTTGTGCAATCCCGAGATGAAATGTCGAGATTATCAATTTCATCAAACCTTACTCTTTTTGTATTTTACAATCAAGTCTTCCACCAGTTTGGTGAGCCATTGCCGCTCGGCGATGTATTCGGCTTTGTGGATGTCTGTCAAGATGATCTTCAGGCGTTCTGCATCGCGCTTGCCTTCAGCGTGGATGATGCGCTTCATGGTGTCGGCGAAGCGCTTGCTCATTTTTTTCTTGGTGGCAGGCAGGTTTTTTTCGCGAAAGAAGTAGATGATGGCGGCTTCGACTTTGTTTTCTAAAAATTCTGCCACTCGTTCGTCAGATTTATTGAGGTGGCTCATTTCCCATAAGATTTTGATTTCTAATATTTTAGCGGAGATTTTGTACTGCATATCTTCATATGATGAAGTGAGTAGGGTTTTGAGTGCGGGCTCGTAGTTTTTAAGATAGTAGAGATATTGTGCTAGATTATACTGGTAGTATTCTTCAGAAGACATCATACCCAGAATTTTCTCACGATGGTTTTCAAGCAAATTTTTCACCCAATCATACTCGCTGAATCGAAGGCCTAGTGTCACAATGCTCTGAAATTCAGACGATTTTATCATGCCATCCATATATATGCGCCCGGATTCAACACGACGTTTTTGGAGTTGGAATACAGGATTGGCATATTCAGTCTGGCCTTTGTTCAAGCGACGAATGCCATAATTACAGGCAAAAATTTCAAAGGTGCTGATATATGTTTTCCAGATAAATGGTTCTGTATCCCCAATTAATTTGACGAAATCAGTCAGTTTCTGTCCACTTTTTCCAGATTCGTCTGAGAGCAGGTCAATAGCTTGCGCAAAAAGTTGTCCAATAGGTTTTTCAAAAAACCAGCGAAACCGCGCAGATTTCAAATCAATAAGCAGCCATTCGTCCAATGGGGGCAAAGCCAATGGAGCCAATTGATTTTGATTGAGCAGTATGCAGGTATGCCACAGCCTTTCCACCAAATAGTATTCATCCAAAGCTTGAATGGAGTTCCAAAGGTTTAAATCGTCTTTTTTTTGATTCCGATCACTCTGGAAAACATATTCTTCAGACTCTGAAAGAAATTGAAAGTAGTAATCTTGGGGCGACCATTCCCGGTGGGTACTTTTCAATTTCCCAAATTGCTTCCTGGACTGCTGAAATTTTTTTTCAAGGTCTCGTTCGTTATAGAATTTCTGCAAGTAAAAAGCCTGTTGCAACTCAGTCATTTTTTGTCCGGCAGACTCTTGTGCAACGAACCGCCGTACAAGTTGCACGGTGTCTGACATGCTTTTTTCCAGTTTGTTTCTCACAAGACCCTTTTCAGGGAATATGTGAACGTATGCTTCCGATTTTGACAGAGATCGTTCATTGCCATCCGCCCCCAAATTTGCAAGAATGTAATCCACCATACGAATGGCTTCGGCACGGGCAAGAGCTCCCAGCTCGACCGTTTCCAGAAACACCTTGAGGCGCTTCCTTTCATCTTCCCGTAGGGAGGAAAGCAGCTCGACCAGATCACTGTTGCGCATACAAAGATTTGAATGTTGAGAAAAAACGGCGGCGGTAAAAGTCTGGAAATATGTAATCCTTACCTATGAAATAGGTGCAATAATTTTGCGCGTATCTTTCACTTACTTTTAACTCTCTTTTTCTTATGCGTACTATGAAGCAACTCCGTTCTGCATTCTTTGCAGCAGCAGCATTTGCGTCTCTTTTCTTTTTGCAAGGATGTCCCTGCCCAAGCTCCAAAGACTGCGCAAGCCCTAATCCCCTTGTTACCTTCAATGCATTAGACTCTGATGGGTTTTCGGTAACACCCGACACCATGGCACAGGTCACCGCAGTTGTGATCGAAGTAACTGGCAATTCCGGGGCACCGAAAACTACGTTCACTGGTCAACCAGGTATGGCAACCATCATAGACCTTGATACGAGTTATCACCGACCACTTTTCCTGAAATTTGCCTACAAATCTGCATCCGGGGATACATTGGCCACGGACGAGCTTCGAATTGATGATTCCGAATCGCATGGTGTTACACTGCCTGATATGGATGTTGTTATGGGACTAACCGCTTTCCCCAACTGTCCGAGTACGTCTCAGGCTGTGACTGTTGCTACCTCCCCCAATGGAGTAAGTAATTTCAATTGGGATATTGGCGAGGCTTTCGAAGTTCAATTAACCTACAATGGCACAACACATAAATTTAGGGTACACCCTGCGGCCGGTGAAGGCGACAATGCTGGCACCACAACTATTTATGAACGACCAAGCCATGTATGCCTTACTGATATTTCGACGCAAGTTGTGAGCAGCAAGGAAATTGCGATTACTTCTATTGCCACCAATTGCACGGTCAGGGCTTGGAATGATGGAACTGCCCGCACTGTGACGATCAGGCATCCAATAAGCGCCACGATTAGCGTGAACAAATAACCTTTTGCACGTCCGTTCGAGGGCAGGATGAAGCCAGGCCCTCGAACGGACATTGATTTTCTTTCATGCTCAAACTTTCTGAACAATGCCTAATCTAATTCCAAACCTGAGAAAAGTTGGGGCTGAGTGGGTGAATAACTATAGCTATCCTTTCACCCCCCGGCGATCCAGTTTGACTTATTGTAGTCAGAATGCCAACGAGTTTTTTAACATACTAACCCTAACACAAGGTGCAACACCTCCCAGCTTTATTTATGGCGACGGAAATGCTTGGGATCGGGATTTTGAACAAGCATTTGATCTCTTAGACAGTGCTGCTCCTCCTGCTTTTCTTTCTGGTGATGATGATTTATATGCTGAAAAAGTAGACATATTGTTTTTTTCAGGGCATGGCAATCAGGACGGGTTGCTTTTTGGTGTGCCGAATAAAGACAATGGCGAGGCCAAATACGATGAGATACAACTTGGGCAGGGCGGCAAACTAAAATGGTTTGCCATTGATGCTTGTAAGGTTTTGGAAGAATCAGCAAGTGGTGCTTCCGCTTTTCGTTGGGGAAGAATATTTAAAGGCTTGAGACAGTTGCTCAGTTTTCATAAGGATTGTCGGGATGTTCCCAACCGAGGCAAAATTTTTGCGCAATACTTGAAGGGAGTGCATCCAAATCAAATCCAATTCGGCACCACTCTTGTGGGCGAAACCATAAGTCGTTCATGGGAGCTGGCTTGTATCGAGACTTCGACAACTTCAGAGTTGGCTTGGGCGCACCTTCGCCGGGGGAATGCAAATTCGATCATAAAAAATGACCGATGGACCGATGATTCTGTATTGGAAGATACCGCTAGTTTGCCTACCGATTTTACCTATGCACGTCATATTCCACCCGCCAATTCATCTAACTAACCCATTCGATCTGTTTGAATTATGGCAAAAAAGATAAAATCTTCACAAATTGAGATGCCAGCACATTTGGGGTCCTTCCCAAAAGCATTGCCGATTTACGGAGTTGATCACCCTAGTTTAAAAAACGAGGACCCAAGGATAGATTGGGAAAAGAGGGTTAAAGTCCTTAACGATCTTTTGGGCTTAGAGGGCTACCTAGCGGATGCCGGGGACAGGTTGGTGTTGCAAGACAATGAAGGAAACCGGGTGATTCAAGTGTATAAAGCGAGTGACAGCTTCCTTTATTACGACAGACGGATTGTTTCGCCGACAGACCCGCTGTTTGCCAACAAAATATTAGACCATGATACTGCCAAGTTAAAAGCCCATGAGTGGCTTGCAAAGTATGGCCTTGGGGATCAATTCACTTTCTTTGAAGGCATGGCATACACCGGTGTTTCAACCGCACAAGTATCAGACGACCTTAATGATGCAGGCAAATACGATAATATTGAGTACCGTACAGAGATAAAGCCCTGTTTTGGGTTTCATATCAACAAAACAGTTGTGCTTGGCCCTGGAGCGAAAATTATGCTTTCGTATGCTGGAGATGAGCTCAGTCAGGTGGCATATTTTTGGAGACGACCTGTGTTATCGCCTATTGGCGAGCAAGTTATCCGGCCCCCTGAGACTATAAAAAAACATTTGGCGCGTGACCCCCGCTTTGCTCATTTGGACCCAAACAACTCGAAAATAAGGATTAATACCATCAGGCTTGGCTACTACGCCGCGTCTCCTGCCGACTTCCAACGATACTATTTGCCGGTCTATCAGTTCACCGGAATAGTTGAAACGCGCGGAGGGCATAACGCACAAGGATTTGAGGCACTGGTAAAGGAAAAAGGCTCTTTTGTGAAAGAGACGTTTCAGTATCATTTCAATTATTATCTCTCGGCGAGTAATCTAACGCCTGGCCAATATAAAGTAAGCGGATTTCCTCCGCCAATAAATGGCTCCATTATTTTTTGAGTCGAGCAGATATGTTTCTGGTACGAAGCCTTTTTTTTGTAATTGGCCTATCGCTCTTCACGATTCTATCTTTGTATCAAGAAACCTATCGCCCTGTATGAATCCCCATTTTTGACGGCTTTTACACCCCTAACACCAAGCCCCAAAAAACCTCTTTTTACCGCCTCAGACCCTGTTGACGCCCTTTTGAAACCAAGCCCCATTTTTTCACTGAAAGCCCCTTTAAAACCAGCCCCATTGAACCAGTCAAAAAAACTCCGAACTGCGCGAGCAGTGCCGGAGTTTTTTTTGCCGCCTTGATGCGGGAATAAAACAGCCCACCTTTATTGAACAACTCCGTGCCCTCGGTAAAAAACTGCCGGTTTTCGTTGAAGCGTACCTCGAAAGGCGAGAGGTTCAGCACATTCTGATCAGAGCGCACTTGCCCAAAATCGGGGATCACGGTGGCATCAAGCGTGAAAGCCTCGTTGATGCCGTATTTGAGGTCCATGCCTATAGACCAGGGGTAGGTCCAGCTACTGCGCGGACCGGAGCTTTGGTTATAGGCGTTATTGGCATACGCGGCCACAAAAGGGGTTGCGCTAAGGCGCAGGGGGGCTTTGATGTCGCGAACCCCTGTGAGGACGCCCATTTGGTTGAGCGAGCCTGCGATATCTGCTTTTACTTCGTTCCAGGAATCTGTTTCGCCGCGTCGCCGAACCGAGCGGTAAAAATTCAGGCCCCAATCCTGAATCTCTTTTTTGGGGAAACGTATAGCGGAGTAGGGGATTACCATTTCTGCCACCCAGCCATCGGGCGTAATGCGTGCTGAGGATTTCCAAACGGCATCCCAGGCCGGGTCTTCGCCATCGTTGTTGCCATTGTTCGAGTTGGCGTTGGCGATGGAATATTTTGAGTCGAACTGCACATTGTCGGGCGTAACGCCAAAAGCAAGCGCATTTTGACCATCGCGATAAGTGTCGAGAATGATGGAGAAAAAATCAGTATTTTCGAGTTCGTCTCGTTTGGAGAGGCGGTGAAAGATAGAATCCGGATGGGTGTCAAAGCATTGAACGCCAACGTACAAGGCAGCATCGTCGTACAGGATTTTCACGATGGTTTGCTG
Source organism: uncultured Saprospiraceae bacterium (assembly GCA_964589365.1). GTDB lineage: Bacteria > Bacteroidota > Bacteroidia > Chitinophagales > Saprospiraceae > M3007. Next base: position 13,204 of record CAZPTQ010000079.1, read on the forward strand.
GGTGCCGGGTTTGCCTGGCGTGGGCCATTGGAACACAAAATCAGTGGCGGAGGGAGCGGATTGCCAAGCAGGCTCGTCAAGTGCAGCGTCGAGGGTTATTTTTTCGCTGATTCGGGTAGCATCGAGCGTCTTCTTCTGTGCAAGTTGGGTTTGGGCAACTGCGCTGAGCGACAAGGCTAGGCATGCGCAGACCAAGGAATCTCGCTTCATAAAGGATGGGTCATGTTTTTGTTTTCGCTTAATTGAACTACCGTCCAGACACGGCACTGCGCAAGAGACGGGGCTTTTTTGGAAACGTTGCAAGACAAATGTCCAACAACCAATTTTAACACTTGGAAGACGGGTTTAAAGCGAAGAAGGAAGTTTTTGGTAATTCGGTGGCAGGGAAGTAGCGGTGTCAGTAAAACGGGCAACGAGCATTTTGGCATCATTCTTGGCTAAGCTGTTGTCAATCAGGCTTTTTGCTTGCTTACATTCCATACTCTCCATCCTTTAATCAATTTTAATCATGCTTATTATTGGTGTCACCCTGGGTCTTTTCGCCCTCGGAAGCGGCGTAATGATGTTCATCGAGTTGCTCGAAAAACGCAGTTCGGTGCGTCGCCGCTATTAAAATCCCGCTCACCGCAGCGCTTAACATTAGACCCGGTGCCCGCCAATTGTGGGCATCGGGTTTTTTCTGAGCAGAAATGCACTTTTAAATCAGGCAAACAATTTTTCCTTTTTCGCGCCCGAACTTTTTACCTTTGCGACCACTTTTGAAAAACCAACGCTACTTTTACATAAATTTCTGATTTTCAAACAATTAAAGTAACATGGCTTTAATCGGGACTATTCGAAAACGTGGGTGGATACTCATCCTATTGATGACTTTGGCCTTGGCGGGCTTTATTTTGATGGACGTGATGTCTAACAGCCAACGCTATTCTGCTTCCGATGTGAACACGCTCGGAAAAGTGGGTGACAAAGAAATCAAGCGCAGTGAATTTGAGACGTACGAAAAACTCGTATATTCTGAACAACAGCGGGACAACACCTATCAAATCCGCGACCAGGCATGGACCTATTTCAGGGAAAAGGCCATCGTTGAACAAGCGGTCGAACCACTCGGCATGGGTGTTGGCAAAGAGGAATTGTTGGACCTCCAATTTGGCCTCAATCTAAGCCCAATCATTGCAGAGCGTTTCAAAAACGATGCAGGCCAGCCTGATCGTGCTCAACTGGCGAGCATCAAAAACGCCATCGAGCAAGATCAATTCAAAGAACCTAGGGCTCGCGCCTATTGGGCAGTTCAGGAGAAGGAGATCATTAAGACCCGCCTCCAGGAAAAACTCATCACAGCCGTCAGCAAAGGCATGTACACGCCCAAATGGCAGGCCGAAATGGTGTTCAAAGAGAACAACGAGCGCCGTGAATTCTGTGCCGTCCGCATCACTTATGACAAAGTGAAGGATGAGGAAGCACCCGTGAAAGACAGCGACTACAAAGCATTTTTGGAAGAAAATCCGCGTCTGTACGACCAAGAAGCGGAAAGCAGAATCATTTCTTTTGTTGCGTTTGACGTGGTGCCTACAAAGTCAGACTCCGCTAACACGTACGAATCTGCTGCCAAACTCATAGAAGGGTTTCGCAATGCCAAAAACGACTCCTCCCACGTACTCGCCAATGGTGGCGCATACATGGATTTGTTTGCGGCAAAAGATAAGTTTCCAGCCGCATATGCCGACACGGTCATGAGTCGCCCAATTGGCTCTATTGTGGGTCCGATTCTCGATGAAGGAGAGTGGAGGGTCATCAAAATCCTTGACCGTAAGGTACTCCCCGACTCGGTGCGTTCTCGCCACATCCTTATACGAGAGGCAACCCCGGAAAACGAAGCGCGCGTGGATAGCTTGATGGTGCTCCTTAAGTCAGGCAAAGAGCGTTTTGACTCGCTCGCCATGAAAATGAGCAGTGACGTAGGCTCCGGCCAAAAGGGTGGAGACTTGGGTTGGCTTGCGAATGGTGCAACGGTGCCAGAGTTTAATAATCTGTGCTTCGTGACGGGCGAACAAGGCAAGACCTACAAAGTGGCCACTTCGTTTGGCTGGCACATTATCGAAATCACGGGCAAGAAATTTATCAAGAACGAGCCATCTGCCAAGATCGCTGTATTGAATCGGCGAATAGAGCCTGGCAAAACTACCCAGCAGGCCATAAAAGACAAAGCAGTGGCGCTCGTGCAACAATCCAAGAACATTACTGACCTGGGTGAACTGGCCGGCAAACAGAATATGCAACTGCAAAACACCGGTTCGGTAAAGATCAATGATTACGACCTTGGTGCAATACTAGGCTCAGGCGAAGATGCTCGCGATATCATCCGTTGGGCTTTTGAAGAAAATACCAAGGCTGGCTCCGTCAGCAAAGAAGTTTTTGCCCTCGGCGACACGAAAGGTGGCTACTTCGATAGCAAATATGTGGTTGCAGCCATTAAAAACATCATCCCAGCAGGCACGGCTTCAGTCGCTACGCTTAAAAGTTTGGAAGAAGCCGATCGCCGTGTAAAAAATCTAAAAAAAGCAGAAGTCATCCTGGCCAAAAATCTGGGTACCATTGATCTGGCTTCTTGCGCAGCGCAGTGGAATAGCAGAGTGGACACTGTGCGGGGCGCTAATTTCCTCCAAACAAGCGGTGAGCCGCGCGTAACTGGAACGCTTTTCACGCTGGAGACGGGCAAATTGAGTGCGCCGATTGTAGGGAATGCTGGTGTGATACTTATACAACCTATCACCGACAAAACGCAGCCCCAGATGCCTGCAGACATTACAATGTTCCGTCGCCAAATGTCTTCACAATCAACCAGCGCCATGCGCATGGGCTTGATGAAATCGCTTGAGCGGCAATACAAAGTTCAGGACAACCGGTTCAGGTTCTGGTAACAAGTGAGCATTTTGATTTTTTTGAAAAAGCCTTCCGAGAACATGCTCGGAAGGCTTTTTCATCTTTGTAATTTTAATTCTTAGAAGTCGAAACCCCGTACTTTTGTCCACAAATACTTACAGTTCTACACAGCGCCCAAATATATTCAAGTTATGATCCGCTCCCTGCTAAAAATCGCTGCGCTGCTAATCGCGGGCATTTTGGTGTACAATTATTTCTTCGGCACCAATGAAGAACAGGAAAACTCCCGCAAGGTATTTGGCCAAATCCGTGGCGTAGTGTCGTCGGTGGGCCGTGTGATCAGTTCTGAAAAAGACAAATTCGATGCAGGAAAATACGACGCCGCGCTAGAAAAACTTGGCGGTGTGTACAAGGCCATCCGTACCCAAGCCCGCCATGTGGACGAAAAGGTGATCAAGCGCCTCGGCGAACTTGAGGACCGAAAAGTAGAACTCGAACAAGAACTCAACGAAATAGAAGCAGGCGATCAACAAGCCGCAACAGCACCCTCAAGCAAGAAAAAGGACCCAAACGCGGTGGCCAAAGCAGCCGAGCAAATCCGACGCAAGGAAGAACTCTTCCGCGAACTTGAAAGCCTTGTGCGAGATTCCGACGCACTGCTGCAAGACGCGGGCAAGTAAATTGGACGGGGTTTTTAAATTCCAGCCAGTTCTATGACCTTTGCGCCGCCTACGGAACAAGTCACTTATGTCGCACAAAATCCTTGATTGGTAAGCATAACGCGGTCGCTTATCTTTTCAAATCCATTACGCTCAACCTTCCGCGCGCCGCCGCGTTATTAGTGCTCTATTCCAACGATAGAATAATCCAATGACGGAAATTTTGCAGCATATTTTAGGAAGCGACTGGGAGAACTCGCTCGTTATTATACTCAACTTGATACTCATCGAAAGTTTGCTTTCGGTGGACAACGCGGCGGTCATCGCCACCATGGTGCTCGACTTGCCTCCCGAAAAACGAAAACTTGCCCTGCGGTACGGTATTCTCGGAGCCTATGTCTTTAGAGGGCTTTGCCTCATTTTCGCTGCTTGGCTCATCCAGATTTGGTGGCTTAAACCTCTGGGTGGACTTTACCTCATATACCTTGCGGTGGATTATTTCCGTAGAAAAGCCACTCCGCAAACGGACGACGATCTCCTTAAAAAAGAAGAAACATGGTACTATAAACTTACCATTGGCCTTGTTGGATCTTTCTGGGCTACTGTCATCGCCGTTGAAGCAGTAGACTTGGCCTTCTCGCTCGACAACGTGTTCGCTGCAGTGGCCTTCACCGACAACATATACCTTATATGCATTGGCGTTTTCATCGGCATTCTTGCCATGCGTTTTGTGGCACAATGGTTTGTGCTGCTTCTGGAGCGTTACCCATTTTTGGAAACCAGCGCTTTCGCTGTAATAGGTGTCCTTGGCTTTAAACTCAGCTTTTCCTTTGTGTGCCACTTTTTCAAAGGGCAGCCCTGGGCTGATGCCATGGAAAGCGAAATAGCAGACCTGGTAGTGAGCTTTATTACGGCTGGATTTTTCTTTGTGCCTATTTTGACCTCACGGTTTTTTGGCTGGCCAAAGGGGAATATGAAGTGATGAAGTGATGGAGCGATGGAGCGATGGAGTGATAAAGTGATTTTAACTAGCAAATGCTGGCAATAAATCACTTCATCACTCCATCACTTTATCACTTCATATTAACTTGCGGCTCAAAAGAACCTCTGCGTGCAAAAAGTCCTTTTTCCATTAATGCTCGGTGCCACTATTGCAGTATTTGCCATGTGGGCTTTTGACAAGCCTGAAAGGGCTGCTGCTGCTGCGTTGCCCATATTTGAAAAAGAAACCCACCCGACCAATTATTTTGGGCAACCCGTGGCAGGTGGTATAAACCTTACGGGCACTTGCGGCGAGCTTCGCCCCAACCACTTCCATGCAGGACTTGACATTGATGGCGTGACGGGCAACGCCGTTTTCGCCGCTGCAGATGGATATATTGAAACCATCAAAGTGCAGGCAAGTGGCTACGGGAATGTGCTCTACATAAGCCATCCAAATGGGTACAAAACCCTGTACGCGCACTTGGACCGTTTTGCGTCTGACATCCAAGCGTTTGTAAAAAACAGCCAGTACGAACATGAACGTTTTGAGGTCGAGCTGAAACCGCCCGATGGACTGTTCAAAGTCCGCAAAGGACAACAGATTGGTTACCTGGGCAATACGGGAGCCTCTGGAGGGCCACACCTTCATTTCGAAATCCGTAGCCCCTCTGGAAAGGCCGTGAACCCCTTGCTCTGCGGAATTCCTGTATTGGATAACATCGCTCCCGATATCCGCGATATGAAAGTCTATTTTCTGAACGAAAGCAGGGAGGTCTTGGGCAGCAAAGCATTTTCGTTAAAAAAAGACAAAAAGGGAAACGTTGGGCTTGAGGGCGATACCGTGCGCATCGGAGGCTCACGCATTGGTTTTGGGGTGAAAACATACGACCGTAGCAACACACGACGAAATGACAATGGGGTTTATTCCATAACGCTTTTTGCCAACAACCAACTTGCGTTCCAATGGACGGCAGACGAATTTGATTTTGACGATTCGCGGTATCTCAACGCCCACATTGACTATTCCGCCAGGCAGCGCTATGGCGCATGGTTTCACCGTTGCTTTATCCTGCCGGGCGATTTTTTAGGCAATTACACACGGACTGAAAGCTTGGGGGCAATCTTGCTCGACGCCAACAAGCCAACTAAAATCACCCTGAAAATCAGCGATGCCACTGGCAATACCCGTAAACTCAACTTCTGGGCCTTGCGTGATGAATCAGCCATGGAAACCTTTTTGAGTGCCCCATATCAGTTTGAGTTGCCTTTTGATGCAGAAAGCCATATTGACCTTGACGGGTTCTCCATTACAGTGCCAAAGGGTGCATTTTACGAAACGGTTCAGTTCCAATATCTGGTCAGTCAGGACAGCAGCAATGACATTTTCTCCCCTATGCACCATCTTCACGATGAGCAGACACCCGTGCACAAATCATTCGATTTGAAGATAATGCCTACACATTTGCCCGCGGCACTTAGGTCAAAAGCGGTCATTGCAAACTGCAACGATGGTCGGCCAGACAATTGTGGAGGCACTTGGCAGGGCGAATGGCTAAGCACTCGTACCCGCTCGTTCGGCGATTATTGTATCATGGCCGATACCATTCCTCCGCGTATTACGCCCGTGGTTTTTGCTGCTGATATGCGCCGTAAAAACACGATGGCTTTCCGCATACTTGACAATTTTGCCGTCACGGGCACCGCGAATAATTTCACCTATCGTGGTACGATTGACGGACAATGGGTATTGTTCGAATTTGATAAAAAACGAAACCGCCTCACTTACGAGTTCGACGATCGCGTGAGCAAAGGCGAGCACAAGCTGCGCATCACCGCAAAAGACGACCGGGGCAATGAAGGGGTTTTTGAAGGAAAATTCATGCGGTAATGTGGTTAAATGTTGGCGCGTAATATCCCAATATCCTACTATTCCAACCTCTCATGCCCAATCTCCCCCTCTTCGGCTTCGATCTCGGTGGCACCAAATTAGAAGGAGTGGTGCTCGAAAGCCGCGCCAATCCACGGCCCATTTGCCGCCTACGCATGCCCACCGAAGCGAACCTGGGATATCAGCACATAATTGGTCAAGTGGCCAAAATGCTGGGGATGCTCAGCGTCGAAACTGGCCTGAAGCCTGAATCTATTGGGATCGGCCATCCAGGAACCCTCGACCCCAACACAGGGGTTATAAAAAACGCCAATACCCTTGTGCTCAATAAACAGCCGTTCAACAAAGATTTGGAAGCAAGGCTTGGCATTCCCGTCCGTTTGGCGAACGATGCGAACTGCTTTGCGGTGGCAGAAGCACTCATGGGCGCAGTACCAGAAGTGATGCCTAATGCAGAAGTTGTGTTTGGAGTCATTCTTGGCACGGGCGTTGGCGGAGGGTTGGTGATTCGGGGGAAAGTTATCAATGGCCGTCAGGGCATTGCGGGTGAATGGGGACACAATTTTCTGGACGAAAGTGGCGGCCCCTGCTACTGCGGGCACTCAGGATGTGTGGAAAAAATTATTTCAGGACCGGCATTAGAGCATTTCTATTTCAGCTTAAGCGGTCAAAAATTTTCACTTCGGGACATTGTAACCCGTTCAAAATCAAACGAAGACGAGGCGGCCAAGCAGACCATGCATCGGCTTTTGCATTATTTTGGGAAAGCTATGGCCGTGGTCATCAACATTGTGGACCCCGACGCAGTTGTGCTGGGCGGCGGTGTGGGCAACATTGACCTGTTGTACACCGATGGGCCTTCGGAAGTACAAAAACACCTTTTCAACCATCGAATTGACACGGTGTTCCTTCGCCCCAAATTGGGCGACAGCGCGGGGGTATTTGGCGCTGCTTTGCTCTAAGCCTTTGACGCAACCCCGAATGATTTTTCGCCGAACTTTTTCTAAAAACCGAAATCGCGCTACCTTTGCGAACTTTTAACCGTTTACCCGCCATAGCCCTTCAAGGCGAAGGCTGGTTAGAGCCTTGAACGCCATAGCCCTTTTCTCCACTAAAGTTATAAAGAAAGGAAGGCGAATCTGGGTTTCTCTCTTCAATTCGGGTGGGTTCCCCAAAATTCATCATTTATCATTCATAATTCATCATTAAAGAATAATGGCAACGACGACAGATATCCGCAACGGCCTTTGCATCGAGCACAACAATGACATTGTAAAAATCATTGATTTTCAAAAGTTCCAGGTAGGACGCGGTAGCGGTAAAGTGTGGGTCAAACTTAAAAGCACCACCTCCGGGAGGGTCGTAGAACACACCTACAATAGCGGCGCAACAGTCACCGAGGTGCGTGTAGAGCGCCGCAAATTTCAATACCTCTACCCTGAAGATGGGGGCTACGCGCTCATGAACCAGGAAACCTACGACCAGATTTCTATCCCTGAAGAAATGGTGGACAATGGCAAATTCCTCAAGGAAGGCGACATCGTGGACGTACTTTACCACGCTGCAAAAGAAACCATCCTTTCAGTGGAACTACCTCAGACCGTGGAGCTCATGATAACCTACTGCGAGCCTGGTCTGCGAGGCGACACGGCCACCAACACGCTCAAACCGGCTACCGTAGAAACAGGCGCCGAAGTGCGGGTGCCATTGTTCTGCGAACAAGGTGACAAGATCAAAATTGACACCACTACGGGTGCGTATATGGAGCGGGTGAAGAAGTAAAACGATTGGATTGTTTGAAAAAAAAGGGGGTTCGGCGTTGAGCTGAACCCCCTTTTTGTGTTTGGGGGACTATTCACATTGAACCGCTTCGCGGTTACCCGGTGTGCCTATTGTTTACCCCGGATTGCATACGAGGTTATTCACATTAAATTCCTTTGAGATTTTGCAAGGCATTGCCAGACCTGAAGAAACCTTTAGTGGAGAAACAGGATTACACCAAAATACCTACCTGCTTTACCTCGAACTCCTCAACCCCTTCTCCCGTTTCGACCCGCAACAATCCTCGCTCCGATACCCCCAGAATTACCCCCTCAAATTCAAAGCCGTCGGCATTGCGCACAAAGCGGGAAGTTTCGCTTCGCCGCCAAAGATGCTCCTCGTATTCTCCCTTTAACGCAGCCCGATTTCCCGATTTCAATTGCAAATACCGCCGTTCCAGGCATTCAAAAAGCCGCTCAGCCACTTCGTCCAAATCAAGTTTTTGCCCAAAAGCCAACGCAAGCGATGTCGCATAGGGCAAATCAGCAGGGAATTCCAATTGATTCACATTCAAGCCAATGCCGATGATGGAACTTTGTAACTGCGATCCAGAAAGCGAATTTTGGATCAGGATTCCGGCGGTCTTTTGGTCGTTAAGGTAGAGGTCGTTGGGCCATTTGATTGAATGACGATTAACGATGGACGATTGGCGATGGAAGATTGACTCAAATAAATCATTGAGCCCCAGTGCCACTGCCATACTGAGGTAAAACTGCGCCTGTGCATCGAGCCAAGTAGGGTAAAAAATGACGCTTAAGAGCAGGTTCTCGCCTGGCTTACTGTGCCATTGACTGCCAAGTTGCCCACGCCCGGCTGTCTGATTGGCAGCCCGAACCACCGTTCCCTCTGGCGGCTTGGTTTTTGCTGCCCCCCCATACCCCTCCTCATGGGGGGGATTCAAAGGGGGGGAGGCAATGATTTGAGCCGCCCAATCGTTCGTGGAGGGCAGTTCAGTAAATCGGTGGTAAACTTTTCCTACAAAGAGGGTGTTTGACATGTGTTTCAAAAATGGAAGGGGCGTAATAACGGCCTTTTCCCCTACCTTTGAACTTAAATTTTATAGACTTTAGCCATTTGGATTCGTGATTATTGCCATTTGATGCTGTTTTCCCAAGGTCCAATGTCCAAGGTCTATCGTCCTAAATCAAAATTATCTCTACAAATTTGGTCAGCATTCCCAAACAGCGGACAAAACAACCGCAACTCGAACAACTCAACCACCTCATCGTCGAGGGTATCCGTGACAAAAAAGGCAAAAAGATCGTTCAATTGGATCTTCGGAAACTCGGCGACGCTCCTGCGGATTTTTTCATCATCTGCGAAGGCGATTCCAACACCCACGTTAAGGCCATCACTGACAGTATCCACAAAAAGGTAAAGGAAGAACTCGAAACCGCGCCCTCACACACCGAAGGCTCGAGCAACTCCAAGTGGATTTTGATGGACTACTTCAATACGGTGGTGCACGTTTTTCACCCCGAAACACGAGACTTTTACGAACTCGAACATCTTTGGAGCGACGCGAAAGTGACAGAGTACGGAGAAGTGTAAATCTTGTAAACCCTGTTGATCCTGTCAAAAAGATAACCCGTAAGACGATGTCAATCAACAAGCTGTCGCATCAAAACAATCATTTACGCGAAATGAATTTCGCGCCACACAATCATGGAAGACAACAAGAAAAAAGACGA
>CAZPTQ010000080.1:0-1490 GCA_964589365.1 uncultured Saprospiraceae bacterium
GGTTATTCTGTGGGTAATCGAAAGACCTTCGAGGTTTCGTAAACGTGTACGCCCGTTCGAGGATATTGAGATGCTTCACTTTGCTATGGCAGTGCCTGTAGGCACTTTTTCAGCAAAAAAACTTTTACCTTTGTAAAAAAATCAGCCCATGAAATTGATCTTAGAAATCAAAAACCCTGGCGAATGGGAAATTCTGATGGCTTTTTTGCTGCAAAAAGGTATTGACTTCCGTATGCCAGGCCAAAATGGAAAGCGTAAAACAGCCACTTTGGAGTCACAGAAGGAAGAATTGGCAAGTGCCACCGTCCAGCATGAAAAACCCGCCCAGGCCATTCGCTGGGAGTTTTCCAATCACAATTTCCCGTTCCCGGAAGGGGCAACATTCAGCCGCGAAGAAATCTACGAAGATGCCGACTGGGAAAAAAATCTTTATTGATACAAACGTACTCGTTTACGCGAACTGGACGAATTCGCCATTTAACTTGGAGTCTGTTGCCGCACTTGGCAGCTTAGCCAAAGCTTATGATAGCATTTGGATTAACTGGCAGGTCATCCGAGAATACCTGAAAGTAATGTCGCTGATCATGCTAGGAAATGGCAAAACAGACTACGCGCATTTGCAACGAGATATTACCCGTTTTACCACAAATTTCAACATTGCCGAAACCAGTGATGCCACGATTGCTCGCCTCCTTACCCTGATTGAAGAAACATCCACTTCTGGCCGACAGATTTATGACGCGAACATTGTGACCACGATGCTCGCCAGCGACGTGGATTCAATTCTTACCCACAATGTGTCGGATTTCAAGCGTTTTGAACATTTGATTACAGAAGTGCCTTTGGTTGAAGGAAAATAAATACCCGGGGTTGAGTCAAAAGGGTAGGTTGAAAATTTTCCACAGAATAATATTTTAAATCACATAAAATCCTATAAGGTTTTTAAAACCTTATAGGATTCAATTGCCTGAAAATCAACATTATATTTCGGTCAAAAGTTTGCAAAATACCTTTGGACACAACCCCGGGTAACGCGACTGTCCAAGTACGTCCAAAAAATCTTCAAAATCCGCATTGTTCCAATCCTTCCATGCGCCAGCAACTTTGGATACGTTGCTTTGGGTAGATTTCGCTGATTTTTTCAAAGTTTTTCGCCTTAGGCGCGTGGACAAATAGGCATCCAACTCGATCAGTTCTTGTACTGGCAACTGACCCAGTTTTGAAAGCACCGATTGATATAATTCGATTTGTGACATAGGTGACTTGGCTAATTTTACTGCAAATATCCATTTTGATTGTCAAACCTGTGGGTTTTGCCCCATAAAAAATACCTGTAATTCACCGGATGACTGCCAGTCACCAGGTGAATTATAGGTAAATCCCTCATTTCCCCACCACCCACCGCTCCACTTTCCCCTCCAGCACCGTCAGCGGCAAGCACCCATCCTCCAGCACGATCCGGTGGAAAGCGCGAATGTCAAATTTCGGCC
>CAZPTQ010000080.1:1590-22827 GCA_964589365.1 uncultured Saprospiraceae bacterium
AAGCACCCATCCTCCAGCACGATCCGGTGGAAAGCGCGAATGTCAAATTTCGGCCAAGCGCCTGCTCGGATTTGGCCCGCAGTTCCCGGATATTGAGTTGACAGACTTTGCAGAAGAGCAAGACTACGGTTTCACTACCCAATTATCCAGCTCCAAGCCAGGTATCCGCTTAAAATGATCTTGATTGTTGGTGATGACTACTAATTCGTGTTGCAAACCTGTTGCGCCAATCAGCACATCCGTGTGGCTGATAATCTGGTTGTTGCGGCGCAATTCAGCAAAAACTTCCGCTGCCAGATGAGCTATCTCTGCCGTGAGTGGCAAAATGCGGCAGTCTTTCAAGAAGGTCTCGAAGGATTGCATTTGCTTTCGTGCGTCCTTGAACATCAAGCCATGCATAATCTCATAGTAAGTGATTACACTGAGGTTCAGGTGGCCAAAATATTGGTAATTAGATTCAATTTGAGCCGTTACGCTCGCAATTCCTTTGAGGTGGTATGAAATGGTGTCAGAATCCAATAGTGCTTCTTTCATACCTGAAAACCACGGTCTGAGAACATTTCTTCACGCGACTGTCGGAGTACGCCCAAAAAATCTTCAAAATCCGCATTGTTCCAATCCTTCCATGCGCCAGCAACTTTGGATACGTTGCTTTGGGTAGATTTCGCTGATTTTTTCAAAGTTTTTCGCCTTAGGCGCGTGGACAAATAGGCATCCAACTCGATCAGTTCTTGTACTGGCAACTGACCCAGTTTTGAAAGCACCGATTGATATAATTCGATTTGTGACATAGGTGACTTGGCTAATTTTACTGCAAATATCCATTTTGATTGTCAAACCTGTGGGTTTTGCCCCATAAAAAATACCTGTAATTCACCGGATGACTGCCAGTCACCAGGTGAATTATAGGTAAATCCCTCATTTCCCCACCACCCACCGCTCCACTTTCCCCTCCAGCACCGTCAGCGGCAAGCACCCATCCTCCAGCACGATCCGGTGGAAAGCGCGAATGTCAAATTTCGGCCCAAGCGCCTGCTCGGCTTTGGCCCGCAGTTCGCGGATTTTGAGTTGGCCTACTTTGTAGGAAAGCGCCTGTCCCGGCCAGGACATATACCGTTCAATTTCCGACACGATACTGGCCTCGGATTCCGCCTCGTGGTCGAGCGAATACTGGATGGCTTGTTCACGCGTCCAGCCTTTGGTGTGCATTCCGGAGTCTACCACGAGGCGGATAGCGCGGTGCATCTCCGCGCTGAGCATTCCAAAGTATTGATAGGGGTCTTTGTAAAGGCCGAGTTCTGTGCCGAGCGATTCGCAATACAAAGCCCAGCCCTCTCCATAAGCACTGTACCAAAGCGTACGCCGGAAATCGGGCAAGGCCTTATTTTCCTGTTGCAGGGATATTTGATAATGGTGTCCGGGAATAGCCTCGTGCAGGAACAAATCCTCATCGGAATACAGATTGTACTCCAGAACATTTGGAATTGGGACGTAAAAAGTGCCGGGTCGAGTGCCGTCGAGCGAGCCTTGGACATATTCCGCGCTGGCCGTTTTTTCCCGAAATGCCTCCGTGCGTTTGACCACAAATTGAGTCTTCGGCACCAGATCAAAGAGTTTGGCCAATTGAGGTTTCATGGTCTCGTGGATCTTGTTGAAATTCTCGATCACCTCATTTGGCTCAGTAAAAGGCATGAGTTCCTTGCGCTTGCGTACATGGTCGAAGAAACTTTTGAGGTCGCCACTGAAGCCCACTTGCGCTTTCACTTTTTCCATTTCCTGCGAAAGCCGCGCCACTTCTTGTTCGCCGAGATTGAAAATTTCATCGGCTGTCATGTTCGTGGTGGTGTAGCTGCGGATTTGGTGGGCGTAATATTTATCGCCGCCTGGCACAGCAGAAATGCCCGAAGTAGCCCGACAAACCGGGAGATATTCCTCCTTTACAAACTGGTGCAAGCGCTGGTAAACGGGGATGATTTTGTCGTTCACCATTTGTTGGTAGGACGTAGTGAGGCGTTCACGATCCGCAGCAGAAAAATCCTTGGGCATCTGGGTAACGGGGGAGTAGTACAGATGTTTTTCCGTCGGGCCGTGGTCGAAAGCGGCCATTTGCGGCACCATTTTTTCGGCCAATACTTTGGGTAAAACATAACCTGTGGCCATACCTCTTCGCATATTGGCGATGGCCGTGTCGCACCATACCACAAAACCGTCCACGCGACTCAGCCAATTATCGTAGTCCTTCACGGTCTTGAAAGGCTGCCCGGAAGTCCCACCGGCCAATTGTCCCATGGTAAGTGGCAAACAGTCGAACTGATTGATGGGCAGGAGCTCGGTTGGGAACGAAAGGTCTTCAAGGTTGATGTCGCACTCCCAGAGCAGGATGTCGTAACTGATGCGTTGGTTTTCAGTCAATTGCAAACGGTCGTAATCTTGCAAGCGGGTTTTGTATTGCGTAAAAAAACCGCGTAATTTATTGCGATGTGCTTGTGAAATGGTGTTGGGCAACAAATCATTGTAGCGCGCATCGCCCGCAAAAGTGGCTTCGATGGGGAAGAGTGGCAGCCGTTCGCGGTGGTACTCGGCGAAAAGTGAATCAATGGACATTTGCGATTTTTGTGCGGTGGAGGGGGTAGGGGAGGAGTTCTGGCAGGCCCAGAGACTGGTAAAGAGGACAGCGATGGAAAGGGAAATATTTTTGTGCATGGTGTATTTTTGCTCTTAAACGGGGTTATGTCGAAAGGGTTGACTTTGAGAAAGCAGCAAATTTATATTTTATTTGAATGCAAAACCTCGTAGGTTTTAAAAATCTACGAGGTTTCAAGCCAAAGAAAACGAAATAAAATTTTACCCCATTTTTGATCCCGACCCTTTTGACACAACAGCGTTTTGAACGACTGTTATAATTGACGGCGAAAATAGCAACCTCGCCTCGCAGCAGTCAATTTTGCCGACGAGTCCACGCTTTTGGGAAGCCATTGGCAGGTTCTGCGCATCTTTGCGCTACCATGCTCGACCAACCACCACTCCAACTCAACGACGATTTCCGCCAGGCCCTCGATGTGCTGGAAAAGACAGACACCCACCTGTTCATTACCGGGAAAGCCGGCACGGGCAAGAGCACCCTGCTCCAACTTTTCCGCAATACTTCCCACAAAAAAGTGGCGGTGTTGGCGCCCACGGGCGTGGCGGCTTTGAATGTGCAAGGCCAGACCATACACTCCTTTTTTGGCTTTCCGCCCCGCATCGTCACGCCCAGCGAGGCCGCCCGAAAAGTGACACGAAAAGATTTGCTGCGGATTTACAAAAACCTGGAAGTGTTGGTCATTGACGAAATCTCGATGGTGCGGGCAGATTTGCTGGATGGTATGGACAAATTTCTGCGCGTCAATCGGGAGAATTACCGTCCCTTCGGAGGGGTGCAGGTCGTTTTTTTTGGCGATCTTTTTCAGCTCCCACCCGTAGTAACACGCGATCCTGTGGAATCAGCTTATTTCAGCGAGTATTACGAAAGCCCCTATTTTTTTTCGGCAAAGATTTTGCAAGACGATGATTTTCAACTAGAAACCCTCGAACTTCGAAAAGTCTATCGCCAGGAATCCCGGCATTTTCTCCGACTTTTGGAAGCGGTTCGTCTCAATGAAGTGGATTACGACGACCTCGAAGACCTGAACGAGCGGCACCAGCCGACATTTGCTGAAACGGATGGCTACATCACGCTCTGCGCCCGCAATGCCACTGCCGACAAGATCAATCAGCGCGAACTATCCTTGCTCAACACACTTGAGCACGAGTTTGTCGCCGACGTAAAAGGTCAGTTTGATCCCGGACTTTATCCCGCCGATTTTGGACTCCGGCTGCGCAAAGGGGCACAGGTTATGTTTGTGCGCAACGATAATGAGCAGCGGCAGTTCGTCAACGGCACCATCGGCAAAATCACGCTGCTGAATCAGGACACCATCGTGGTAGAAACCGAAGAACATGGTGGCAAAAAACGCCGCATCGAGGTGGCAAAAATCGAATGGGAGATCATTCGTTACAAGGGGGGGGCAACTGGTGGACTTGAAACTGAGGTGGTGGGTTCTTTTACACAATATCCCTTGCGATTGGCTTGGGCCATCACAATTCACAAAAGCCAGGGCAAGACCTTTGACCGGGTGCTGATTGATCTGGGAGGTGGCGCATTTGAGCACGGTCAATTGTACGTCGCGCTGAGCCGCTGCCGCACTTTGGAAGGCGTGGTGTTGCGACATCGCATTAGGCCGCAGGATATTATCACGGATGAGCGGGTGGTGGAGTTTTATGAAGGACGGTTCAGAGGATAAATAGTAGACTTGTTGCGGTGGAGGGATTGAATGCGTGAATGGTGTAACTTGTTTATAGAATTGTGTAATGGTTTCAAGACCAATCAGCTACACCTTTGTCATACTGATTAAAACACTACGCTTCCTTTTACTCATTTTTTTATTTGCTCCTTTTTAAGGGAGATTTGAACCTGAATCCGATTGCTTTTGGCGTTCCAAAACGCCTATTTCCTGATTCTTTCTTGTGTAAGGATTTTGCTTGAAGGCTGCTGCGCTTGACGACTCAAGCCGTTTCCTGCTTTCCTGTATTGTTCGCGGTGTTTTAGTTGTGTTCTGGGCTCAGATGCCCAGGGCACGACCTAATTGGTGTGGCTTGTTGCAGCAGCCGCCGCTAAAGCCATATTTCCCAAACACTGGTTCTAATCAAAGCAGAGCAGAATCGTAATTTATCTAAAATCATGTACAGCATTAAATTAGATGTATTCACCAAGATTGTATGCTTGACAATGCTCATTCCATTCATCACCTTAAACTTGTTTGCGCAATCCGCTCGCTGCGGAATTTATGAAAAAGGAAAATCCATAGCCCAACACGCTCAAACAGATCAAACAACTTGCACAGACAGCGGTTGCTTCCACCTCAGCTTGGAAGGGCCTTTTACACCACAAGAAGAAATCACACTTTGTGCAGTTTTTAACTACATCTCCACCCTTGTTCAGGCACAAATTCCCAATGCTTCAGTAGGTGTCTATATTGTGAAAGAGGTGTTTATTGATCCTCAAACAGGTGATATGGACCATGAAATAGCGGGAACTGCGTCTCCAGTGTTCTCCAAGGTTGATTGTGGCATAGCCAATAGTGCGATTTTGGGCGCGCTTCAAGGAATAGCCCAAGGAGGGCTTGGAGAAGGATATATTCGGCTCAATTCAAATCTTGAGTGGCACGCTTATGACCCCAATGACCCAAGTACAGACAGTGTGCCAGCAGGTACTTTCGACCTGTATTCGGTGGCGTTGCACGAAGCTTTTCATTTGTTGGGTTTTGCTTCCAATATCAACACCCTGGTAGATGCCGGTGGATTGCCTATCGGTGGTGGCTCCAGTATTGGCAACATATATGCTCGCTGGGACACCTATTTGTATTCAGAGATTAAGGAGAAGTTCCTGCTCCGAAATGTATCTGGCGAAACGGAATGTTGCGACCAAAAGGAATTTGACAACGAACACTTTACCCTGCCTGGTGACATAGAACATTTATGCGCGACCGACCTTTATTTCCGTGCCGCAGGGGTGAATATCGCCGAAATAAACTCGATTGCTGGTCAAAACACCACCAACACCCTGAGCCATGTGCCAGACGCTTGCAATGGAGGGCTTCATGTGATGAACCCCTTTCTCTTGTCCGGCGAAAAACGACGCAGTCCGACCAGCGACGAACTGGCCATCCTTTGTGCGCTGGGTTATTCGGTGGCGAACTGCGGAACTACCGCTTGCAGTTTGCAGGCAGAAAACGAGGATATTTCCTCCCTGGAACAGGGCATAGTATTGACGTTCAATCAATTTGATCTGACAGCAAACGATATTTTCCCATCGGACGGAATGTTCTCCTACGATATGCCCTGCGGCAATGTGCCCAGTACCGCCTACCAGATCAATGGCCCGGCCATTACCATCCAAACCGCAGGATTGCAACCCGGCATCTATCACTTTTGCTACACGATCACGGGTTGCGATGACCAATGTGACGCTGCCACGGTAACTTTTTTGGTGACAGCGCCCAGCGGAGGAATATGTTGCAGTCAATTAAATGGCTGCAATATCAACTGCCTGGGCGATATGGAATCCTTTGTTGGGGACGCTGATATGAGGCTATTGCTTTGTCAGTGTGCAAGTGCGAACGAGGATATGTGTATGTTTCACGTCAATGGGTCTAATCAGGTCAATTCCCCTGATTTGTTGATCAATAGTGGAATAATTGGTGCTTGCACGGGTGCAATTGTCACCGTGCCAGTCCCCAGTGGCAACAAGATGTTGTATTTGGGAACCGCTAATTTCCCACCCCCATTTAACCAAAACCGGGAAGCCGTTTCCTTTCCGCTTTGCGAACGCATACTTCCCAACGACGGGGTGGAAGTCCGTTTTTTAGCATCAACGAAAACGTGTTTTCCCAACAACCCAAGGGCAAGGATTGAGTTTACAAGCGAGCCGCCCGTGCCTTTTGAAATAGTTTATACGAACCCCGGGGTTACAGGAGGGCCATTTTTTGTGCCATTCCTTTCAAAAGTGACCGACGATCCACCGTTCGTGCCGCATCAGACGCAGCCAATCACAAACAACTCCGGTTCAGCATGGAATTACCTTTTGCTGAGTTCGGACATTGATTATTTCCCAAACCTCAGCACAGGCCTTAGTGCTTTCTATGACAACATCGAAGTGCTGCTCACTCGAAACTTCAGCAGCAGGTACACCATAGCCGCCTCGGTTGTTCCGGGTACGCCTTACCTGAATGGGGTAGTCATGATAGATTACACGGTATGCAACACGACCGCCGATCAAACCCATGAGATTGGTTTTCAGGCGGCTTTGCCACTTGGAATGACGTTTGTACCCTCTACAGAATTTCCAACACTGAGCATTGCTGAACCAGCAGATTGGCTGCTCCCTGGTGCCTGCAAGCACTTGTACCTGACGGCGCAAATAGACAATAATGCTGCGCTCATTGGTCAGATTTTGAACGTGACACTGAACGTTACGGGCTTGCCCATTGCCTGTTGGAAAGAAACAAGTGTAACCAGCGAAATAACGCCCATCGAAAACCCGTCGTCTGCTTTTGCTTGCCCCTGCATTGGCCTTCAAGAACTCAACATTGACGCAGGCGACCCTTCCACCGACCCGAACGACCCAAATGTCATCTTGACGCCGATTTTCGCCACAGAAATCCCTGTCCATACCGTGAGCAGTGTTTACTCGCCCAATACCTTGTTCAATACCTGCCTTGCCATCAAAGGCAATTTGCTCATTGACAAAAACTACGACCTTGCCATCATTGGCGGGGAGCTGCGGATGCAGCCAGGTGCGAAAATCATAGTGGCTTCTGGTGCGCAATTGACCCTCCGATCTATAAACAACGGCGTTGGTACAGCGCAGGGCATCCACGGCTGCGACCAAATGTGGCGAAGCATCGAAGTGCAGCCCGGCGGGCGTTTGAGGCTAGACAGCAATGTTATTCAAGATGCCGAATTTGCGGTGGACATCAAAAGCACCGCCGCTGCCACGAGCACATTTTTCTGCAATTGGAACGACTTCGACCGCAATCATGTGGGCGTCAGGGTGAACAACGATGTTTTTGCTTCCCTGAATCAGCCTTTCGGGTTTTTAAAAAACAAGTTTAGGGCGACGAGTGGGTTGTTGCCCCCATTCAGCAACGGCCTCCTCAACTGGGAAGCCGAACACCCTTTTGCAGGCCTTTTTGTTCGAAATACGCCGTTTTTCGTGGGTGCAAAGGGGGATTGGGACTCTGACAACCTTTTTGATGGCTTGCGCAATGGAATCATTGCAGACAAAGCCGCCCTTTTTGTGTATTATGCTACTATTCAGCACTTACAAGGCGAACTTAGCATGGCCCAAACACCTGCCATTGACAATTCCCGAAGGGTTGGAATATTTGCCAGAAAGTGTGACAAAATGGAGGTGATGAACAGCCATATCATCGAGGCTTCGAGGGGTGTATTTGCCATAGGGGCATCCGTAAACTTTTGGAACAACTTGGTTGATAAGGTCGATATTGGCTTAGATATTCACGCCCCTACCCACCAGAGTATTGTCATTCAGGGCAACGAAATTTATTTCCGCGGCATGGGGGTCAATATCACAGAGGCCGAACAAGCCTTAAAAGTGTACGTGGGCGACAACGACCCAATAGCATTGATACCTTCTGATATTGTCACGCTAAACAAAACGGCGATTGCGGTTGGTGCAGGGGCAAAGGTCAAATTGCTGAATGCTAAGATTTGGAACAACAAAATACACATCCCGAACTATGGCGTGGGGATCAGCCTTGGTCTGGCTGGAAACTGGAGGGTACAACAGAACGAAATCACCTATCAAAATGCGAGTTCGCCACCCGGCGGGATGATTCTGGAGGGTGTTTTATCCTTGCTTTCCAACAACAATTACTTTTACCGAAACACGGTTTTGGGGGACAACCCAGCGGCCAATTTGCAAGGATTTTCCTTGTTTTACGCACAGAACAACGTGTTCTGTTGCAATAGAACAAATGGTACTGCTTACGGGTTTGCGGCAACAGGTGTTTGCGCGGGCACCAAACTCAGGCATACTGAAATTGGTAGCCATCGAATAGGCTTGTCTATCCCTTATGGCTACATAGACGACCAGCTATTGGCTGGAAACCAGTGGAACGGCGCCTATTCAGCCTATTCAGCGCAACATCTAGGCTCGCAATTGGATATCCAAAACTCAACCTTTAAAGTAGAATTGCCCATAACGCTCCCACTTTGGCCGACGTCCCCATCATCCACCGCTGCCCCGGGTCAATGGTTTGGCTCCAACATGACAGGTCAATCATCGGGCAGTTGTGCTTCCAATATGATTGAATGCCCCTTGCCGCCGACCCCTGACCCCGGAAACCCTCCACGAGATTTTACAAATAGTGAAAAACTGACGGCTTCCTACGGTTTTGGGTCAACGCCCTATGAAGCAATGCTGCAATTCGAGAGTGGCCGCAGCCTGTACGCCAAATTGAAAGAAAATGGTGGACTACTGGGGAAAAACGAGGCGATAGACCGATTTTATACTGCCGAAACTGGCGAGGATATTGGCACACTTTACGAAATTGACCGGCAAATTGCCGAAATGTGGACGACAGACTTGGCCAACCCAGTGCGAATGGCTGTTTCCGAAATTCTGGCATTGAACAAAAACCTGGTCGCTTCTGGTACGTTGGTGGCCAACCGAAAAATTGTCAACCAAATCTATTTGGAAAGCACAGCATCAGACATTTTCACGCTCAATGCAGACCAGCAAAAAACGCTTCTGGCTTTGGCTTCACAGTGCCCCAAAATCGGCGGCGAGGCCGTGCTCCAAGCTCGAATGCTGTATGCCAGATTGGTTGCGACTACCTACTTTGACGATGGGGTTTTGTGCCAAAACAATGGAAACATCACAAACGTTACCAACGCAGCATCCCAATACAAAGCTTCGCTGGCGCCCAACCCATCTTACAACCAGTTTGCCCTACAAGTGTCTGGCTTGCCAAGCGGTTCGAATTTGCTGCTGAAAATCACCCATCCGAACGGTGAAACGTTGAAAGAATTAATGTTTCAGAATGGTGAAACCATAGCCCATGTCTTACCCTCAGGCTTTTACTTTTGCTATGTTTATGTGGGAAGAGCGTTGGCTGATGTGTTGAAATTGGTAGTTGTGCATTAATTTCTGATGCTTTACGGGTTAACGTTCAGGTTTTCCGAGCGGCGTTGTTATTTTGACACCGTTCCCTAGTGACCTTGTGTGTAATATTCGTTTTATTTGGGCCGCGCACAAAAAAGAATCACAAAGCGTGAATGCCATCCAATTTTGTAAAAAATCCTGCACCTTGACAGGGGTATTCCTCCTGCTTCTCTCTGGCGTCCTTTTGGCCCAGCATTCCCCCTTTGTGCCTACCCCAAGCTATAACCCGCTGAAAGTCAATGTCAACTTAATCATTCTTCAACGGGAGGACGGTTCTGGCAATTTTCAGGACAATGCTGCCGATCATAACTTTCTTCAGAACATGACGCGTGTGACGAATGAGGTTTTCGCAAATTTGGTGGACAGAAACGAGGAATATTATCCTGGGCAAAACTTGCCGTTTTTGTCCAATGCCAAGATTGAGATCGTGCCAAATATCATTTTTAGGAAGTATGAGTTTGGTTGGAACAATCGGAACGACACCAACCATTCTGGGGTGCCTTATCTGAATGGCTGGTATTTGGATTATTTGGACAATGAGATTTACGGAAATGATTCTTTGCCCAAAGCCATCAACTTGTATTTCAGCAATGACGGGCAACTCCATGAACAGATGGTCGTCTTAGGCACCACCACGGATTACGACAATTTGGTATTTTTTAAACAACACGCTGCCAGCGAAATACCAGTGATACAGTCCCGGGCGCATCCACATGGCAAATATCATTCTATGCGTTGCCATATAGGCAATGTATGGCTGAAATTATGGTGGAAAAGGAACGTGCTGCGCGAGCCTGACTGGACGATGGAATATGAGGTAGGCAAAAGTATTGCCCACGAACTTGGACACCTTATGGGTCTTGGTCACACTCCTGACAACCATAAACATGCCTTAATGCGCACCAGTTTTGGAGGCCTGCGCGATTATATGACCACCAAAGAGATTGCCAGAATCCATCAAACTTTTGGGCTTTATCCATCGTTATGGCAGTTTGTCAGAGGCGATTTCACGTATGGCAGCCCGTCCGCTGACTGGGTCGTGACAAACGAAGAGACATGGAATACAAGCAGAAGGCTCTACGCCAATGTAATAGTAAAATCAGGGGCAACCCTAAGCATCACGAGCGAAATTTTATTGCCTAATGTCAGTACCATTGTGGTAGAGCAAGATGCAACCCTGATAATAGATGGAGGAATAGTCAGGCGCTTAGATACCCCTTCACCTGATGCGTTCGGAAGCGATTCAAGGGAGGAGGAGTCAAAGCGAATAAAGTTACTTTATTTTGATGATGTTCACGATTCGGTTCAAGCTGGTAGGGTTCTGGTAAGCGGAAACGGCAAGATTGAGCGGGCAATTGTCGGTTCGAGTGCTAAAGACTAGGCTATCGGGCAGCAGCAGTTTACGAATGGCATTTTAGCCGATACTGGCAAATATTCTGTTCACTCATCCCAACCAATTGCGGTAATAATCATTTCTTTGGGCAACCAAAATCGCTCCTTCGTATTCATGCCCAAGCATTCAAACAAATATCCGCACATGAAAAACACTACCTGTTTACCCGCCATAGCTTTAGCGAAGGCGGGTTTGGCTCTCCTCTTCCTCTGTCAGGCCGCAGGCATTTTTGCCCAAAGCAACGCCCCTGAACGCCGTCCCGGAGAAATGATCATCCAGCTGGAACCGGGCGCAAGCCTTCAAAACGCACTTTCAGAACTCAACCGCAATGCTGCCGGAGCATTTTCTCTGAAAAACACCTTGGCGAAGGATTGGAATATCTTTCTCCTGAACGTAGCGGAAAATCAAGACAATCCAGCGCAATTGCTTGCCACCGCCCGACGGGCTTCAAGTATCCATGCTGCCCAATGGAACCACAAAGTGCAAGAGCGATCTGTCGAACCCAACGATACCGAATGGTGGCGCCAAGGGAATATGACCCTCATCAATGCTCCCGAAGTGTGGGAAACTTCTACTGGCGGTCTCACGCCCAATGGCGACACCATTGTAGTGGCCGTGCTTGAAAAAGGCGCACTCCTTACACATCCCGACCTTGCCCCTAACCGTTTTTGGAACTGGCATGACATCCCCAACAACGATATAGATGACGATGGAAACGGCTATCCGGATGACTTCGGTGGCTGGAACCCACAAACACAGGCTGACGACCTCGGAAGTAAAGGTTACCATGGTACGGCAGTTTGCGGCATTATTGGGGCAAAAGGCAACAACAGTCAAGGTGTCACCGGGGTAAACTGGAACGTAAAATTGATGAACATTTCCGGCATGGACTTCGAAAGCGAAATCATTCAAGGCTACGAATATGTAGGGAAAATGCGCCGCATCTACAACCAAACCAACGGCGCAAAAGGAGCTTTTGTAGTAGCAACCAATGCCTCTTTCGGCTTTGATGGGGAACGGGCAGATGACCATCCTATTTGGTGTGCCCTTTATGATTCCTTAGGCAAAGTGGGCATCTTAAGCGTAGGCGCTACTGCCAACGACCCCGTAGATGTGGATGAAGTAGGCGATATGCCCACCACATGCCCAAGTGAGTATTTTATCGCGGTAACTAATATCACAAAGGCGGGCATCAAAGTGCAGAATGCAGGCTATGGAAGTATTTCCATTGACTTGGGTGCACCGGGTACAGACACCTATTCTACTTACAACAGTGGTGGGCCGGGCAATGACCAGCCAAGTTACAATATCATCGGTGGCTGTTCGGCTGCTGCCCCACATGTCACAGGGGGGATTGCCTTGCTCTACAGCCTAGGTTGCGAGCCGTTCACCAGCGACGCAATCAGCAACCCGATCGCCTGCGTCCGCCGTGTTCGAGACGTGATTTTGAACAACACCGAACCCAATACAAGCTTGGCGGGCATCACCACCACGGGCGGCCATCTCGATCTTGGAAACGCGCTCGACGGGGTGCGTAAAATCTGTGATGGCGCGACAGTAGGCCCGCTCGAACTGCTGGATGTGAAGGTTCTTCATGGGGGTGACAGGGTGCGGGTATATTATCAAACTCCAAATTTTCAACCCTACAATTTCAGGGTGTTCAACATGCTGGGCCAACAATTATTCGAGGAGCAATGGACCCCGCAGCAGTTCTCCGAGAGTTATGTTGACTTTGATTTTGAAACAGCTCACTTGCCTCGTGGGGTGTATATCTATACCATTGGGAAGGGTAATGTGATAAAATCAATAAAAATCCCAAAAATTTAAAGGTCGGTTTGGTTTTTTGGGCTGGCAAGTTTTACCTTTGCCGCCCGAAAACCAACAAAACCCGCCTTCGCCCTGTAGGGCTATGGCGGGTAAAGGCTCCGTAGCTTAATGGATAGAGTCCCTGACTACGGATCAGGAGGTTAGAGGTTCGAGTCCTCTCGGAGTCACCCACTACTGTTAAGTGTTTGAGTGTGTGAGATTTATCTCGCACACTCATTTTTTGAAAGGCAGTAATATCAACTAGAACACTTAAAATTATCGAACGATGTCAAGAATTTGTGATCTGACGGGAAAGAAGCCTGTTACAGGCAACTATGTCTCTCACTCCAACCACAAGACGAAGCGACGCTTCTACCCGAACCTTCAAACCAAAAAGTTTTTCATCCCCGAAACGAACGAATGGGTGACGCTTAAGGTAAGTACCAGTGCCATTCGCACTATCTCCAAACTGGGCATTTACCAGTATATCAAGAAATTGGAGAAAAAGGGCGAGATCACCTACTACCCCAACGCCGCAGAAGGCTGTTAAACCATCCATTTATAAAAAATTTGAATTTTTGAATTTTGTAGGCTTCTTTAACAAAGAAAACCGCAAAATGCAAAATTTAAAATGTAAAATACCATGGCAAAGAAAAGTAAAGGCAACCGCATCCAAGTTATTCTGGAATGCACGGAGCACAAAAACAGCGGCTTGCCCGGCACGTCGCGCCACATCACCCAGAAGAATCGCAAGAATACCCCCGACCGCATGGAGTTGAAAAAATACAACCCCATTATGCGGAAATATACCGTCCACCGGGAAATCAAATAACCCACTAACTCACTACTCAAATAATTGAGGTACCATGGCAAAGAAAGTCTCTAAAAACGCACGCGTCGCACAACGTGCCGCCAACGCTGGCTCCGGCAAAGACCATGTCAAAGTGGTGAAGGCCGTTAAAGACCCGGTTACGGGCAGATACTCCTACAAGCAGATGATCGTTCACAAAGACAAAGTGAAAGATTTCTTCGCTGACGCGAAATAAAGATTGAGAAAGCCACTATTTGCACAAATCTTCACGGATTTTTGTAAATTCGTGCAATTAGTGGCAAAAACTACATAAAATTAGAGCCGGGGTGTGCCGCAATTGCGCGCACCCCGGCTCTTTTGTTCAAACTAATACACCTTATAGATTTTAGGGATTAGTACGAACTTCCTATTCTATCGCACGCCATCACAGGCATACCTTTGTTGCTTAATCCGTAACTTTTAAAGGCACGCCCCAATTTTTTACCATGACACCATTGCGTTTGGTCATTTTCGAGGACAACGGTGATTTCCGGGAAAGCCTGTTGCATCTGTTTCGTTTTACGCCCGATGTGGAAGTGATAGGGGCGTACCCCGATTGCTCCGAGGTACGACGAGCGATTGCCCAACTGAAGCCAGAGGTTGTTTTGATGGATATTGACATGCCTGGCATGAACGGAATTGAGGCCACGGCCGTTGTTAAAGAGGTATCACCCAGTACTCAAGTGGTGATGTTGACTGTAAGCGAAGAGGAAGATCGGATTTTCCAAGCCCTTCGAAATGGCGCGACGGGCTACCTTTTGAAAAAATCTGGCCCTGACGAACTGGTTGATAGTGTGCGCCTCGTACACAAAGGAGGCTCTCCAATGAGTCCCGCCATTGCCCGGAAAGTCTTGCAGTTCTTTCACTTGAACAATATATCAGCCCCAAGCGCTGCTGCAACTGTTGCTAACAGAACCATAGGAAGCGATGATGATGGCCTTTCCACCGGACTGACGCCTCGAGAGCAAGAAATTCTCGAGGCGTTGGTGGACGGGTTGTCTTATAAGATGATTGCAGCCAAACATTTTATCAGCACAGATACGGTAAAGAACCATATCCAGGGCATCTACCGCAAGTTGCACGTCAATTCAAAAGGAGAAGCGATTAGTTATGCTTTGAAAAGGGGTATTGCGGGGAATAATCGATAAGGTACACGGACAATTCTGAACAACAGACACTTGCCAATAAGGTACACGGACAATTCTGAACAACAGACACTTGCCAATCAAAACAATTGGCGGACACTATAAACAACAAGTAAGGTCAAACACGTTGATTTTCCCTGCCCAAATTGTCAGTTTTGTTTTGAGGATGTAGTACAAATCAGGGCAAACACTATGACTCACGGCGAGTATGCCGCACCGGAACGGATTTTGAGGCAATTTTGCCCTTGACCTTGCTAAGCCAATGCTCAAGTCCATTCCGTTTTTTGCAGCCCCGATTGGCAGTATTTGCTGGTCGGGGCTGCTGCTTTGGATATCTACTCTTCGCCGCACCCAATTGGCTGCCCAGGAGGTAACCCAGGGATGGGCATTGGCTTGAATGCCTCCGGTTTTTCCCGAAACTGTCGCATTTGATTCAGCAGATAAGTCAGATTGGCTTGCTCGTCTATGTTCGCGGTTGCGGCTAATCTTTGGCTGAGTTCTTTTTCCAAAGTGTTGATCTCCAATAAAATATTGCCCTTAACTGTGCCCGTTGTGGCTTCAGATACAACCAGGGAAAGCAAACGGTTGAGGTAAAGTTGTTGAACCAAACGACCGATTTCAGCTTGCATGGGCGTGGCAGTTTTTTGTGTCAACAGGTGCTCCCGTAATTGGCGCAGCATAGTGCCGAGCGTGAACGAGCGGAGTACTCCACGTGCCTGCTGCTCGGATAGCCGGTTGAGGCGTTCAGGCATCAACAGCATATCCAGGGTCAAACCCGCACTGCTTGCTGCTGCGGCCAGGGGGTCAAAAAAGCCCCCTGTATTACTTTTAAAAGTTTCACGATCACGTTCAAAACCAATGGGTTGTGGCGGAATCAAGTGAATAACAGACTCTGGCAAGGCCAGAAAATCTGGTTGGAGGGTTTGCATTAATGCATCGAAAGCCCCTTGTTGGTCGGCTTCGGCAATAGGCTGATTGGTGGGCTGAGCATCGCCGCGTACCGAATATGAATATTGCACCCCGCCGATGGATTTGGCTACGGCCTCGGTTTGGTAACGATGGGCCAAATAGAGCGGTACCAGCACCCGTTCCAGATCTGCCATTTCCCGGCCTTGAGGGATACTTTTTTCGCCGAAACGTATTAATGCGATGGACCGAACGCTCATCAGCCGCAACAGTTCGTCCGTAGCCTTGAGGCCATTGTCCCAAAGGTGAGCGATCGGGTTTGCACTGTTCGATGGGCGCGCGCCCTCGTCGGAGATGTGAGCAAGTCCAAGACGGTTGTTTTCCAATAGCATTTTTTCAAGTTCGGCGTTTTC
This sequence comes from uncultured Saprospiraceae bacterium, assembly GCA_964589365.1. Taxonomy (GTDB): domain Bacteria; phylum Bacteroidota; class Bacteroidia; order Chitinophagales; family Saprospiraceae; genus M3007. Next base: position 17,870 of record CAZPTQ010000080.1, read on the forward strand.
ATCAAGGGTTGAGGGGAAATCCTGATAGCCATACAAAATGGCGCGTTTGTCCCAGGCGCCGATTTTGTCGTCATAAGCTTTTGAAAAATCAAGTTCTCCCGTTTCTGTCAGCGTAATGTACGGATGCGGGTAGTCCATCACCGAGGCACGATCATTGACACTGGCTGCGAAGTTGTGCGCCAGTCCAAGGGTGTGCCCGATTTCGTGTGCAGAAAGTTGGCGGAGGCGGGCCAGAGCCATTTGTTCCGAAACAGGATCAGTGGCTTGTGCGCCGTCGAATGGCGAGCGCAAGCCCTGTGCGATGAGATAATCCTGCCGCACGCGCAGAGAGCCGAGTGAAACATGCCCTTTGATGATCTCGCCCGTGCGCGGGTCGTTGACGGCGTTGCCATAACTCCATCCTCGGGTGGATCGGTGGACCCATTGCACGAGGTTGTACCGCACATCCATGGGGTCGGCATCTGCGGGTAATTCCTTGACAATAAACGCATTGCGGTACCCGGCATATTCAAATGCTTCATTCCACCAACGCGCGCCGTCGAACAAGGCAGATTTGACAGGTTCGGGAGCGCCAGGGTCTATGTAATATACAATCGGCTCTACGGGGTCGCTAATAGCAGCGCCAGGGTCTTTCTTCTCCAGCCGATGTCGCACGATATATCGCTGTGCAATGGGTTGGCCAATGGGCACGGAGTAGTCATTCCAGCCGATCTCGAAAAAACCACTTCGGGGATCGAATAATCGGGGTTTGTATCCCTTGTCGGGCAATTCGATGAACGAGTGGTGTTGACGAACCGTTACGGCGGTAGGGGTAGGCGTAACCGAACGGATGAAATCGCCAGTGGGCTTACCGATAAAGGTCAGGGTGGCTTCCCATTCTGAGTTTTTGGAAAAATTTTTAGTCCGTTCCAAAAATACCGCCGAACGGCCAGGGTCTGCCGAATAGGCCCCTTGATTGGTGCGGGCAAGGACGCCGCTCACATCGTGTGCATCTTGCATCAAAAACGGCGTAAAATCTACCAGATAACGACCGTTCTCTTTGGCTACTATCGTGAATCCCCAGAGTACAGACTGTGCAAAGGCTTCTTCCACGGAGCGGCGCTCCAGTGCATTCGGGCTGCTGGCGCGGTAACTGAGGTTGGGTTGTACGAGCAGGATTTTGTTGCCGCTTCGAACAAATTTCACCACTCGTGAATTGCCGATTTGTCCCCGGTCGAGCCCGATGTCATTGGAACCGACTCCGGCGGGTAAAGCGTTCACATACAGGAATTCCGAATCGAATTGGCTGATTTCGAGCCAAATCCGGCCTGTTTTTTCTTCCCACCAGAATGGGAAGTAGCCAGGGTAAGCCATGGCGTTGCGTGTTAGGGTGGAGATGGAATCGCTTGCCGGGGCCGCTGGTTTAGGCACGGCATGGGTTGGCGAGGTTTTGGGGGAGCAGGCTGCGGCTAGTAGGAACAGGTAGAGGAATGGGCGCATGTGTGTAGATAGAATAGTCTGGTAAAGAAAGGCTGATTGGCAGAATTTTGCCGTGATATTTTCATCCCGCGTGGTTGGTCAGTTATGGATAAAATGTACTGGGGGAAATTGGCAATTGGGCTGCTGCTTTGTTTAAACAACGTACCTTCGCCCCCGATTTTCTCAAACCCACCTATTCATGTTTGTTATCAACATCTATTTGCGTTTTGCCCTCATTGTGATCGGTATTCTGGGCGGTATCGTACTGTGGAGCACCTTCGGTTTTTGGTATGGTTTCCCTTTCTTGCTCGTCGGGATTCTTTTGCTTCTGGGCTATCTCATGCTCGGCACCATCCTTTCTACCAACCAACTTTTGTCCAAACAAAAATTGGACGAAGCGGAGGCCAGACTCAAACTCACCTTCTTCCCCAGAATCCTCCTGATGGGCTACAAAGGCGTGTTTTATATGACAAAGGGCGCACTTTATATGCAAAAGCGCGACTTCAACACCGCCGAAATGTGGATCAAGAAATCGCTCGATTCCGGCCTTCCTTCTGACAACGAACGTGGCGCCGCCATGCTCCAACTGGTCATGATCGCCGCCGGGAAGAACAATATCAAAGCCGCGCAGAATCACTTTTCAGAATTGAAAAAACTCCATGTCACCGAGGCAATGCTCAAAGAGCAGATCAAAGAAGTCGAAAAACAACTCAAACAAGCCGGGCAGGCCATGAGCCCCAGCATGATGGCCCAAATGGGGGGGAAAGGATTCCGGCCGGGTGGAAAGCGCCGACAGCCGCCTATGCGGTAGGGGGATTTTAGGATTGGGGGAACACGGATGACGCGGATGAGACACGGATTTCCACGGATAATATCATCAGATGATAATATCCGCGTCTCATCCGCGTCATCCGTGTTCCATTAATCAACCATTTTCTCAAGTATAGTGTTTCCTGACTTATGTCTTACTCCTCCCTCCGCGATGCCGTGCGCGACCTTGAGCGCCACGGGATGCTTTTAAGAATTCAGGAAGAAGTTGATCCGGATTTGGAGATTGCCGAAATCCATCGTCAAGTCTTTGAGCGTCAGGGGTCGGCCATTCTTTTTGAGCGGGTAAAAGGAAGCCCATTTCAGGCCGTCAGCAATATCTATGGCACTTTCGAACGCACAGCGTTTCTTTTTCGTCACAGTCTTGAACGGGTGAAGCGCGTAATTGAGATAAAAAAAGACCCTGCCAATTTTTTGAAAAAGCCCGGTCGTTATCTCGGTGTGCCGTTTACAGCATTGTCAGCCTTGCCAATGAAAAACTGGTTCGGATCTCCCGTGACCTGGGGCGAAACCACCATTGACAAACTCCCCCAGATCAAGAGCTGGCCGATGGATGGCGGGGCTTTTATCACCATGCCACAGGTGTACACCGAAGACCCCGACAAGCCCGGCCCCATGGGATCAAACGTGGGGATGTACCGCATACAACTCTCTGGAAACGAATACATTAAAAACAATGAGATCGGCCTCCACTACCAACTCCACCGCGGTATCGGGGTACACCATACCAAGTACAATCAACTTGAAAAGCCTTTTTTGAGCAGCATTTTTGTGGGCGGTCCTCCCAGCCACGCTTTTTCGGCCATTATGCCTTTGCCGGAGGGCTTAAGCGAACTGACGTTTGCCGGTATGCTGGCCGGACGCAGGTTTCGATACACTTACCGCGACGGGCATTTTCTGAGCAGCGATGCTGATTTTGTTATTACGGGGGAAATCCTGAAAAACGTAAAAAAGCCCGAAGGCCCTTTTGGCGACCACCTTGGCTACTACTCACTCACGCACGATTTTCCGGTGATGAAAGTCCACAAAGTGTGGCATCGGAAAGACCCGCTCTGGCATTTCAGTGTAGTGGGCCGTCCTCCCATGGAGGACAGCAGTTTTGGCTGGCTAATACACGAACTGGTGGCGCCGCTCGCATCGCAGGAGTTCCCCGGCTTGAAAGATATCCATGCGGTGGATGCTTCGGGGGTGCATCCTTTGTTGCTCGCGATTGGTCATGAAAGATATATGCCTTTTCGTGAGCGGGTGCCGGAAGAAATCCTGACCATCGCCAACCGAATCATCGGCTCCGGCCAGACCTCGCTTGCAAAATTTCTTTTCATCGCGGCCAGCGACGACGACCCGAATCTGGACACCCACGACATCGCCCATTTTTTCCAGCATTTTCTGGAGCGGGTGGATTTTACCCGCGACCTGCATTTTCAGACCAAGACAACAATTGATACGCTGGATTACTCCGGCTCCGGCTGGAACGCAGGATCAAAACTCATAGCCGCTTGCAGGGGTGATCGCCGAAGAACATTGAATGCCGAGTTGCCCGACAACTTCTCGCTCCCGCCGGGTTTTGGAGAGCCTCATTTTTGTTATCCGGGTATTTTGGCGGTTCGGGCACCAAAGTTTGAAGTCGAAAAGACTGCATGGGAGCAAGTGACTGAACTCTGTCAGTGGCTGGAAAGGTTGGATTTGCAGCACGTTCCGCTCATCTTGTTGGTGGACGACAGCCAATTCACAGCAGCCACGCTAAACAACTTTGTTTGGGTGGCCTTTACCCGAGCCAACCCGAGCCATGATGTGCACGGCGTTCGCGCTTTTACGGAGAACAAGCACTGGGGCTGCCACGGCCCGCTTGTTTTGGACGCCCGGATAAAGCCACACCACGCACCGGAATTGGCGGTTGATCCGGACGTACATAAAAAGGTGAAAAAGTTACTGGAACGTTATCGTTTCTAATTCGCCCAACCATCTTTGGGATGCAGGTAGTCTTGATAGTGAACTAAACTTTTTTACACCATGAAAAAAATACTTTTTGCCGTCTTGGCCGTTGCCACACTCTTTGCAACTTCTTGCACAAAAGACCCCCTTCCAGAAAACAACAATCAAATTCTGGTGCGCTTCCACAACACCCTGGACTCGAAGATTGAAGAATCCCGAATGGAGTTCGACGCGACCAACATGATGTACGTTGGCGAAATACTGGCAGGTGAAACAAGCGACTACATCGCGTTTGATTACTTTGAAGTAGGATACTATCCTGGAGGAGATTACGAATATCCTTCAGGCTATTTTAACGGCAAAAAAGATGGGGTAGCCTTTTCTGGCTGGTCTGGAAATTGGTGCGGTACGGGGGTGGAATACAAACAACTGGAGCCGGGGGAATACACCATTGAGATCAGCAAGATAGGGGACGACCCGTTTTGGAGTTACGGGATACGGTTTGTGGATTGACAGCATCTGCCGGGATTGACTGAATAACTTTTTCAGGAAAACTTTCAATCCGGTTTGGAAATAAAAACTGAACGGACCTATCTTTGCCCCGCTTTTGAAAGAAGGTCCGTTCGTCTAGGGGTTAGGACACGTCCCTTTCACGGATGAAACACGGGTTCGATTCCCGTACGGACTACATCAAAATTGACCCAAGCCCTTGTAAGTTAATCACTTATGAGGGCTTTTTT
>CAZPTQ010000081.1:0-22808 GCA_964589365.1 uncultured Saprospiraceae bacterium
ACTCACCGGGTGACTTTGAGTCACCCGGTGAGTTGACCGCCGCAACTGCCTTCGGGTCACCATATTCAAACGTGGTATAACTCAGCCCAAACCCAAACGGCCATTGAGGGCTGTTCGCCTCGTCTATGTATTTGCTGGTCCACTTCGAGTTTGGGTCGAAAGGACGGCCTGTGCTTTTTTCGTTGTAAAAAATCGGCACTTGCCCCACATTGCGCGGGAAGCTCATGGGCAGTTTGCCCGAAGGGTTGTATGTCCCGTACAGCACGTCGGCGATGGCGTTGCCCGTCTCGGTGCCCAGCCACCAAGTTTCAAGGATAGCCGTGGCCTGCTCGGCAATGCGCGGGATAGTCAATGGGCGGCCATTCATCAGGACCACTACCACAGGCTTTCCGGTTTTGCACAGTTCGAGCACCAATTCCTCCTGCACCCCAGGCAAACCGAGCGAAGTACGCGCGGCAGCCTCCCCGCTCATCATGGCTTTTTCGCCTACCGCAACGATCACCACGTCCGATTGTTCAGCGATGCGAATGGCTTCGGCGAAACCGGATTTGTCCATGCCTTCAAAGTCACAGCCTTTGGCGTACAGTACCCCGGAACTCCGTTCCGAGGCACCGCCCGTATTGTTCCCGGAACGGAGTTCCGGGATACATCCCTCGCGCAAACTCACACAATCGTTCGCATTGCCCGCCCCGTTCCAGTTGCCAAGGAGTTCGCTCTTGTTATCGGCCAATGGGCCTATAAGCGCGATTTTCTGCTCTTTTTTCAAGGGCAATGCCTGCCGCTCATTTTTTAGCAACACGATGGATTTTCGCGCAACCTCGCGGGCAGCAACGCGGTGTTCCGGGGTTAGCAGTGTGTTTTTTTCCCGTTCTGCGTTACAGGATTTATAGGGGTCTTCAAACAGCCCTAATTCAAATTTTAGTCGGAGGACGTTCCGTGTTGCTTCGTCAATTTGTTTTTGGGTGACTTTGCCCTCTTTCATAGATTCTTTGAGAAATCGTTGATAGACAGCGCCTTGCATATCCATGTCAACCCCTGCATGAAGTGCGAGTTCGCCTGCCGCTTTATCATCGGCCACTACACCATGATTCACCATTTCATTGATGCTGGTGTAGTCTGTGACAACGAAGCCCATGAAGCCCCATTCTTTGCGCAAGATGTTGTCCAACAGGAATTTATTTCCCGATGCTGGCACACCATCATAATCGTTGAACGAAGTCATAACGCTGGCCGCTCCCGCTTTTACGGCGGCTTCGTAGGGTGGCAAATAGAACTCGCGGAAGTAGCGTTCGCTCATATCCACTGTATTGTACTCGCGCCCGGCGATGGGCGCCCCATACCCTGCAAAGTGCTTCACACAAGCGAGCATGGCATCAGGGTCTCCGAGTTTTTTCCCTTGGATACCGCGCACCCGGGCTTCGGCAATCCGGCTGCCGAGGTAGGGGTCTTCGCCCGCGCCTTCCATCACTCGGCCCCACCGAGGGTCGCGGCCAATGTCCACCATTGGGGCGAAAGTCCAGTGAAGACCGGCAGCACTCGCTTCGGTAGCGGACACGCGAGCGGATTTTTCAATGGCCTCCAAATCCCAACTGGCGGCTTCGCCAAGCGGTATGGGGAAAATGGTTTTGTAGCCGTGGATGACGTCGAAGCCAAACAGGAGCGGGATTTTCAACCGGGTTTCCTCGACGGCGATTTTTTGGAGCTCGCGGACGAAACCGGTGGTGTGGGCATTGAACAAATTGCCACAAGCCCCGCTGCGAATGTCGTTTTTGTAGCCCTCGCGGATGGTCGGCCCTGTGCTGCCCCAGTCGGTGGTGTAGAGCGATAGCTGGCCGATTTTTTCATCGAGGGTCATTTTGGCGAGCAGGGCGTTCACGCGGGTTTCGACGCCTGCGGAAGGGCGGTAGATTTGTGCGGCTACTCGGTTGGAGAACAAGATGCCGAGCAAAAGGAATAGTGCTGGGATAAGTCTGAATTGGGTCATTGTACGTATAAAATAGGTTTGATCTTGAAGTTTTTTGGGATTAAAATTTGTATTTTTGTCCAGCAAAATTTTAAGCCCATGAAAGAATATGCTTTGACAGGCACGAAACCTTTGGGCGTCGAGGAGTACATCGAGTCGGAAGAGCGCTCGGAGCTTCGTCACGAATTCACTGAAAACCAATTGATTCCTACGCCTGGAACTACTGACTATCACAACCAAATTTGCCAAAATCTATCCTTTTTGCTTCGAGTATTGCTAAAATCCCAAGGGTTTCGTATTTTCGTAGAAGGGGTCAAAGTCCAAATCACGAACCAGCGAGATTACACTTACCCTGATGTTTTTGTGACCTCCGACCCCCGAGATTTGGAAGACCGCTATATCAAAAAATACCCTTCCATCATCTTTGAAGTCATGTCCAAAACCTCGCGCATTGAGGATTCTACCGACAAATTCATCCGTTACAAAAACATTGAATCGCTTCGCAATTATATCCTCGTTGATTCTGAAAAACAACTCGTCGAAGTTCGCGTCAAACTCGACAACGGCGACTGGGAATCTGAAACCTACCTAACCTCCAACACGCGTTTTCCCGTACCTGCTCTGAGCCTTGAGTTGACATTTGAGGAGGTGTACGAGGGTGTGCTGTAGCACGGAACGCTGTTTCGGTATCCTCGCCCCGGAACGGAGTTCCGGCTTACTTGCGCTGCGCAAACAACCACTCCAACACCGCCTGATTGTAATACGTCACGTTCCAGATATCGTGATACATGGTAGAATATTCGGTGTATTTTACTTTGCCTCCCACTTTTTCCAAGGCCTGCACAATTTGCCGCGAACAACGTGGCAACACCACATCATCCAAACCACCATGTAGTACCCAAAGTGGGATGTTTTTTATTTTTTCGGCATGGCGCGGATCACCCCCTCCAGAAAGGGGCAGCCCGGCCGCAAACAATTCGGGGCGGCGCATCAGAAGGTCAAAAGTGCCGAACCCGCCCATGCTCAGCCCCGTGATATACACCCGCTTTGGGTCAATGTCAGTGTGCTCTTGGAGCATTTTTTCCACAAGTTCAAGTACCATACGGCCCGGCTCGGTTGGGTCTTTTTGATACAGCGTTTGCCAGTCTTTGCTGCTACCTCCCCAGCGCAGATCTGGCGGGCACTGAGGCACCAGCAGATAATGCGGATGTTGTTCGCGCATCCATTTTTCACAAAAAGCGTGTACGCCATAGCGCATTTGTTGGTGGTTTTGCGTGCCACGCTCGCCAGAGCCGTGGAGGAAAATGACCAAGGGGAATTGGTGATTGGTGATTGGTTTATTGGTGATTGGTGATTGGTGATTAGCGGCTTTTAGCCATGGTAGCATTAATTGGTAGGGCAGTTTATTTCCTGTTTTGTCCCTGTAAATTGCTCGTTGAAAAAAGCCTTGCTGGTCGAGTGGGATCGTTGGATTGAACCCTGCTTTTTCCCCGTCTGCGAATGCGATGCCTTGGGTCAATTTCTTTAGGTCAGTTTTTTCGAGCCAGCCGCCTGAAAATCCTGCCCGTTTCAAGCCTTGCACGATATAGGGATTGCGCTTCATCAAATCCCAAAGAAAATTAGAGCGATAGTTTTCAATCATCAGCACGATGGGGCCTTGGTCTATCCCAAGGTAATCTTTATCCACCCAAAACTGGTAGCCGGGTTGTGCCTTTGGCGATCGGTTTATTTCGGTAAATGTCTCATTGTAGCCATCGAAGAATCCATATTTACCTACGGGCCAACGGTTCCACATTGCTTCCAAAGTGGGTAGGCAAACTTCAGGGGCAAAAGGCAAGGAAGCAATCGCGGCCGTGGGTGCAATCGTGCCATCATCTTCCTGATAATCAATGGCGACGCCACGTGCGCCATAGCCGGGGCAGAAGATTTTTTTGCCCTCGTGGGTCATCTCGGCATCGGGGCCATCGCCAGCAGTGAGGCCCCAGATATTAGGGCCATAGCCTTTGTATTTCTGCGGGTTTTTGATGCCGTACTCCCGTTGGGCAAGGGTTGCTCGGCGGGAATTTTCAAAGTAATCAAAGCCCGCTTTTTTCATGTAGGGGTCCTGAATTCCCCGAAAATCAATCCAGCAATGGCTGTACTGGTGGCCGAAGAGCGGCCCAAAGTTGACATGATCTTGCCCCTCAAATTCAGCACGGAAATAGGGCTCGCACCATTTTTCCCACAATCTGGAAGGTACTGGGTGGGTGGGTGATCCAAGTGCCATGATGTTCAAAATCATCGCTTCGTTGTAGCCTCGCCAATCGGCAGCAAGAAATCCGTCACGTTCCGGGAACCAGCCCATACTCAGGCGGCTTTGCTCGTTCAAAAACCAGTCGAATTCTACGCGGCGAAACAGGTAATCGGCAGCATTTCGGATGTCCTCATCCGTTTGGTTATCTTGGTCAAAATACGTCATGCAGGACAATACGCCCGCCATCAGGAGGCCGGTGTCAATGCTCGAAAGTTCGACCGTTTTGTAACGGAGCGCATTTTGGGTATTGAGAAAATGATAGAACCAGCCGCGATACCCCGCCACACCGGTAGCATCTGGGCCTTGAGGCAAATTTTTTAGAAAAAGGAGGGTTTTCAATACTCGATCCGCTGCCTCGGTGCGGGTTATCCAACCACGTTCTACACCTACCAGATAAGTCGAAAGGCCAAACCCGGTAGCAGCGATGCTCGAAAAATTATCGGTTGGGTAACGGTCTGGAACCTGGAAATTGTTTGGGTGCGCCAATTCCCAGAAATAAAGAAAATGCCGTTTTTGCACCTCATCGAGACTAAATGTCGGGTTTCCCCCGCTGATTGAGGCTGGGGGCATTTGTGCCGGGACCGCCTGGCAAGTCAGCAGAAAAAGCAGAAAAATGAGGGGGGATTTTTTCATAAAGAATGGCTTGCCAAAAATGGTGTGCTTATGTGAGCGAGGGGTTATGTCAAACGGTTGCAGATAGAAAAAGGAGCAAATTTTAATTCTATTCGGATACTAAACCTCATAGATTTTTAAAACCTATGAGGTTTTTCGCCAAAGAAAACAAAACAAAATTTTATCCCTTTTTTGATCCCGACCCTGTTGACACAACCCCTGCAAACCCACACTTGCCGCTTGTTATTAGCGGCATGTCATACTAAACTCATTCTTTCACAAACTTCGCTTTGCCCACCCGAGCACCTGTGCGGTCGAAGCCACTAAGCAGGTACATCCCGGCGGGGAATTGCGAAACGTTGAGGTCGGTATAGGTGTCGCCTGAGGTATTCGCCACAGCCACACGACGGCCAAAAAGATCGTACACTTCGAGGCGTGCTACCCCTTCCATGTTTTCCACGAGAAGGATATCAGAAGTTGGGTTCGGAGATACGCGCATCGGCACTGCATCAGCAGGGCTGAATGTGCTCACAGAACCACATTGGCCAGCGCCAATCACGATATCGTCAATATAAGAAGTTACATCAGAGCCGGTAGCATCAATGCCAAGGTCTATGAACAGCGTCAGGCGACGGTATTCACCATTGTCTGGAACAGCGGCGAAGTTGACCGTGATTTCTTCCCACTGGTTAATCAATGTATTGGCTACCGCGATTTCAAATCCAGGCGCGCCTGTAGCAGATTGTTCAACTTTTGCTGCGAAGTTTCCGATATGATCCATGTAAACTTTGGCTCTTACCGTTTTCACCCCTTTCCAATCTATAGGAGATTCCCAAGTGGGATCGGGGTACATTCCTGCAAAGGGTAAGGCATTGGCTGCTTTCACAAATTTGATCACATTGCTGCTGGTGTTTATGCCCGATGGGTTTGGGTTGTCAATGATCTCAGCAAAGGTATTTTCAAGCACGTCATTGGCGAAATACTTAAAATTGTAGGTAGTCAATGGGGCCTCATTGTCCACAATACATCCGTTGTAGCCTGCTCTAGTCCAGCGGATGTTGTCGAAGAGATAGGTGCCGCCGCCAGTAGGGCTAAGGACATTGGCAAAAATGATCAATTTGTTGTGCAAAGTGCCAACTGCTCCGCTGAAGTCAATATCGAATTTGTGCCACTTGTTGCCTTCAGTCAGCGTGTCAAAAATCTCGACGCCCTGACCATTTCCTTCGAGTTTGAACATGAAGGGGACATTGTCGAAGGGTGCCCATACTTGAACTGAAAGGTGGTTGTAAAGGCTCAAATCAGGTGGTGCGGCGAACTCGAAACCGATGCCCGCGAACGCTGTTCCGGCACCAGCAGGATCCGTGTATTCGCCCACTTTAAGCGAACCATTTTCGGGTAGAAGATGTGGGTTATTCACTACTTCCAGATCGCTTGCTCCGTAGAAAATCTGCACGTAGTTGCGTTGACATTCAAAGTCGTCAATGATGTTCGGTACTGGTATCACGTCTGCACAGGGGTCAATAGTGACTTCTGTTTGGCCCAGATTGTCGAAATACCAAGTTTGGCCCGCGTTGGCTGTACCGGCATTGAAAATGATCCGCACTTCGCTGAAATCGGTGATTCCGCTGAACGCTGAGAAGTCGAAACCGAGCGTCTCCCATTCACCGGGTGTGGTAATGGTAGCCTCGGCCTCTTTGTTGCCTTGTGTGGGCGAGTTGAGGATGAGCGTCACGGTGCCACCACCCAGTGGGCTAAGCACGTCGAGGTTGATCTGCGGGTACACCGACAGGTCAAAATTGCTCAGTGAAATGCCCTGCAAAGTGGAAAATGCAGAAGAACCTTTGGTATAGCAACCTACCTGTGTAGAATTGTTCACGCCATTCGGGCTGGGATTGTTCACCGGACCCATGAACGAGCCGTGAATCGGTCCGTTTTGATCCAATGCCTGCCAGTCGAGTTGGACACCGTCTTGGAAATCTTCGAGCGGCGGCGCGGAGGGCTTCGCGGCAAGTTTAATGTTGTCAATATGGTACACATCCCCAGGCTCGCCATTTACGCCAGCATTGAAGAAGATGACAAACTTCTTGTGGCCTTTGCCAATCTGGCTGCTGAAGTCCGCGGTGTAGGTCACCCATTTGTTCAGCTCGGTCACTTGCGTGCCTACTTCCATCGCAGGATTGGGGCCGCCTTCGAGTTTGAGAAGCAGGGTGCCCGTTTTGGGCGCCCATACCTGGCAAGAGAACCGATTGCGCACGGTGAGGTCAATCGGATTTTCATAGTCAATCATCAGCGCGGCATACTCCGTGTTGATGCCTGCGGGGTCGGAGAATCTGCCCACTTTTGAGGAGTTGTTATCTATCGTTGGAGCAGGGTTGGACACCACTGAAAGGCTGTCCCAATTGTCCTTGTAGGTCGCGTTTCGATTACACTCGAAGTCGTCAATCATGTCGGGGTCAGGGGTATCATTGGGGCAAGGGTTTGGCACAGCGCACACATTGTCAAAGTAATAGGTGTCACTGCTCGATTCCACGCCTGGGTCAAAAAACAGGATGATTTTGCTCAGCCCTGTATTGGCTGCTTGTGCGCTAAAGTCAAAGGTGTAGGTCTGCCAAGCCCCTGTCACGGCAATGTTCTTGGTTTGCTCAAATCCTCCACCAGTGCCTTCGAGTTTGAAAATAAACTGGGTCGGCACGGCGGCCAATACGTCAATTTTGAACTGGTTGTTTACTGAAAGGTCGAAGGGTGCGCCGTTGTCTGCCAAGATCAGGCTATAGGCATGCATATCCGACTTCACATACTGCGCTACGTTTGCGCTGTTGTTCACAAAATTGGGCGTAGGATTCGCCACGGGAGCCGTCAGCACTCCATCGAGGCCTTGGAAATTAAGGCCTGGGCCTTCAAAGTCAGCATGACAAATCTTTCCACTGCCGGCGCAAACATTGTCAAAGTAATAGGTGTCACTGCTCATTTCCACGCCCGGATCAAAAAATATGATCACTTTGCTTAGACCTGTGTTGAAGGCTTGTGCGCTGAAATCAATCGTGTAGCTTACCCATTCACCCGCTACTGCTATGTCTATGGTCTTCTCAAATCCTCCGCCAGTGCCTTCGAGCTTGAAAATAAACTGCGTCGGTACTGTGGCCAATACGTCAATCCTGAACTGGTTGTTCACCGAAAGATCAAAAGGAGCGCCGTTGTCAGCCAGAATGAGGCTGTACGCGTGCATATTGGACTTTACATACTTGGCGCAGTTTGGGCTTGAATTGATCGCGTTTGCATTGGGGTTGGGTTCGGGGGATGTCAACACCCCATCAAGGCCGAGGAAGTTGAGACCCGGTCCTTCAAAATCGGCATAGCAGACTTGAGCGTTCGCGCCCAAGCAGCCAAAAACCAAAAGCAAGGCTGTGATAAAGAAATTTTTCATACGCACTTCTTTTATAATGGTTATGTGTGAAAATGAATTAATTACAACGTTGTCGCGGTCTGACGACTCCAAGTCGTCTGAACGCTATTGCTTTACCCGTCAGACGACTTATAGTCGTCAGACGGGATTGAGTTCACTCGATCACTAGGTTCTTAACCCAAGTCCCGCCCGTTCCATTTTTAATTTCTACAAAAAACACTCCTCGTGGCAGGTCTTGAATTTGAATTTTCTCTTGAAATATGCCCACTGCAAATGCTTTGTCCTTGAACAGGATTTGCAGCATTTTGCCTTCCATGTCCACGATTTGCACCGTCAGTTTTTGTTTTTCCAAGATGGAAATTTCCAGGTTCAATACCCCGCCATGCGCAGGCATCGGATTGGGGAAAAGCATTACATCGAAGCCGTTTTTCTCCATAAATGCTTCTTCCGCAGGTGAGCTGTCGGCCATAAAACCAATGGCTTGAAGCGCAGGCTCGATTTCCGGGTTTTGCATAAAAAGTTGCCAGAGCAAACCCGTGCGTTGGTTCTCGATCATGGCCACGATAGGGCCTTGGTCAATGGCCAGATAGGAAGTAGCGAACCAGTTTTGATCGAGGTTGAAAGCATCGTAAAAGCCGTACGGCCCCCACAATCGTTCGCCCTGCACCCGGTAAAAATGCCGCAATGCCGCAATACCCTCCTGCGGGACGTAGGGCAAACTTGAGAGGGCTGCGGTAGGAGCAATGGTGCCGTCGTCATTGCTTGGATGAATGTCGTGCGCAGCATATCCGTTTGGGCCATCGCAAGAAGTCAGGCCCCAGCTATCCGCCGAATACCCGATATGATGTTCAGGATTGGCTACGGAATATGCCTGTTGGATGAGCGCGTGGTTGCGATTGCGCACAAAATAGTTGCAAAAAGCGTCCTTGCGTCCACGCGGATCGAATCCGAGATAGGAGTAATGTGCAAAGAACATCGGGCCGCCTCCAAAAGGCCCGCAATAAATCTTGTGGCCGAAATGGATGCTGTTGTTGGCATAATTCGAGGAAGTCCAGCCCGTTTGGTAGAGGCTCGCTGGCACGGGATGCGTGGGCGAAGCCGCCGCCAGGATATATACGATTTGTGCCTCGTAGAACCCGCGCAAGGCAAAATTTATCTGCCAACCGTAGTTGGGCGACCAGTGCCAATATAACACCCCGCTGTTGTTTTTGCGGTACCAGTCCCATTCCACTTCTTCCCAAAGCCCGGTGATAACATCGCGGAGTGCTGATTCGAGCAGGGTGTTTTGATCAAAATAAGTCCGTGCTGCCAACAGCCCCTGCATCAGGAAAGCGGTCTCCACCAGGTCGCCGCCATTGTCGTATTGGCTGAATGGGATGACGTTGCCATTCGTGCCGTTCATCCAGTGTGGGAAAACCCCGTGAAACCGGTCGGCAAATTGCAAAAACGAGGCAATTTGGATCATTCTGTTCAATGCTGCCTCACGGGTTACCCAGCCACGCTCTGCGCCTACAATAATGGCCATGATGCCAAAACCAGAGCCGCCCATGGTCACAAGGTTCGGGTTGCCATTGTAGCGTTCACGGGCAAGTCCGCTGACAGGATGTGCATAATCCCAGAAATAGCGGAAGGTGGAGTGCTGTGTCATGTCCAACAACTCCTCGTCGCTCAAAGGATGCGTATCGGTGGATCTTTCATTTGAAAATCCGCTTTCTGAGGCACCTGCCAGTGCCGCTATTTTATAGTGCCTGTTCAAGTTTTGTCCTTCGTCGCCCGTCCAATCGGTTGTGATCGGTTCTTCCCCGACTTGTTTCAAAAAGACAAACGAGCCGCCACCATCCGTAGAGCGGTAAATTTTGTACCCCGTCACGTTTGGCTCGGCATTGGCTTGCCAAGTCAGTTCCACGTGCTGTTCATAGCCAGTTGCAAACAAGCCGCTTGGCACAGCAGGGGTTTGGGCTTCTGCACAAGCATTTGAAAAAAGCAGTGCGAGCAATATAAATCGGGCAATGGTCATGTCGTGTTTGTGCGAGCAGGCACACCTTTCCAAATTCAGGAAAAAATTGGGATGGCCGCTTTACTTGCAGCATAAAATTATGACCATTTTGGGTTTTTCAACGAAAAACACACCTCACCACTACTACGCCATGTCAAAAACTGGCAAAAACCGAGTCAAAAAGCCATGATAAACTCGGTCAAATTGGCCTCTTCGGACAAGCCGAGTTTTTTGCGCAGGCGGTAGCGCTTGTTTTCGATGCCCCGAATGGAGATGTTGAGGAGGGGCGCAATTTCTTTGGACGACAAATTCATCTTCAGATAAGCAGCCAAACGGAGGTCGCCGGGGGTGAGGTCGGGGAATTGCTGCATTAAGCGTTTGAAAAAATCATCGTGGACGCGGTTGAACGATGCTTCAAAAATTTCCCAATCGTGGTCGCCCTCGAGGTGGGCGTCAATTTCCCGAATAATTTTGGATAGCGCGCGCGGTTCGTTTTTAGCGTCCAATAGATTATCTTTCAGGCTTTGGAGCGCCTCGTTTTTTCGGATAAGGTTGAAGGCCGCGTTGGACAGTTCCCGGTTTTTGTTCTCCACTTCCAAGATCAGTATCTCGCGTTCTTTTTCGCTTTCTAAGCGTTGGCGTTGTCGTTCCAGACGGCGGCGGTTGAACGTTTCGAGCAGCCAAAAAACAGCGAGAAAAATCAGGGCATAGGCACCAATCGCCCAGCCTGAACGATACCAGGGAGGCCGGATGCTGAATGAAACGATGGCCTCGACGCCACCTGCTTCGCTCCGGACTCGAAAAGTGTAGCGGCCTGACGGCAGGTTGGTGAATTCCTTTTCCGAGAGATATGCCCAAGGAGACCATGACCTCGAAAAACCCTCTAAAAACCACGAAAATCTTGCGGGGTGTTCAAAAAACGCTTGGGAACATTGAAACACCAAACTATTGTTCCAATAGGCGAAAGACAGCCCCTCCACCGGCAAAAACGTTTGATTGTCAGATGTTTTTATCAACCTGACCACCATCGGAGGCAGGTTTTTTTGCCCTATTTGGGCACTTGAGGAATCCCTGTTGAGCAATGCAAACCCATTTTCCAGACAGAACAAGTATTCGCCCCCGGGCAGCGTTTCTACATGCTCAAATGCTGGCACGAGCGCGAGCGGAAGTTTTTGCGAAAGCCCACCGCTTGTGTACAGCCAAAGCCCGCTGCTGTCTATGGCAAACACCTCGGAATCTCTGCCGGGGAGCCATTTTCTGGCGGACATGGACTCGAACCGTGTTTTCCCCTCCTCGTTTCGCAGGAGTACAGCATTCGGCAACGCATTGACTACCACATTTCCATCAGGCAAAATACTCAGGCCAAGTTGGAAGTCGGTCGGCAAGCCGTCGTTTCGGGTAAAAGTTTTGAATTCGTACACCTGCAGAAGGTTCGCGCTCAAGCGGAGCCGGAAAAGCCCTTTGTTGGGATGTGCGCCCCAAAGGTTCCCCTCCGCATCGAAGGCGATCTTTTTTAAGGGTTCGGCAAAACCGCCGACTCGTCCCGCAAAATACCAAGCACCCGTCTTTTGTTTTTTAAATAATACCAAGCCGGTATAAGTCGCTTGCAAAAGGGTGTTTGGGTGGCCCGGCATCCGCACTGTGCACCAGCCTCCGGTAACGTTGGAAATACGCTGTATTCCATTGTCCTCTACGATAAATGTGCCGCTGTTGTGGCCACAAATCAATTGATTATCAAATACTTGGAGCTGCCAAACCTGACCCTGTGAGCCTTCCACCAAAACAAAAGGGGATGCAACATGAGGAAGGGGGTACGATGCCTTAAAAACGCCTTGGTTGGTGCCGATGTAAAGTTGCCCGTTATGTACAGCAGCACTATAAACTGTGCCAATCTTACCTGTTTGGTCGGTAAAAAAAGTGAGTGGAGCGTTCAAAGCGGCGAAATCAATACCCCTGTCAAGCCCAAGCCAGAGGTTGCCGTCCCGATCTTCCAAAAGTGCCAGCACCGTGTTGTTTTGCAGGCCATTCTCCCTGTGAAGGTGGCAGCGCAACTGCCCCGAGGGGTTCAGAACATAAGCCCCGCCGAGGATAGTGCCAAAAGCCCAGCCGCCACCGCGAAGTGTCACGGCTTTGTTGAGTTGGTTCTTGCGAAACACCTCGTTGAGCGGGTTGCTCCAAGGCTTGCAATGGCCATCCTGCAATTCAAAAATCCCGTCGTTTGAAGTGCCCGCCCAGATGCCCCCTCGACCGTTTGAAACGAGGAATTGCACAATTTTGTCCTTCAACACCTCGGAACCTTGCAATTCGCGAAAAGTATTGTCGGGCAGCAGTTCATATAGGCCACGCTCGATGACGGGCAACACCACCTTGCCGTTCACCAACTGCGCGAACATGATAGCGTTGGGCGGCTTTATCGGAACAAGCTTTTGATAATCAAACTTGTAGAGGGTGGAAAATGATTGAAAAAAGACACAGTCCGGCAGCACCAGGATATGCCATATTTCCTCTTTCCCCATTTGCCCTTCACCCAGTTGAGCACTCAACGAGGTATATGCCAACTGACCTGAAAAGTCCTTGGCCCAATAGCCGAATTCAGCAAAGCCGCCGCAAAAAACCTCCCCCGAACGGCCTATCGCGACCGCCCGGACGGCCTGTTTTTCCGGCAAGGCAAAATGCCGCCATCGCGCTCCGTCAAACTCCATGACCGTGCCATTGTTACCCGCATACAACCAGCCTTCGGGCGATTGGGCAAGCGACCAATTCTGGTTTTGTGCTTCATAATCGGCAGGTTGGAAATTGCGCAGGCGCGGGGCGCGTTGCGCCCACGTTTCAGTTGCAAGCAAGCAACAAAGACCAAGGAAAGTAAATTTTAAAATCATCCGCACCGGGCAAAACTACCTGTTTTGCCGCAAAAAAAGTTGCGTGTGGTTTACCAATTCCGGGAAAAAGCCATTGAAATCTTCTGAAAATCCTTCTATTGCCTGAAAAAATGCATCGGCAATGGATTGGGGTTCAAATGGGCCTGCAATACGTTGACTAAACCGGTGCAGCACCCATTCCAGTCCCTCGCGTTGGGTATAGCCATGCAGGAATTGCCCGGCGATCATTTTGGGAAGTCGTTCTTGCAGGGTGCTGGGCATTTCAAATGCCCGGTTTTCGAGTTGGGCGTAGGTTTTTGCGGCAAATGCTTGGAAGGGTACTTCGGAGTATTTTTCCCAATGGATGGCAAGCAAGTGATCGTACAGAATGTCCACAAATGGCCGTGAATACCGACCGGCATGAGGCCGGATGCGCGACGCGCTGCGGCTGGCGAGCGGATGGTTGTCGGTAAAAGAATCAATGGCGCGGTGAAGCAGGATACCGCGTTGCACCAGCTTGGGGTAGTTTTCCCAGTCGTGGCCTTTCACAAAATCGCCGATAAAATTGCCAAGCAGGAGGTCTTCGTCGCCGAAGGAAAGAAAGCAATGCGCAAGGTGGTTCATAAGATACTGACTCCATCGTACACTTCCTCAATGTTTAGTGCTATACCCAAGGCGGGTATGGGGAAATGCCCATCGGACCTCAGGTATGTGCTGGCTTCCCATTCGCCTTCAGCAGTTTTGTAGCGCACTTCAACCCAAGGTTTTTCGGAATCTACCAAGATGTAGTTTTGAAGCGATTCGATGTTTTTATAGCGGAAGAACTTGTCTGTAGAATCCTCTAGGCGAGAGGTTTTGGAAATGACTTCGATGATTACGCAGGGGTGCTTAATAAAGTACGCATCGCCACCTGTCAAATCAATCGGGTCGGTGGTAATCACGATGTCCGGGTAGGTGTAGTCTTTACCAGAGGCAATTTGAACCTTGACATTTTCTTGAAACATTTCAAAAGTGCCCTTTTTCAACAAAAGGCGAAGTAGCAATGCCAGGTTAAGACAAATAGTGTTGTGAGTGCGTGTTGTTCCGGGCATAGGAATCAATTGGTTATCAATGAATTCGTGACGAATCACCGAGTGCTCTTCAAATTCGATGTACTCTTCGACGCTCATTGGCTTCGTATCGGTCAAAGCATATTCTTTCATGGGCTTAAATTTAATATTTACAAGAAAACAACGCCTTCATACACGTCCTCAAATTTGAGATAGACACCTAGGGCAGGAACCGGGAATTTCTCGTCGGACAAGAAATACGCGCTTGCTTCCCATTCGCCTTCAGCAGTTTTGTAGCGCACTTCGACCCATGCTTTTTCGGAATCTACGAGGATGTAGTTCTGGAGCGTATCGATGTTTTTATAGCGGATGAACTTGTCGGTAGAATCCTCTAGGCGAGAGGTTTTGGAGATGACTTCGAAAATAACGGTAGGGTATTTTTTGATGTATTTACTCTCTTGGTCACGTGGGTCGGGGGCAACCATTACATCTGGGTAAGTGTAGTCTCGTTGGTCCTGAATCTGCGCTTTAACACTTTCGGTGTACACACGAAGGTTTTTGAGGATTTGCTTCAGGGCACTTTTGATGTTGAAGCAAATATCGTTGTGGTCATCAGTTGTTCCGGGCATAGAAATCAATTGATTGTCAATAAATTCATGACGAATCTCTGAGCGCTCTTCAAATTCGATGTACTCTTCGACGCTCATTGGCTTCGTATCGGTCAAAGCATATTCTTTCATGGGCTTAAATTTAATATTTACAAGAAAACAACGCCTTCATACACGTCCTCAAATTTGAGATAGACACCTAGGGCAGGAACCGGGAATTTCTCGTCGGACAAGAAATACGCGCTTGCTTCCCATTCGCCTTCAGCAGTTTTGTAGCGCACTTCGACCCATGCTTTTTCGGAATCTACGAGGATGTAGTTCTGGAGCGTATCGATGTTTTTATAGCGGATGAACTTGTCGGTAGAATCCTCTAGGCGAGAGGTTTTGGAGATGACTTCGAAAATAACGGTAGGGAATTTTTTGATGTATTGGCTATTAAAATCGCGTGGATCCGATACAACTACCACATCAGGATAGGTATAATCTCGTTCATGTGTGATTTGGACTTTGACATTTTCCTGATGGACTTTGAAAATTCCAAGAGACTTCAGCAAGAGCTTAAGTGCATGGGTAAGGTTGATACAAATCTCATTGTGGTTTGATGTTGTTCCGGGCATGGGTATCAATTGGGTATCAATAAATTCGTGACGAAGCTCCGAGCGTTCTTCATACTCGATGTACTCTTCGACGCTCATTGGCTTCGTATTGGTCAAAGCATATTCTTTCATGGGCTTAAATTTTTGCTGGACAAAAATAAGCAAACGCAACGGACTCCCTCAAAGTTTTGAACTTTGCGCATCCGCGAATTTGATCGCAACGAAACCTATAAGGTTTCAAAACCTTATAGGTTTTAATTCCTGAATTATAACAGCACAGCCACCACCTATGCCCAATCGCTCTATATCTTCTCCCAAACTGCTCTGGCAGCCCTCCCCCAAGCTCCTGAGCGATTGCAACCTCGCCCGCTACACCCAGTGGTTGTTACAGGAAAAAAACCTGCATTTCAAGGACTACCCTTCACTCTGGAAATGGAGCACCGACAACATCGCCGACTTCTGGGAAAGTCTCTGGGAGTATTTTGAAATTATCCATCACACACCTTACAGCCAGGTTCTTTCGGGCAAACAAATGCCTGATTTTAAATGGTTTGAAGGCGCAACGCTCAACTACGCAGAACATATTTTTCGCCAAAAAACGGACGCTAGACCCGCCATTATTTTTCAAAGTGAGCGCCATGCTTTGACCGAAATGAGTTGGGCAGAACTCGAGCGTCAGACGGCTTCCCTCGCACATTTTTTCCGCGAAAGCGGTGTTCAATCTGGCGACCGTGTGGCGGCTTTTTTGCCCAATTCGCCCCATGCTGTTGTGGCTGTGCTGGCAACTATGTCGGTCGGGGCCGTGTGGTCGAGTTGCTCACCCGATTTTGGTGCGGCGAGTGTGGTCGACCGTTTTGCCCAAATTCAGCCCAAGATTTTTATCGCCGTAGATGGCTATGCTTACGGGGGCAAAGCCTTTGATAAATGCGACACTGTGCATGAGATTTGCCAATTTTTGCCCAGCGTCGAGAAGGTTATTTTTGTGCCATTTCTGGACGAAAACGCAACACTCTCCGTTGAAAAAGAAGTCGTATCCTGGAACCAAGTCATTTCAACCGCACGCAAGGATTCATCATTCATCATTCATCATTCATCATTCATCATTCATCATTCATCATTCTCCGACCCGCTTTGGATACTCTATTCTTCCGGCACCACGGGCATCCCCAAAGCCCTTGTCCATTCACATGGCGGTAATTTGCTGGAACACCTGAAATACCTGCATTTCCACAACGACATTCGCCCGGGAGAACGGTTTTTCTGGTACTCCACAACGGGCTGGATGATGTGGAATTTCACGGTGGGTGCACTGCTCGCGGGTGCGACGATTGTGTTGTACGACGGCAGCCCTGGTTTTCCAAACATGAACGTGCTGTGGGATTTGGCCGAAAAAACCAAAATCACCCACTTTGGTACCAGTGCGCCGTTTTTGGTCAGTTGTATGAAAGCGGGCATTTCGCCGAAGGCGGATTTTGACTTGAGCAATTTGCGCAGCATTGGTTCCACCGGCTCGCCCCTGCCTCCCGAAGCTTTTGGCTGGGTGTACGAAAATATCAAGCCGGATGTGTGGCTTTCGAGCATGGCAGGTGGAACGGATGTTTGTACGGCATGGGTCGGTGGAAACCCACAACTACCTGTTTATCAGGGAGAAATCCAATGCAGGTGCCTCGGCTGTGCAATGGAAAGTTGGGATGAGGAAGCTCATCCAGTCCCTCAAGGCGAGGTAGGCGAAATGGTGGTGACCAAGCCCATGCCCTCTATGCCCGTCTTTTTTTGGGGGGATTCTGATGGGACAAAATACCGGGCTTCGTACTTCGAACATTACCCCGGCGTATGGCGACACGGCGACTGGATACAAATCACGGAACGTGACAGCCTTGTCATTCTGGGTCGCTCCGATGCCACGCTCAACCGGCAAGGGGTACGCATCGGAACTGCTGAAATCTATCGCGCACTCGACCAGATTCCGGAGCTCCGTGATACACTCATCATCAACCTCGAAATGCCAGACGGTTCGGATTGGATGCCATTGTTCGTGGCGCTCAATAGTGGTCAAATGCTCACAGAGGAGTTGAAGATGAAGATTAAAACAGCCCTTCGCACGGCTTATAGCCCACGCCATGTGCCTGATGATATTTTGGAAATACCCGATGTGCCTTATACCATTTCGGGCAAAAAAATGGAAACCCCGGTGAAGAAGGTGTTGCAACGCAAACCTTTAGACAAGGCGTTTAACCGCGATTCGATGCGGAACCCGGAGGCGATGGAGTTTTTTGTCAAATTGGCCGAAGAGAGATTTACCCAATAGGTACTTTGTTTATTTTCGTCCTGTGTGACAAATATCACAAGATATCACTTGCGGCCACCCCCAAATTTGCAGGGTCAATTTGACGACGCAAAATTTTTATTCATCCAGTAACTTCATGGAAATCATAGGCTATTTCGCATCTGCGCTTATCGGCGTTTCTCTAGGATTAATAGGCGGCGGTGGCAGTATCCTGACAGTGCCAGTGTTGGTGTACCTTTTTGGGGTAGACCCGGTGCTGGCTACGGCATATTCACTTTTTATTGTTGGCTCTACCAGCCTTGTCGGATCATTTCCCAAATATCGGGACGGAATGGTGAACCTTAAAACTGCCGTCATTTTTGGCATCCCAGCTATTTTGGCGGTGTACGCCACACGGGCTTTTTTGGTCCCGATGATCCCTGACCCAGTGTTTAACCTCGGCAGTTTCATAGTCCCCAAGGCTATGTTTATGATGGGCATCTTCGCTATTCTCATGGTGTTTGCCTCGTATTCCATGATACGAGACAAGAAAAAAGACTCCAAAGAAAAGGAACTCGAAGGGCATCAAAAATTCAACTATCCTATGATATTGATGGAAGGCGCTGTGGTTGGAATGCTTACGGGCCTGGTGGGCGCTGGTGGCGGGTTTTTGATTATCCCAGCCTTGGTTTTGTTCAGCAAACTGCCGATGAAACAAGCCGTCGGCACTTCACTGCTCATAATTGCAGCTAAATCACTCATAGGCTTCACCGGAGACTTGCCTCACTATGAAATGGATTGGACACTATTGGGAACGGTCACTGCTTTGGCCATCGTCGGGATATTTATAGGCAACCGGCTGAGCCGCAAAGTGGACGGCGAAAAACTCAAAAAAGCATTCGGCTGGTTTGTGCTCATCATGGGTATATATATCCTGATAAAAGAACTGTACCTCAATCCGGCTGCGGCGGGTATGGGACATTGAAATGACAAGGATGCCTTGCTATCTTGTTGCCTGATTTATGTCACAACCATCAAAAATCATCACTCGAAACGTTTGGATACTCTCGCTCGTCAGCCTATTCACCGATGTGGCCAGCGAGATGTTGTATCCAGTCATGCCCGTCTATCTGAAAAGTATTGGCTTTTCCATTGTGTTGATCGGGGTGTTGGAGGGATTTGCCGAAGCCATTGCCGGGCTTAGCAAGGGCTATTTTGGAAACCTGAGCGACCGGCTGGGCCGACGAATCCCGTTTGTCCAAATTGGCTATTCGCTCAGCGCTATTTCCAAGCCAATGATGGCGGTTTTCAGTTATCCACTGTGGATATTTTTTGCCCGAACCACCGACCGCCTTGGCAAAGGCATCCGTACGGGCGCCCGTGATGCGCTGCTCTCCGATGAGGCCACGCCCGAAACGAAAGGCCGGGTTTTTGGTTTTCACCGTTCTCTGGATACAATCGGTGCGGTCATCGGGCCGCTGTTGGCGCTTGTTTTCCTGCAATTTTACCCCGGAGATTACAAAACACTCTTTTTACTGGCCTTCCTGCCGGGCTTGCTGGCGATTGTATTTACCGTATTGATTCGTGAAAAAGGGAAAGCGCAGGCAGGAGGGGTCGTCAAACCCGGCTTCTTGGATTTTCTGGGCTACTGGAAACGAAGTCCGGCGCAATACCGGCAGTTAACCAGCGCTTTGCTCGTTTTTGCCTTGTTCAACAGTTCCGACGTGTTCCTCCTGCTCCAGCTCAAAGCCGCCGGGCTAAGCGATAGCGTCGTGATTGGGATGTACATATTTTATAACCTCGTTTACGCAGCGGCATCCTACCCATTGGGCATTTTGGCCGACCGTTTAGGCATGAAACGTGTTTTCGTTCTAGGGCTATTTTTATTTGCCATCGTGTACGCTGGCATGGCTTTCGCGACCGCTTTGCCCGCTTTTGCCGCCTTGTTTTTTCTTTATGGCCTTTATGCTGCAGCTACGGAAGGCGTGGCAAAAGCCTGGCTGACCAACCTTTGTGAGAAAAAAGACACGGCTACGGCCATCGGAACCTATACTGCCTTTCAAAGCATTGGCGCGCTGATGGCGAGCAGTCTCGCAGGGGTTATTTGGTATTCAATGGGGGCTTCTGCTGTTTTTCTCCTGAGCGCCTGTGCCGCAACGGCGGTAGCCGGTTATGTATGGTTTCTGAAAAATTTTGAAAAATAAATGCTCGCCGTGACTCAAGTCACGGTTGCCCGCCTTCCGATGCCCCCACCTTTGTGTCATCAAATTAGTGCCGCAACGGTTCAAAAATAAAATCACAGACATCATGTTTTTCCAACACGTTTACGACAAATCCTTGGCGCAGGCCAGTTACTTCATTGGCTGTCAAAAGGCTGGTGTCGCCATGGTTATTGACCCGAAAAGGGACGTGGATACTTACCTCGAAATCGCCAAACAAAACAACATGACCATCACGCATGTTGCCGAAACGCACATCCATGCCGACTTCCTTTCCGGCGCCCGCGAACTTGCGGCTCTTACCGGTGCAAAAATGTACCTCTCGGATGAGGGCGGTCCGGATTGGCAATATCAGTTTCCACACGAAGGAGTGAAAGACGGGGACGTCATCAAAGTAGGCAACCTCACGTTTGAGGTAATCCACACGCCGGGCCACACGCCCGAAAGCATCAGTTTTCTGCTCACCGACCATCCGGCTACCAGCAAGCCTGTGATGATGTTTACGGGCGACTTTGTGTTCGTGGGCGACATTGGCCGCCCCGACTTGCTGGAAAAAGCAGCCGGCCTCAAAGGAACGCAGGAACTGGGCGCAAAGCAGATGTATCAATCCATTAAAAAATTCGCTGATCTGCCAGATTACATTCAGGTTTGGCCTGGCCACGGCGCAGGCTCTGCATGCGGAAAGGCGTTGGGAGCCGTACCGAGTTCTACCGTTGGTTATGAAAAAATCAGAAACTGGGCACTCCAATACCCGACCAACGAACCCGGCTTTGTGCAATACCTTCTGGCCGACCAGCCAGAACCGCCCAAGTACTTCGCGATGATGAAAAAACTCAACAAGGTGGATCGCCCCTTGCTGACGGAAGTACCAAAACAGAAAAAATTGAGCACAGACGAGTTGATCGCCAATCTCGGTAAGGGCGTGACACTTATTGATGCCCGCAATAAGGTAGACTTTGCCGCCGGCTTCATCCCTGGCAGCATCAACATTCAAGGCAACAACGCCTTCGCCACTTGGGCGGGTTGGTTTTTGGAATACAACGAGCCGTTTATGCTCGTAGCCAGTGAGGCGCAAATCGAAGACCTGACGCGCAAACTGATGCGTATTGGTTTGGACAATGTCATTGGTTATGTGGACAATGTGAAGGATTGGACGGAAAAAACGGGGCAGAAACTTGATTCCGCGAAGGTCATTTCAATGGACGAATTCAAGGAAACCAAGCAGGAAAACAACTTGCAAGTGGTGGATTTGCGCGGTGTTTCTGAATACAACACGGCACACATCAGCGGTGCTGAAAACGTATTCATTGGCACCATCGAGAAAAACCTGGACAAGATCAGTAAAGACCGTCGCGTGGTCATACTTTGTCAGGGCGGCGACCGTGCGGCTATTGGCTACTCCATTTTGGCCAAACATGGATTCAACAACGTGCTCAACTATTCCGCAGGCATGAACGAATGGGTGAACACAGGTAACCCCATCGTTTCTGAAAATTGATAAAAAATAGTGCGAGGCGTGATTTTAGTCACGGAAGCCGGCCACTGTCCCACGTTACCTTTGTAGTATCAAATTAAAAACATCCACGTTCAATTTTTTTCAGACATGAAACTCGAACAAATCTATACCGGCTGTCTGGCACATGCTGCCTATTATCTCGAAAGCAAAGGGGAAGTAGCCATTTTTGACCCGCTCCGGGAAATAGAGCCTTACCTCAACCGTGCGGCAAAAAGCAATGCCAAAATCAAGTACGTTTTTGAAACCCATTTTCACGCCGATTTTGTCAGCGGACATTTGGATTTGGCAAAAAAAACGGGGGCTAAAATAGTGTTCGGCCCTACCGCAAAGCCTGGTTATGAAGCCATTACGGCAGAAGACAACCAGGTTTTCAAGGTCGGCGACTACTCGGTGAAAGTTATCCACACCCCTGGGCACACGATGGAAAGTACAACGTACTTGTTGATAGACGAAAATGGCAAGGAGCACGGCATTATTTCCGGCGACACCTTGTTTATCGGAGATGTCGGGCGGCCCGATTTGGCGCAGCACGTCATTGCCGAACTTACGCAGGAAAAATTGGCCGGACACCTGTACGACTCGCTTCGCAACAAAATAATGCCGCTGAGCGACGACCTCATCGTTTACCCAAACCACGGGGCGGGAAGTGCTTGCGGGAAAAATATGAGCAAGGAAACCACCGATACCTTGGGGCATCAAAAAATGGTCAATTATGCGCTCAACCCAAATCTGACAAAAGAGCAATTTATCAAGGAAATTTTGACCGGATTGACCACGCCTCCAGGCTATTTCCCGCAAAATGTGCTGATGAACATAAAGGGATACGAAAGTTTTGACGCGGTGATGAAACGCGGTACTCAAGCACTGTCGCCGCGCGCGTTCGACGCAGCGGCCAACGAGACCGAGGCACTGGTGCTCGATACCCGTGATGCCCAAAAATTCTCGGAAGGCTTCGTGCCCAACTCCATCAACATCGGTATTGACGGCAACTTCGCTCCCTGGGTAGGCGCTCTGATTCCCGACATCAAGCAGCAAATCCTGCTCGTCACTGATCCGGGCCGTGAAGAAGAAGTGGTGACCCGATTGGCGCGTGTTGGCTACGACTACTGCATTGGCTACCTCGACGGCGGCTTCGATGCCTGGAAAAATGCGGGTAAAGAAGTGGACAAAATCGAGCGGGTCACGCCTGAGCAATTAGCAGACGTTATGAAAGCCAATCCGAAAGCACCCATTTTCGACGTGCGGAAACAAAGCGAATACCTCAGTGAGCATGTGGAAAATGTTGAAAATGCCCCTCTGGATATTATCAATGAATCCATGGTTGCCATCCCGAAGGACAAGACCGTCTACATCCACTGCGCAGCGGGGTATCGCTCCATGATTTTTGCCAGTATTCTGCGGGCACGTGGATTCCACAATCTGGTGGACG
>CAZPTQ010000082.1:0-22645 GCA_964589365.1 uncultured Saprospiraceae bacterium
GCATCAGGGCGTTTAGGCACTAAACGTAAACTGCGCTCGTAAGCATCAATGGCCGCTCGATAGTCGCCTTTCAGCATACAGGCATTTCCTAAATTATAGAGCGCATCGGCTTTCTCGGTCGGGGAAAGAGTCTTTTCGGCTGCTTCGCGGAAAAGTTGAGCAGCTACAGCATATTCGGCTTGGAGGAGGGCTGCATTGCCCGCATTGTAAAGGGCATCGCTGCTCTTTGATTTCTGGTAGGCTTTTCGAGCTTTTTCGTATTCGCCCCGGTCATAATGCCGCTCGCCTTGACGAAGGGTATAATGCTCAGATTGAGCGGATAAAAAACCTACAAAAAACAAAAGGATCACCGTGAAAACGCCCTTTTTCTTCCATTGCATCACCTGTTCTGAAATCAGCAACAATAGTGCGGCCAATAAAAACCAAGGGAAAAAATAGATTTTTTTGCTTGTCGCATTGGCCGTGACCGCACTTTTTTGAAGCCGATTCACGGTGTTTTTGATGGTTTCAATGGCTCGGTTTGGATCTCGAAGGTTAAAGGACACTCCCCCACCCGATTCAGCCAGCGATTTCATAAGTGTTTCGTTCGCAGAGGTAAGCACTGGTTTTCCCAATCCATCCCGACGAAATCTTCCTTCCCCTGCGGGTATACTCGCCCCGACTGCTGACCCTACACCCACTGTGAAAATCAAAACCCCTTCCTCATAGGCTTCGCGCACCCGTTGCATCACTTTTTCATCGTGGTTTTCACCATCGCTGATGAGAACAATTGCACGGCCCGCTTCCGTGTTGGTTTCAAGTAGGCGTTTGCAAGATTCGATTGCTGCCCCAATATTGGTGCCCTGGTCGGTGATGAAATCGGGGTGAGCGTTGCGGGTAAACATCAACAAAGCTTCAAAATCTGTCGAGAGCGGCATTTGCGGCAATGCCTCTCCTGCGAAAAACACTAGTCCAAGGCGTTCACCGTCCAGCGCCGGCGCTAATCGCTGGATGAAGTTTTTGGCCTGTTCCAGCCGGCTGGGCTTCACGTCGGTGGCCAACATACTGTTCGATATGTCCAGTGCGATGACCACATCTGCGCTATTTTGTGTTTTGCTTTCCGCTCTTTCAATCCGCACTGGACTGGCAATGGCTAAAATCACCAGCACCAAGCCACCAACAAACATCAAATTCTTTCCCCAAAAACGATTTGCAGAAAACCCCTGCAACAACCGTTCTTCCAATGCCGGCGAGCCCAGGCGTCGCAAAGTACGCTGTCGCCATCGCCAATATGCCCACAGCAATAGCGCCTGCAAAGGGACGATGGCCAACAGATAAAGCAAATCAGGACTTTCGAAAAAGAATGTGGTCAATGTTATGAAGTGATGAAGTGATGAATAAATCAAACCGTAATCACCCTGAGCGGCCCCCAGCGCAGTGCCATTTCGAGCAGTAACAAGCAAAATACTGTGTTTAAGAACCAAAAAAACAGTTCCGAGGTACGACGTACCGAAGTCGTCACCACTTTTGTTTTTTCCAAATTTTCGATCTCGTCGTATATCTCCTCCAAATCTGCAACTGAACGAGCACGGTAAAATTTCCCATTCGTTATCGAGGCCATTTCTTCCAAAAGTCGCGTGTCAAAAGTCATCTGGCGCGTTGCAAAAGCAAAACTGCCATTCGCGTTTTGATAGCTGGGCGACTGCACTTGTCCGTCGGTCCCAATGCCTATCGTGTACACGCGCACACCCAAGGCTTTGGCCGCCGTCGCTGCGCTGAGCGGTCCCAAGTCGCCCGCATTGTTTTCGCCATCGGTGAGGAGCAGCACGATTTTGCTTTTCGAGTCGCTTTTGTCCAAATGCCGCGCCGCAGTGGCTAAACCCATTCCAATAGCCGTGCCATCGGGCAAACGACCTACTTGCAGGTTGTTGATGAAGGCCTGCAAGATGCGCCGATCATTGGTAAGCGGACATTGCGTAAACGCGCCGCCAGAAAATACCACCAAGCCTATTTGGTCATAAGGCCTTCGGCTGACGAAACTAGCCGCTACTTCCTTGGCTATTGTCAGGCGATCTGGGCGAAAATCTTTGGAAAGCATGCTGGGCGATACGTCCATCACCAACATAATATCTATCGCCTCGGCCACAATTTCCTCCTCATGCCACAACAATTGAGGTCGCGCCATAGCAACGATTATCATCGCCACAACCAACCAGCGTATGAATTGAATCCAGTTTCGGGCATACACGACCCAGGTTTTTATGCCCTTCATCGCCGTTAGCCGAGAAACTTGCAAAGTGACATGTCGCCGCTTCGCTGCCCGCCTGTACTGAATGATCAGTAGCGGCAGGAGCAACAATAGTAAAAGCCAAAGCGGTTGGGCAAATGTCATTGTTTGTGGAGTTGGGTAAATGGGGATATGGGGATTTGGGGAGTTGTAGCGCGCCTGATGTTGCGATTTTTAGGATGTATTGGATTAAAAATGTGTCAGATCACAAGGATTCATATTTCCCGGAATTAGATATTTTTGGTGGGGGTTTTCTCGCTGGAGTCTTTTTTGGTTCCTGTTTTTTGGCTTGACCGGGCGCGACCAATTCCCGTGCTTTTACCAGAACAGTCTCGTGTGTAGCCTCAGGAGGTTCAGATTGGGCATATTTTACCATATCGGTTTTTTGCAAAAGTTCTTTCAAATCGGGACGCAGATCAAGCGGAAAATCTGTGGTTGCCAACATTTTCTGTATCTCAGCAGTGGTTGATTCTAATGCAGCGATCGCAAAGCGGGTTTCCAAATATTCCCGCAAGATTAGGCTGAGTTGGGCATAGTGCTCCTTTGCTTGTCCATTTTTCCAAAGTTGCTTTTGTTGGAGCTCAGAGAGCTGCTGCAAGGCCAATACACTTGCGGAAACAGGTGGCGTTGCAGGAGCAGTTTGCAGCACAATTGGCTGGGGCTTGCGCTGATTTTTCCAAAGCCACCAGAATAACAGCAACAGCACAGCCAGTCCCCCAGCCGCCCAAGGCAAATAATCCAACCAGGATTCCGACTCTCGGCGAATGTCTCGGATTTTTGCCATATCGGTGATCTCCCGTCCGCTGCGAGTGGGGAATACAGTGAGTGTCAATTCGTTGGTTTCCAAAGGTTTTCCCACACCAAGGCGAACGAAGAGAGGAGGCAATTCCAGCGTCGCGCTATCGAAAGCAATAAGTGTGAAGCGCCGCGTCCATTGCAGCCCACTGCGCCGCCAGGCAGAACGCCCAACAATGTTTGAAGCGGGAAAAACAGATGCCCAAGGACTGAAATCCACGTCTTTCGGTTCAATATTTAGGCCTGTAACTATTACCAGGAGCGAAGTAGTATCCCCCGTTTCGATGCGCTCAGGATTTAAAGAAGCAAAGGCTTTGGGCTGGGCGGATAAGTGAAAAGTAGCAAGTAGGCAGGTGGCAAGTAGCAGATTGAACCGCCGAGCTGACATCTCCGAGGCACGAGGAGGTGTCAGCTCTGAGCAGAATCTGGACAGGAACGTAAACGCCCCTTTTCCCGACGGCGTAAACACCGTGCTACCAGTACAAGTGACCTCACCCATGCGCAATGATTTTGGAGCGTTTTGAGAAAAACTGCAACAAGGCGTTCGTATAGGGCTGATGCGTACCGACGCTCAAAAAGTCTGCCCCAGCCCGGCGGAACAGGCTTTGCGTAGCAGCGGTGTGGGCCTGAAAGGAATGCCAATATTGCCGTCGGAGTTCGTAACTGGTGGTATCCACCCAGATTTGCTCGCCCGTTTCGGCATCAGCTACCCGCAGCACGCCAACGTCCGGCAAATCGCGCTCCAGCGGGTCCCAACAGTGGATGCCTATGCAGTCATGTTGTTTTGCAAGCACCCGCAATGCCTCTTCATAATCATCTGCTAAAAAATCGGACAGCACGAAGCAGACACAACGTTTTTTCACTCCTGTATGAATATAACGCAGGGCTTTCCCAAGGTCGGTTTTTCGCCCTACGGGCTGAATATTCAGTACTTCGCGGATAATACGAAGGATATGTTGGCGGCCTTTTTTGGGAGGGATATACAATTCGACATGGTCTGAAAAAAGCATCACACCCACCTTGTCGTTGTTGGCAATAGCTGAAAAAGCAAGCACCGCACAAAGCTCGGTCAAGTACTCCGCCTTGAACTGGGCGTGGCTGCCAAAAACCGCCGAGCCGCTCACATCCACTACCAGCATCACTGTGTTTTCCCGCTCTTCTTCAAAAACTTTAATGAACGGCTCACCTGTCCTCGCCGTCACATTCCAATCAATGGCTCGCACATCATCGCCTTCCTGATATACCCGCACATCGCTGAACGACATCCCCTTGCCCTTGAACGCACTCTGATAGCCGCCAGTAAACAGGTGACTGCTCAAGCCCTTCGTCTTGATCTCTATGCGGCGTACTTTTTTAAGCAATTCGGTGGTGTCCATGTGCGATGTTATGTGCCCCGGAACTCCGTTCCGGGGTATTAGCCTCCCCGGAACGGAGTTCCGGGGTACTTTACGGTATTACAATAGTGCCCAAAACCCTGGCAATAATCTCCTCCTGCCCAATATTCTCCGCCTCCGCCTCAAACGTAAGTCCAACACGGTGGCGCAAGACATCGGGACAAATGGCCCGAACATCATCGGGCGTTACAAAGCCCCGGCGGTTCAGGAACGCCATGGCACGAGCGGCTTTTGCCAAAGCGATGGTGGCACGTGGCGAGGCGCCGTAGCTGATGAGAGGGGCTACTTCGCCCAAACCATATTCGGCTGGTTGGCGGGTAGCAAATACGATTTGTAAGATGTACTGCTCGATCTTTTCATCCAGATAAACCTTCTGCACAGCCTCTCGGGCTTGCAATAAGGTCTTGACTGACAGAATTTTATGTACCTTCGGTTCTTCATCGTTGAGGTTGCGGCGCAAGATCATACGTTCATCCTCAAACGTGGGATAACCAATTTTCACTTTCAGCAAAAAACGGTCAGCCTGCGCTTCGGGAAGTGGGTAGGTACCTTCTTGTTCAATAGGGTTTTGCGTGGCTAGCACGAGGAAAGGCTCTTCAAGTTTAAAGGTTTGTTTCCCAATGGTAATTTGTCGCTCCTGCATGGCTTCGAGCAAAGCACTCTGCACTTTTGCGGGGGCGCGGTTTATCTCGTCGGCGAGCACGAAATTTGCGAAAATGGGGCCTTTGCGCACCGTGAACTCGGAGGTAGCAGGGCTGTAAATCGTGGTACCTACCACATCGGCGGGAAGCAGGTCGGGCGTAAACTGTATGCGGCTGAAATGAGCATCCACGGCCTGGGCCAAGGTTTTGATGGCCAGCGTTTTCGCCAAGCCTGGCATCCCTTCGAGCAGGATATGGCCCTTGGTCAGCAGCCCAATGAGCAGACGGTCGAGCATTTGTTCTTGACCGACAATCACATTGGCCGTTGCTGCTTTTAATTTTTCGAGGAACACGCTTTCATTTTTGATAAAATCATTGAGCGCGTCCATGTTGGCGGGTTTCTGCATTGAATGGATGGATATGGTTTGTCGGAAAAACGGGAAACGATGGCAATTCCAAATGAGTATTGAAATTGCACAATGCACGGTGCGAAAGAATGAATTTCGTGGTAAACCCTGAGATCAGTTTTGTATAATCTCTGCGTCGGCGGCATTGCTACACCCCGTACTTGTGCCGAAGCCCATTGAGCGGTGAAAAGCAGTAGTACAATCCGCAATCACCTCATTTTTTTATGGGTGCCAGACCAATCTATGGGTCACCGCTGCTCGCCCATTCTCAGAAATTCTGGCAAAAAATATTCCAGGGATCAGGGTCGGAGTCACTTGATTATTACCTTTTACTATTTTATTGCTGAATACCAGCCGCCCGTTCAGGTCGAACAATTCCAACAGCCCGTCTGCATCTTTTAAATGTACCAACAGCAACCCATGTGCCGGGTTAGGGTAAATCTGTGGCTTATTGAAAAAGGTCAAATCCTCTGTTGTCACTGCAATTTTCCACGCATCGTACAAGCGTTGAAGCGAGTCAATGGGTTCCATGCCTGTGGGCAGCGAGGGCACATTCAAGTCGAGCCAAAAATTGCCAGCGGTATCTCCAGGTTTAGCCACGCGGACAAAAGCAGAAAGTGAAGACGTGCCATTTTGCAGACATCGGCTGTCGGCGCCCGGCACGTTCGCACCTTGCAGACAAGCCATAAGGCGGTCTGAGAGCGAGCCTGTTGCCGCTAAAAAGCGGGCTTCCATACTGTCCAGTATCTCTGGGCCAAGCAAGATATTTCCCTGAATTGAATAGTTCACGCCAGTTTTGTGGCCTTTCCAATCGAGGCAATTGCTGCCCGTGAGCGCTGCAGAACGGGGGTGGCCCTGCGGGTCAAAATCAACCACGCCATACTGACGGTTCACCCAGGCGAAAGGCCCTTGAACGTCGTTGGATTTCAGCCAGTTGACGATTTCTGTGGGCGAAAGCCCCTCTTCCATGCGGAGTCGGGCATTGGCTTGATTGGTTGCATGCCAGTATGATTGGGTATGGATAGCACCACGCCCAGGCAAAATATCGCTTATGATGATAGCGCCATTGCTTCCCGGAAATTGGATATTGTCAAGACAACTTGCGCCCGCGCTGCCAATTTCACCCGTAATGGTGTCCACAGCTACGATGGAAAAGGTGTCTTGTGAATTAGCCTTGGCAGTGAGGAGCAGGAGTACGAAGAAGGAGGAGAAGTGTCTCATAATTTTTTGTAAGAATAACAGGATTTACAAGATTGTGATTTCATTGGTTTGCCATCTGTTATACCAATAGCATGATATCCTTTTTATGCATTTCATTTGCTTGGCTCGGGATTTTATTGACCGGGTGGCTTGAAGTCACCCGGTCAATAAAATCCCGAGCCAAGCAAATGAAATGCTACACACACCCTAAAGGTTCAGCAAAAACCCAATGGTAAAGTTAGCGTCCCAGTCGAACACATACTGTTTGCAGCCTGTGGCTTCTGCAATAGCCCCATAAATATTAAGCCCGGCTTCTTGTTTAGCGCCGTCGGCCTTGTAGTCGGCAGGGGCTTTCAGCACGGTATAACGCTCTTTCCCGTTTCGGGTTTGTTTGGCAAGTTCATACGGTACGCCACCGATGATAAAACAGGTACTGCGCAGATTGGACGGAATTTGGCTGGCTTTACCTTTTACTTCTTGAAACACAGCACCAGGACTGAGGTTGTTCTGGTAATATTTTGCACCTGGGGCTTCAAGGGCACCATTGGGCAGCCATGAGATTTTGGTGTTCCCAGAGCCAATATCCACCACAAAACTACGGTTTTGAAAGCTCGGCGGAAGGGCAGCGCGCAAGGCGAGTTTTGCTTCTTGCTCAGGTGTTACCACATTCACCACATAGCCCATGGTTTGCAACGCTGTATTGATTTTGGGCATGATCGCTTCTTTTTGTGCGCCGCTGCTCACCACGAAATGGATATCGCGTGCACCTACGCCGAAGCCCACCATATCGGAAATGTAACGCCGGAGACCACTCTTTACATCCTCGTCAGTAGCAAGGCCTTCTTTGACGAGACTCACCCCAAATTCTGCTTTTTCAAGTTTCCAGTTTTTTGGGCCGTCTATCTTGACAATGAATGAGTTGAAGCCGGTTGCGCCCAATTCTACCACACCTTTGAGTTTGCCACCTACAGGGGCTGGAGCGGTATAGTTGAACGGAGCAGACGCAAACGATGTCGAAGATTTCCCCCAAGAAGTGGATGAACTGGCGCTATTATCGCCAGAAGTGCTGGGAGCGTTGGATGTGGTTTGTTCTGTTTGGTCTGAGCCGCCCATGCCTGGAATATTGCAGCCGGGAAGGAATTTTTTAACCGCGAAAAACACCCCCACTACAATGAGCAGGGTGATGAGCAGCCGCGAAAAGGTGGTTAGTCGTGCCATAGTATGTTATTAATGAATGATAAATGATGAATGATAAATGATGAATCGGGAGTGATAAATGATGTGTTTTCGCGCTCATTATTTATCATTCATAATTCATCATTAGAATTCAGGCTTTCGATCCCGCAATTTCCACTTCTTTCCGCTCAATAGGCGGCACATTTTTCACAACCATGTGCATCGTGTTGCGGATACGCTCCTCAAACAGCACAATTTTCCCTTTTTTCAAATTGGCAATCGTTTCCTCCGTGTAATGGCGGATGGTGATGAGTTCCAGCCCCTGCTCGGTTTTGACTTTGAATTCGTCGGACACATCTTTGCTAAATTTTTCAATCCGATCCGGCACATTGGTCACGCATATAGTGAACGAAACAGCAGTGTTCTGCATCATGTTCACGAAGATACGCAGGTCAGCGGCTTTGGCAAAAAGTCGCGCCATGTGGTGCTCCGCCACAAAGGAATAATCAAGTGTACTAATATGCAGCAGGGCTTGATTTTTTTCCACCACCACGATGGGCGGGTAGTTTTCCTCTGTGTCACTGCTGATTTCGGTGCCCGGGGCTGTTGGGTCTAGGAAGGATTTGACAAAGAACGGGATATTCTTGTTTTGAAGCGGTTTGATGGTTTTTGGGTGAATCACCTGCGCCCCGTAATAGGTCATTTCGATGGCTTCCCGGTAACTAAGCCGGTCGAGTTTAATGGCGTTGTCGAACATACGCGGGTCAGCGTTCAGCACTCCAGGCACATCCTTCCAGATGGTCATGGCAGTGGCATCCAGGCAGTGCGAAAAAATAGCCGCTGAGTAGTCAGAACCTTCGCGACCAAGGGTGGTAGTGAAGTTTTCAGAAGTGCTGCCGATAAAGCCTTGGGTGAGTACGAAACCTCCCTTTTCAAGCATCGGCTGCACAATTTTCAGTGCATTGACTTTGGTTTTATCCCAGTTCACCCAGCCTTCGCGAAAGGTGTTGTCGGTGGCCACCACATCTCTGGCATCCAACCACTGGGTTTTTAGCCCGATTTTGTTAAGGTAAGCAGTCACGATTTTGGAAGACACGAGCTCGCCCATGCACACGATTTGATCGTACATGTAATCGTAATCTTCGGAGGGTTTTTCCTCCAGCACCCAATCCCCTTCTACAAAAGTATCATTCACGGTAGTGAACACCTCGTCGCCCGGTTCAAATAGTTCGCGCATGAGGCTGTAGTGCAGTTCTTTGAAATCGTCGTAAAGTTTTTGTGCTTCGCCCGTCAGTTTGGCATGGGCCGCCACAACTGCTTCGAGTGCGTTTGTGGTCTTTCCCATCGCCGACACAACGATGACAAGCGATTGATCTTGATATTGTTGTAAAATGGACGCGACGTTCTTCACGCCTGCTGCATCTTTGATGCTTGCGCCGCCAAATTTGAAAACCTGCATTTTTAAATGATAAAATTGATATTGGACATTGGACTTTGGATCAGATTTGTCCAAAATCGGCGGGCAAAGGTAGGAACTCAGAAGAATGAAGTAAGAACTATGATGTATGAACTATCCGCGAACATTACAATTCAAGATTCACTCCACTGGCGGAAAAACTATTTCTGCGTTAGCGGGCGGTGGCATGATAGGTATTTTGCGGGGATACTCAATCTGATACTCCTTGGCGGGCCTGGCATTCAAATGTAGTGAATAAATAAGCTGAGAATTCTTTTCGAAACTCCCTACTGTGAGCATGATAATCAGCACAATCACTGCCCAACCCGACCAATCAGAAGGCCGGAATGGTTTGGGCGGGTTGAATTCAAACTGTTCGGGGTCTTCTCCAAGGTAAGGGTGGCAATATTTGGATTCTGGCACAATAGATTTGTTATCCAATTCTGGATAATATTTGAAATACCTGGCCTCGTTCAATTTTGCTTGCAACACCTTCGTCTGCGCAACAATCTGTTCGGTTGCCAAGAGGTATCCTTCCTCCTGCTGCGGAAATTTACTTAACTCAACCCCCTCTACCAAAGGCTTAAAACGGGCAAGCCTCGAAGCAACTTGCCATCGAGAAGGAGTGAGCAAAATGGGCAAAACCAACGGCGCAAGATCGCCCCAACTACATTCAATGCGGCGCGTTGACGAAAGCACAATATCTGACTCTACTTGTTTGTCAGCCAATGATTTGTAGCTGGTAAGAAAAATATAAATATGGGCGTTTTCGCGCCTAAGATTTGTCTTTTCAGCATAAGACTCCAACAGGTCAAACTGCTTCCATCCAACGGTACGCTTCATTATTAAATGAATGGGTTCCCAAAAGATGGCGGACAAAATGCTCCACGAAGGCGGCAAGGCCTCCGGCTTTTTGGGTGGGTCATAATGCCACAGATTCACTTCATCGCGCATGGGGTAGAGCCACTCCAATAACCGGTCTGCCGCAGGTTTGTCTCCTGGCGCGTGTGAAATGAATATGTTGACTTTGACGGGAGTCATTAAAATGGGGATTTTTTACCCGCCATAGCACGAAGTGCGAAGGAGGGGAATTTGTTTATTTGGGGATTTGGGGATTTGGGGATTTGGGGATACCCTAAAGGGTGGCGATACCTAAAGCAGCACAAAATAAAAGAAAATTTCCTGAATTCCCAAAACTGTTGCGCAAATCCACACAAAACAGGACCGTTTTTCAGGGATATGTTAGTCTTCGTCGCTTTTTTAGTGCCAGAAAAACAGAATGATTGCTCCTTCGCACCTGAAATTTTCAGGCATTTTTCTGACAAAGGTTCTACGTTTGCCCAACCTAAAAACCAACAACAAATCCACAACAAATTATGATCACCACCCAATCACTTTTTTCCACAGAAGGAATTGACCCGCGCAGCCTCGAATTCATTGCACAAGCCATCGAAAAAAACAACCTGCCAGGCTTCGACTACTTTGAATTCAAACGCGCCATAACCCAACTCGCCGCCATGAAGCTCGACGAGGCCACTGCCCATAAAAGCGCTTTCACTACCGCCGCCACGCTCGGAATCACCAAAGAAAAACTCATCGAAACGGCCGGCTATTACCGCAATGTGGTTGAAAAAGAAAAAGAGGCCTTCGCCAACGCACTCGAAAACCAAACCGCCACAAAAGTTGCTGCCCGCCAACAAGAAGTCACCCGTTTGCGCGACCAAATCGAGCGACACAAAGTAGAAATCGCTCGCTTGCAGGACGAAATTGGCGGCTATCTCAACCAAGCCGATGCCGCCGAAGCTTCTATGAAATCAGAAAGCGAAAAACTGGAAAAGTCCAAAACAGCCTTTGAAAAAGCGCACCAGTCTGTGCTGACGGCGATAGATCGGGATGTGGAGCGTATGCACAAGTATTTGTAAAAGCATAGAAGTATCCGCAAAACTTCTGTTTTTTCATTGATGAATGCAGATTACAGAATGGTTGATTGATGTTTTATGCTAACTTTACAACATAAAATCTGCTATGGGACTCGTTTATACTGAAATAGAACTCATCAACGGAGGCGACTTAGAAATGGAGCGCCGCAAATTGATGGACAAAGACGAAGTAAGGCGCATGTATATCACTGCACTTGTTGATGCTGGATCTTATATGCTTTGTATTAACTAGGTCATTCAAGAGCAACTTCAGTTCCCTATTGTTGAAAAACGCAAAGCAGAAACCGCAGATGGCCGTATTTTAGAGTTCGACGTGGCCGACAATGTGCAAGTCCGTTTCAAAAACCGCGCAACCACTTGCAGGGCAATGATATTACCTGGAGACAGCGAGTCATTATTGGGCGCCATTCCT
The DNA here is from genome assembly GCA_964589365.1 of uncultured Saprospiraceae bacterium. Classification (GTDB taxonomy): domain Bacteria; phylum Bacteroidota; class Bacteroidia; order Chitinophagales; family Saprospiraceae; genus M3007. The sequence goes on from CAZPTQ010000082.1 coordinate 11,688, forward strand.
TTGGAAGATATGGACGTGTTGATCCACCCACAAAGACAGGAACTGATCGTCAACCCGGAACATCCGTATTTTGCGCAGATGAAGTTGAAGGGCATTTGTTGACGTGAACCAAGCGATTCCAAAATTTTCCTTCCAAAATTTTCGGCAACGCCCTACTTTGGCGGCCATAAAAATTAGTTGCCGTGAAGCCTACCGACATAAAAGACCCCGAGTACTTCCACAAAGTGGTGGACTGCCAGTACGCCTGCCCTGCACATACGCCTGTGCCAGAGTATATTAGACTCATTGCCGCCGAGCGATACACCGAAGCATACATGATCAACTGGGAATCCAATGTGTTCCCCGGCGTGTTGGGGCGTACTTGCGACCGCCCCTGCGAACCGGCTTGCCGTCGTGGCCGGGTAGAAGAAGCGCCTGTTGCAATTTGCCGCCTCAAGCGCGTGGCTGCAGATTTTAAGGGCGACGTAAAATCGCTCATGCCGCAAGGCCCATTCCCCAAAAACGGCAAAAAAATCGCGCTCATTGGCGGTGGACCAGCCTCGCTCACAGTAGCCCGCGACCTCGCACCGCTTGGCTATGAAATTCACCTTTTTGACGAGCAGCCTGCTGGCGGGGGAATGATGCGCAGCCAAATCCCTTCGTTCCGACTGCCTGAAAGCGTTCTGGATGAGGAAGTTGGGTATATTTTGGACTTGGGCATCCATACTCAATTCCACCATTATGTTTCCAGCATGAATGAGATGCTCGGCAAAAATTACGACGCGATATTTGTTGGCACAGGTGCGCCCCGCGGGCGCGACCTGAATGATCTTCCGGGACGAAAAGAAGCCGGGGCAAACATCCAGATCGGTATTGAATTCCTCGCCAGCGTGGCATTTGAGCATACCAGTAAAATTGGCAGGAACGTCATCGTGCTCGGAGGCGGCAACACCGCCATGGACTGCTGTCGCACTTCTCTGCGACTCGGTGGCGATGCGGTAAAAGTGGTAGTGCGCAGCCCAAAAACAGATATGAAAGCCTCCCCATGGGAAATAGAAGATGCCGAACACGAGGGTATCCCGATTTTTGAAAACCACGTTCCAAAGGAATTTGTCATTGAATCTGGCAAATTGGTAGGGATGAAATTTGAAAAAGTGAAAGCCGTTTACGACGAAAAAGGCAAGCGCAATCTCGTCACTACCGGCGAACCCGAAGTCATTATCGAAGCTGACGATGTACTGATCGCCGTGGGTCAGGAAAACGCCTTTCCATGGGTGGAGCGTGATTTGGGCATCGAGTTTGACAAATGGGAAATACCCGTTTTAGATAAAAAAACCTTCCAATCCACCCTTCCCAATGTCTTTTTTGGCGGCGACGCAGCCATGGGGCCTAAAAACGTTATCACGGCGGTGGCACAAGGCCACTCGGCGGCGGTTTCAATTGACCTTTTTTGTTCCAAAAAAGACTTACAGGACCGCCCTTCGCCGCTTACCAACCTTATCCACCAAAAAATGGGCATCCACGAATGGATGTACGATAGTGCCGTTGCACCCGATTTGCGTTTCAAAGTCCCACACGCTGAAAAAGCCAAATCTTTGAAAGACCGCCTGATGGAAGTGGAACTCGGCTTTGATGTTCAAACTGCTTTCAAAGAAGCAGAACGCTGCCTCAACTGCGATGTACAGACTATTTTTGCAACAGACCGCTGCATCGAATGCGATGCCTGCGTAGACATCTGCCCCACTGCCTGTATCACTTTTACCGAAAATGGAGAAGAAGATGATCTCCGTACTCGCCTCACCGCTTCAGCCAAGGAGCTCAGCCAAGACCTTTACATTTCCGACGAGTTGAAAACCAAGCGTGTAATGATCAAAGACGAAAACGTTTGCCTTCACTGTGGCCTTTGCGCCGAACGCTGCCCCACTGCGGCTTGGGACATGCAGAAATACCTTTACAACACGGCGAAAGCGGGAGGGAAGATGTATGCTTAAATATCCAATGTCCAACAAGGAATGTCCAATGTCCAAGGGAGGAACTGCTCAACCCGTTCGTCGTTTTCAAACCGAACTGTTAAGTTGAAATCTCAAAAGCAGTGCTTTTTTGGACATTGGACATTCCTTGTTGGACATTGGATATTTAACCGCATCCCATCTGAAATTGGACGGCATTCATCTAAAAGCAAGTTTTGGAGCCTAGTTTGGCCTTTGTTTCGCACAACAAAAATTTAAGCTATGCTGCGCAACACCTTGCAATCCTTCGCCCTTGCCATTCAGAACATACGGGCAAATCTCTTTCACACCCTGCTTTCTGTACTGGGCATCATCATTGGAGTAGCGGCTTTGGTCGCTACGTTCTCGCTGATTGATGGGCTGGAAAAATTTGCCCGTGATCAGATCGCTACACAGACCAGCGTCAATGCCATTGTGGTAGAAACGCAGACCGACAAGTTTATCAACAACCTTTCGGTTCGAAAGGACACCTTTCAAGTGATTGACTACGAACGTTATGCCCGTTTTCGGGCCAATGCTCCGCTCGTCACTCGGGCCAGTCTTCATAACAGTTACAACCGTGAAATTCGGGTAACGGGCAGGGACTCTGCCATTGGGGCAATGATCCAATGCATTGCCGAAAAACCACCCAGCGATACGATACTCACACATGGGCAATTGTTTTCTGCCACTGCTTTCAGTGGACGAGAAGCTGTCGCCGTGATAAATACCCAATTGGCCAAACTCATCGTTGGCAAGGAAGATCTAAATTCTGCGCTGGGACATAGTTTTTCCGCACTTGGTCATACGTTGCGCATCGTAGGCGTGGTGAAAGACAAGAAAAAAGAGTCCCCTCCAATGGCCTTTGTTCCCATCTCACTGCTTTCAAACCAGGATTTGCACCGCTCTCCGCCGTCCCTGCTTTTTGAAGTTGCCAAAACGGAAGAAGTGCCCATGCTAAAATCCCAGATTGAGGCTTGGCTCAAACAGGAATATGGGGAGCAGAACAAGGATTTTACGATTCTCAGCCAGGATTTTTGGATTGACCAAACAGCCAAAGGATTTCTCATATTCCGAATTATCATGGGCTTGATCATCGGCTTATCCGTTTTGGTCGGCGGCGTGGGAGTGATGAATGTGCTGCTCATCTCGGTCAACGAGCGTACTGCCGAAATCGGGCTTCGCAAGGCAGTGGGTGCCAAAAAAGGAGACATTCGGCGATTGTTTCTGGCAGAGTCCGTCACCGTTTCTGCGTTTGGCAGTCTGGTCGGTTTGTTGCTGGGCGCTGGTTTTGCAATGGCCGTTATCCCAATAATTCGCTTTTTTGCGGATGTGCCTTTTAACGCGGTGCTGACCTGGAACACGTTTTTTATCATTTCCAGCATAGCGGTGATTATTGGGATCATTTTCGGGACATATCCTGCGATAAAAGCGGCGAAACTAGATCCTGTCGAGGCTTTGAGACGGGAGTGATTTCAAGTGCGAAAAGTTAAAAGGTTAATCGTTTGAAAATAAGATTTTCCTTACTTCGTCTTTTCCCCCGCACAACAAAAAAATCTTCGATGATTCCTCGCCCCTTTAGGGTAATCTTTTTCGCTTTCCTGCTACCCACCTTTGCCGTTCAAGCGCAAGATTTGAGGGTGGACAAGGCGTTTTTCCAAAAGAAAAAATCGGAGTTCAACGGCTGGCTTCGCCAAAATCAAATCGGGCATATTTTGAAAGCAGACAGTGTGGCTGTATCAAACAAAAAAGTTACCCTTTTCCTGCGCCCCACTTACACTGGGAAACGAACCTGTGATTCGCTACAATGCGCCTGGCAAGGTCTGGAACGCGGAAATCGTTTGGTGAACGGCCAACATTTTCACGAACGGCTGTTGCACAAATGGGCCTTTCTCGCCGAAATTCATGAAGATCAGGCAGAAGTCGTGGTGCGATGCCACGAACCAGCACATTTCCAAGCCAAGATATATAGCCGAAATGGGCGCATCCCGGTAGAAGAACGCAACATCCGTTCTGGCGCAGTACTCGAAGTTAATCTCCCTACTAGCTTACAAGGGGTTAACACGGGCGACAATACCACGCTACTTCGTGGCAAAAACCTTGAGCAGGTATGTACCAAAGCACGTCGTTGGCTCGTTAGCAACTACAAAGACAAAGGGACACCCGTGCTCTGGCGGGCAAAACTGGATACTTCCTATACCGCCTACGATGAATTTGTGTTGGAAGTGACGCACCTGAATTACGAGATTTGCCCCGACGGCTTTTTTGAGTACCACCGCATTTATGTGAAAGGACTGCAAAAAGGGGACGATGTTGAACTTTCGTGGGAATTTCAAGGAAAATACGGCTCTGGCATTATTTTCCCTCCCCGAAAAAACGACTATAAGGATATGGAGCTCCGTTATAAATCAGCGCTCGACGTATATCAAAAACGATTGTTCAAAAAAATGTTGGATTACCTTCGCCAAGGATGACTACTACCAACTCAACGACCATGGCCACGATGGCTACAGACGCAACAACCAACTCCTCCGCTCCGGCTTCCGAAGCCGCGCCTCTTTCGCCTCGAACCCGTATCGCAAGGCTGATCTTGATATATCACTTTGTGCTCATCGGCGCCTCCTGTGTGTTTTACATCCTGAGAGGCTTTGATTTCGAAGAGTTTACCTCGCTTATGGGTGTGCTCGCGCCTGTAACTGCCCTTTATGGTGGGGCAGTGTTCCGTTTTCTGGGGCGGAGCATTACAGAACCAAACCTCAACGGTCAAAATGCACAGCCAATAAACGGTCTCGTAAAATGGCTGGTAAACGGCCATTTCGTGATCGTGCTAACGCTCATTACGGTAAAAGCCCTGGCGCCCAACATATTGAACTTCCAAGACATGACCATGTTCCTCACATTGGTTGAGTCTGCACTGGGCATTTACATGGGCAATATCATTCTCGCACTTTTTGAAGGAAAGAACGCCGACAAGTAACAAGTAGAAAGTGGCAAGTTGAAAGTAACAAGTCAATATCCAGAGAACTTTCAACTTGGGACTTGTTACTTTTGCCTCATGGACTACAGATATGCGCGCCAAAGCACCGGTTGGTTTTATTTATTCTTTACCCCATTTATCCATGTAGTATATCGGCTTTTGTTCCGCAAGATTTACTTGCACAAACGCTCCATTGTAAAGCCTAACACCCCGGTCCTCCTAGCCGCCAATCACCCCACCGCTTTTATTGACCCCATTTTCTTTACTTCCTTTTTTGATCCGCCCGTGTACAACATGACCCGTGGCGACGTGTTTCGCAATCCAATTTTTCGCAAGTTTTTGATGAGCTGTAATATGTTCCCTGTATTCCGTCAACGCGATGGGTATCAGGGTCGCGACCGAAATGACGAAATGTTTGAATTCTGCCAGAAAAAACTTTTGAGCGGAGTGGCGGTGAACATCTTTGTGGAAGGGGAGCATCATTTGGACAAGCGCGTTTTGCCGCTTCAAAAAGGCATCGCCCGAATTGCTTTTGGCACTTACGCACGTCACCGGCTGGATAATTTGCAGATTGTACCAGTGGGCTGCAATTACATAAACGGCCAGTGTACCCGTGATGAAGCTAAAATCATTGTCGGCGAACCACTATTTATCAAAGACTACTGGCCAGCATACGAACAAAACCCTGCGACAGGCATCAACCTGTTGTGTCAGGATATCCATAAATCATTAAAACTTATCTGTTATCACATCGAAGACCGCGATGATGACATACTTGCAGAACAACTCCTCGAGCTCTGGAGAAATGATCACCCTGCCGGGCACCTGCCGATTGTAGAGTACCAAGCCCCTCGTTTTTGGGGAGAAAAAGCCCTGCTCGACCAACTCAACAAAATGCCCGTGGCAGAAAAGAATCTGCTCCGCGAACGCAGTACCACTTATTTCACCGCGCTCGATAAGGCGGGTTTGAAAGATGAAGGGCTGACACATCCCGAACATGCAAAGCAAATATGGCTTTTATTCCTGCTCACGGCATCCCCCATTGCAATTTTGGGTTTTTTAATAGGCTTGCCAGTGCGATGGCTGGTGTATCGTATAGCCCATAAGGCCGTGAAAAAGCGGGAGTTTTACACCAGCGTATTGATGGGCTTGGGCGTACTTGTGGGAGGCTTGTACTTTCTTGGGATGTTGCTTACAGGATTACTGACTGACATGACATGGCTGGTCACCTTGGCCTTGCTGATGCCGCTACTGGCTTGGGCATCCGTATTTTGGAAAGAAACGCTGTTGCGCTGGAAAGCAGCTCGAAATGCCAAATATCATCCCAACCGCGCACAGCTGCTGGCCTTGCGTAAGGTTATAGGGAACTTAATTCAGAAGTAGTGCATTTCGCGCTACATTTGCCGCACACCATACTCTCATTTTCTAACAAACATCACACCCTTATGCTAGATCAACCCATACGCAGCTTGCCGCCCAAAACCTGGCTGGCAGAGTCCATCCTGGTCACGCTTTTTTGTTGCCTGCCTTTTGGAATCGTCGGGATCGTCCACGCAGCCAAAGTTGAATCCGCGTTCAATTCAGGTGACCACGACGGTGCAGACCGTGCTTCTACCGAGGCCAAAAAATGGACCATGATCGGTTTCTGGATTGGCATTGTCGGCATTTCGCTGTATTTGTTGTTCCTCGTTGGCATGTTTTTCTTTGCAGCCAAAAACGGAGGTTTTGACCCAGAAAATTATTAATTCTACAGGGGCACTTTTGGCAGTAGGCTTGCTTGGGGTTTATTTTTTTCTCGACCCTGAGCATCATTTCTTCCCAAAGTGCCCTTTTTTATGGCTCACCGGCTGGAAATGCCCTGGCTGCGGTGCACAACGCGCCGTGCACCATTTGCTTCATGGTAATGTGCTGGAAGCCTTTCGCGTCAATTTCCTTTTTGTGCTGGCATTCCCCTACGTCCTTTTCGGGCTGGTTTTAGAATACACCGCGTGGGGGCAAAGGCAAATTCCCATCCGCCGTACATGGTATGGGTATCGGGCTGCGATGCTGGCCTTGGTAGTGGTTGTAGCCTTTGCGATTGCAAGAAATATTTCAGGATTCTGAGTTAGGGGTATTGACCTAAACTCGCCAATTGTGGGCGGAAAATGAGTCTGTCGAGCGCATTGAATTTGAAAATTCGTTCCGTAGATTTCCCAATTTTTGTCAATGGAATGATTTCGCCATCATGTAGTTTGAAATGTTCCAACCAAGTATCTTTTCTTGGGTTAAAAAAGCGGATTAGGTTTTCGTCGTCATCCTGGAATGTTCCCAGATCAGTGCCTTTGAAATTATTACAGTCGGGGCAGCAATATGCCAAGTTCTCAATTGTAGAAGCCCCACCATGTTTGAGGCTTTTGATGTGGTCAACATGGAATGTATAAAAAGCAACCAACTCTGAAAGCAAGCAATACTCACAACGATAATCTGCTCGCGCTGCTGCTGCTTCCCGAATTTTATCAGATACCGTTTGGCTCATTGTTTCAAAATCTGCCTTGCCCGAGCTTTGGCGAGTCCGATAATACGGTTAATGATCAGATAATGTTCCAGTTCATTCTTTTCATCTACAGAAAGTCCCTCTATTTTTTGCTTGTCCAACAAGAAATCAAGTCGCTTTTGATTTGTATCTGATGCTTGAAATGCTACAACTTTTTGTGGAGACATGTTTGCCATAAACTCCGCAATTTGATCATATGCACTTGCTGTTGCTGCTCTCATGTTTTGAAATTTTTATCAAAAGTAAGCATAATTTATTCAGGGAAAATATTTCTGGCGGTCATTAACCTTCCTCCAAAACAACAAAACCCGCATCAAAAGTTGCAAAATGCTCCTTCAACATTGCTATAAATCCCTCCCCATACTTCAAAATATAGGGCAGGAAATTGTCGTGCCGCTCCTGCAAACCACCCGCCGGGAATAATTTTTCCTTCAAGGCACGCAGTTGGTTGAGCGTCGTTTCGTGCTTTTGTTTTTCTGAGCGCAGGAGCCGCCCTTGCCATTGCTCCAAGCCTGCGGCGACTTTTACTGATTCAGCCAGCACGGCTTTCTCCAACGTAGGATCAATGGTCATGGCCTTTGCAGCCACTTGTTCAAAAATCTTCTTCAATTCGTTGATTTCCACATCTAAACTCATCTCTCCTGCTGAGTTATTTCCCACAAAGCTGCGTACCAAAGCATCGGTATCGCCAAAAAACTGAGCGGGCGTAAACCCAAATTTTGCCAGTTTTTTCCCAGCATCCCGGTCAAGCAAAAGGGCTGAATGCCTACGGACAAGCATTGGGAACTGCAATCCAAAATGAAGAAACAACGACTTTCTTTCCAACCAATAGGCCAACTCTCCACCCCCTCCGATATAGGCGAGGTTAGGGAGTATGGTTTCTTGAAAAAGGGGACGCAGCACAACATTCGGGCTGAAGCGCTCTGGATGGGCATCCACTTCCGAGAGGATTTCTTCCTGAGAAAAAACGAGGTCTGTATTCAACACTTTGTACACGCCATCTTCTCGAACGATTCGTTCCCGCGTGCCAGGTGTCAGGTAAAAAAGGTTGATTTCACGCGGCACAGCCTGGGCTTTAAACCCTAATTCAGTCAATTGCGCGATCGTTTTGTTCACGATGCTGAAGGCTGCCTGCTCGGTAAGTTCAGCCTTCAAAATGGGAATGAAACGTCGTTTGAGCAATGCGTCATTCATATTCAACACTACCAGCCCATATTGCCCAAAAAATTCATGGAGCATTGCCTGTGTTGCCTCTGCAAATGTTTTTTGCTCTCTATAGCATTTTTCCACCCGCTCAAAAAGTGCTCGTGCAGCATCGTTTTCCCCCAAAATAGCACGGAGTTCCTCAAGTGCATTGCTAAGGCTCGCCGTGCCCATGCTTCCAACTGCCCCCGTTTCATCTGGACGCCAAACAATTTGCTTTCCAAACAAATTGACCTTGTTGACTTCTTCAATATCGTGGTCTTCGCTGCCCAGCACAAACACTGGGATAATACGCCGCCGTCCGCCTAAACTAGTCTCCAATGCTTCGGCCAAGTTTATGGTTGTCAAGGTTTTGTACACGAAATAGAGTGGCCCTAAAAACAAACTCGGCTGATGTGCTGTAACAATTGTGAAGGCATTGTCGTGGCCCAGCGCCTCAATGTTCCGATTGACTTTTTCGTTGCCAGGGAGGTTTTGATATTGACGAGTGAGTGCATCAACGAGCTCGGCACGAGGATATACCGTACCTTCTTTTTCCTGAATGATCTGCTCAAACGATTCCATCTGAGGGGCGTAGGCATAAAATGGCTTAAGTCGCTCATCTCCACTAGAATATGCAATGTCGGATTTAGAAAGTTGGGTGACTTGGGAAAAAGACAGAATGGATTTTTGCATAGAAATTTAGGTGAAGCCTCGTGCCGGGACTGCGTTTTTGGGACACCTCTGAGGTCTTCGAAGACCTCCGAGGTGTCCCAAAAACGCAGTCCCGGCAATCAACAACGAAACAATCAAACCCCACACAGGTTTTTGATTTGACAAATTTGTCGGTATGATCTGTACAGAGATACATTTGCGTGTAACCAATCCTACCAAACATCAATAAACCAATCACCGATCTACCAATCACCGGTCTACCAATCACCATCACGTGAACCTTCCCTTTTTCATTGCCCGCCGTATCGCCTTTTCAGGCGGGAAAAACTTTTCCCGGCTCATCATACGCATTGCGGTTGTAGCGGTGGCATTGAGCGTAGCAGTGATGATCGCTTCTTCTGCGCTCATCGCGGGTTTCAAGAGTGAGATCAGCCGCAAGATTTTTGAATTTTGGGGGCATATTCATATTTCTGACACAGCATATTCCCTCTCATTCGAGCCACAACCTATTGACATAAAACAAGATTTTTATCCTTCCCTGGATACTGTTCGTGGCATTCCTCCAACGACCCTGGAACAAATGGAATGGCAGGGCAAAGGACCCCGTGGTGGAATCCGTCATATTCAGGTTTTCGCGCACAAACCGGGCATCATCCGAACGAAAACGGCTTTGGAGGGTATTTTGCTCAAAGGCATTGGGAAGGATTTTGACTGGGGGAATTTGCAACCATACCTGCTTGAAGGAAAGCCAATTACGCTGACAGATACCGCTTTATCACGCGAAATCATCATCAGCCGCCAAACAGCTGACCGTCTTCAGGTAGGCGTGGGCGACAAGTTCATCGTACATTTTGTGAAAGAGCGCGACCAAACGCGCCGGATGTTCCAAATCTGCGGGATATACAAAACCGGATTGGAGGAATACGACCGAAAATTTGCCCTCTGCGACATCCGGCAAGTGCAAAACTTGCTCGGCTGGCAAGAAAACCAAGTGGCTGGGTTTGAACTCTGGCTCGACGACCTGCGCGACCTCGAACTCTACAACCAATACATTTACCAGGAAGTGCTGCCCGACGACCTGCTTTCCGTGAGCATCCGCGATAAATTCCCCTCCATTTTCGAGTGGCTCGAGTTACAGGATTACAATGAAATTGTGATTCTTGTGCTGATGCTCGCTGTAGCCATCATCAACATGATTACCGCATTGCTGGTGCTGGTACTCGAACGAAGCACCATGATCGGTATCCTGAAAGCGCTCGGCGCGGAAAACCGCCGCATTCGTTCTGTTTTCTTGTATCACGCAGCAGTCATCACACTCAACGGTATGTTTTGGGGCAATTTGATTGGTCTGGGTTTTTGCTGGCTTCAAGACCGTTTTCACCTCATACGGCTCAATGAAGCGGATTATTACCTCTCCTACGCACCAGTGCGCATCGAGTGGCTCACGGTCTTGGGCATCAACCTTGGAACCTTGACTATTACCCTGGTTTTCTTGCTGTTGCCCTCGTTTGTGGTGTCGGGGATTGCGCCGGTTAGGGCGATTCGGTTTAAGTAGGGCGAACTTTAGTTCGCCTGCTTTGGGCCATCATTGGGTCATTGGGTCATTGAGTCATTATCGTCATTG
>CAZPTQ010000083.1:0-2354 GCA_964589365.1 uncultured Saprospiraceae bacterium
CTACTTCTTCAGCCACCGCTTCTACTTCTGTTGCCACTGCTACTTCTTCAGCCACTGCTTCCTCAGCAACCGCTTCTGCCACTGCATCTGCTTCTGGGGCTGCGTCCTCTGTCACTGCCACTGCTTCTGCTACTTCTGCCTCTTCTTCCGGGGCGGCTTCGACTTCAACAGGTGGTGGCACCGGCTTAACCTTCACTTTGGCGGTACCGTCCACTTTTGCTACCAGTTTCTTCTTAGCTTCTTTTGTCTCTTCGCGGCGTTTTTCGATGTGGTTTTCTTTTTCCTCGATCCATTTAGCCAACATCTCATCGGCTTTTGCTTGGTCGAATGCGCCCTTTGCTACGCCTTTTTGAAGGTGTTTTGCATACAAAACGCCTTTTAAACGTAGAATTGCATTTACAGTGTCGGTCGGTTGTGCACCAACACTGATCCAGTGAGCCGCACGATCGCGATCCAGTTCGATGGCAGCGGGAACAGTAAGTGGGTTGTAAGTGCCGATTTTCTCGATGAACTTACCGTCGCGGGGCGAGCGGCTGTCGGCGACTACGATGTGGTAAAAAGGGGCGGCTTTGCGGCCTCTGCGTTGCAGGCGAAGTTTGACTGCCATGTTGTGAAATTGAAAATTTAAATGAGAAATTCTCGCCCGGCTACTTATGTGAAATAGCACCGGGCTTTTCGAGGGGCGCAAAGGTAGAAAAACATCTTGCAGAAAAACAAACTGCTTATAAAAAATAAGGGCGAAATTCATTCGCCTTCCATAATTGAAAGGAAAAATGAACTTCGCCCAAGAAGTAAAAGGAAAAGCGGAATGAATTTCGCCCTACGCAGATGGCGAAACGAATTTCGCACTGCTTAACGCCAGGCACTCAAAATGCCGCCCATGATGGCAAGCGTCACAATCCAGTAACCAAGATTTGTAAACACCCAGCCCCAGCCGCGCTTTTCAAAAATAGACATGGTGCCGATTACGGGCAGCAGCACGGTGAGTGAAATAAGCACCCCGTGCACAACGCCGTGCCCGAAAGTGGCGTAACTGTGCCCATCGGGTGCAACATCTTGGCCAGGGCCTGTTACATTGATGCACATAAACATTGAAAGAAGGAAGGACAGACCGAGTGCCACGATATACAGGATTGGGTTAGGCCCTTTCCCAATGCTTTCGAGGGTGAAGCCATTGGCGCGCATCCAAGGCCCGCCAAGCACGGCTGGATGGTAGTAAACTAAGCCGACGATCATCGGTACCAAGGCTGTTACGCCTACTGCAAGAAAATTAGGTTCCATAAGTTGTAACAAGTTTTGTTTTGAAAATGTAGGCAAACGTACACAAGAGTTTTAAGTTAGTGTCTTTTAAAACAAATTTTTTCGTGCCGGGTCTGCATCCAATAAAAAAACCTCGAAACTGCCCCCAAAGAGGCGATTTCGAGGCGAGGCGAAGAATTGATTTTTTATCGGTTTAAGACACAAGCAACTATTGCGTCTAACTGATATCCACAGGACAAACAAGAGCCGTCAAAGTTTCTCAACAGGCATCCAATAATTTTAACCACACGGTTATTGCTGAAACAAGTGTTCAGCTTGTTTCTGCAGGCCGTACAACTGGGGCCGTTGCCTGCAAGTGCTGCCACGCACGCAGCGCTCGTGTTGGACAAAGTATAGGTAACCAGTTTGTCTCCTTCCAATGTGCCAAGATCCCCGTTGGCATATTGCACGAGATTGACCTCTTGAACAACATTGTTCTCCGTGATCCTGATGGAGATTTGTTCTACATTCCCAGACCTCAAGGTGACAAATTGTGACACGATCTCGCAGATTACCGTTTTCCCGTCGCCAGTGACGGAAATAGCGTTAGAGGCACCATCAGTTATGTTCAATTTGCCCCCCAGTTTGTCTACAAGATGGTTTCTGTAATTGACCGCTTCGACAGTGTTGAGCAGTTCTGTCCTTTTGGCCTTTGTGAGCGTGGTTTCTCTTTGGCCCGAGGCCGTGGTGAAGCTTGCCAGAAAAAAGACAACAGTAAGGAGTGCCGCACTGCGACCGATAAGATTTGAACTCATTTTTGAAAAAATTTATTGGTGAAAAAATGTGCTGATTAAGTCTTGCTTTCCTACTTGGTGTCACCGCCTCCAAATACCTAACCGCGCTTGGTGATTTTTATCAGCACATCCCAAAAATGGGTGATTCAAAAACCTGTTGGCATGGTGATCTTCAAAAGCGCAAAGCCGAAAACCAAACCGAGCATTAGTTTTGCCCCGATTAACCGCCCAGGTTTCGCAGCCCTCCTAGACTTGGGAGCCTCACCCATTCACCCATTCACTCATTCACTCATTCACCCATTCACCCATTCACCCATTCAC